>JBKDZR010000098.1:0-29051 GCA_047971485.1 Qingshengfaniella sp. | reverse complement strand
TGGGCCGGTCCGGCGCTGGCGCGGCGGCCTTCGGCCTTGTCCCGCGCCCAGGGTGCCTTGCTCAATCCGGGTATATCCTCCCCCAAAAGCGGGCCTGCGGACCCCTTCCGTTTCGTCCGCGTGCTCCCGCTCGGCCCGGTTCCGCGCATGTCCGTGGCGCCCGGCGATGGCATGAGGTAGGCTCGTCCGGTGATGACAGATATCCGCGGGCGGTCGTTTGTCCGTGGCGCAAGAAACTCCAAGGAGAGGGTTGGCAATTGGTTTCCAGTCGTATCGCCGTTTTGACGGTGTCTCTCGCCGCCCTTGTGGCGCTGGCGTCCTGTGGGGTGGATGGCCCCCCGACACCGCCCAAGCCGAGGCCGGAGGCGCCCGCGCCCACCCCCGGCATTTCCCTTGAAGGGACTGCCTCAATCGGTGTGATCGGCACCGGCTGACGTCTTTCCATCGGCGTCACCGAACGCTAGAGAGCCGACCGACCGGGCCGCGCTGTCCGATGTTTTTTATTCACCCTTGTCGATTGACCGCTGCCGGGATCTCTATGGACCATTTCATCTATCGCGATGGCGAACTTCATGCCGAGGACGTCCGGATCGCCGATATTGCCGCGACGGTCGGCACGCCGTTCTATTGCTATTCCTCCGCGACGCTGACCCGGCATTACCAACTGTTCGACGATGCGCTGGCCTGGGGGCCGCATTTGGTTTGCTATGCGATGAAGGCGAACTCGAACCTCGCCGTGCTCAAGCTTCTGGCCGATCTCGGCTCGGGGTTCGACGTGGTGAGCGAGGGGGAGTATCGCCGCGCGCTTGCCGTTGGTGCCGATCCCGAACGGATCGTGTTTTCCGGCGTCGGTAAGACCCGGGCCGAGATGAAAACGGCGCTTCGGGGCGGTATCCGGCATTTCAACGTCGAGAGCGAGCCGGAGATGCGCGCGCTTGACGAGGTCGCGCGGTCCCTTGGCGTGGTGGCGCCCATTGCCCTTCGGGTGAACCCCGATGTCGATGCCGGTACCCACGAAAAGATCGCCACTGGCCGCAAGGAAGACAAGTTCGGCGTCCCGATTACCCGCGCGCCCGAGATCTATGCCGAGGCGGCGCGCCTGTCCGGTCTGCGCGTGGTCGGGATCGATGTGCATATCGGAAGCCAGCTTACCTCGCTCGCGCCGTTCGAGGCGGCGTATCGCAAGGTGGCTGACCTGACCCGCATCCTCCGGGCCGAGGGGCACACGATTGAGCGGTTGGACCTTGGTGGGGGCCTTGGCATTCCGTATGAGCGCAGCAACTCTGCTCCGCCCCTGCCGCTTGAGTATGGCGAGGCGATCCGCCAGACGGTGGGCGATCTGGGCTGCGAGGTCGAGATCGAGCCGGGGCGCCTGATCGCCGGCAACTCGGGGATCCTCGTCTCGCGCGTGATCTATGTGAAACAGGGCGAGGACCGGGATTTCCTGATCGTCGATGCGGCGATGAACGATTTGATCCGCCCGGCGATGTACGGTGCCTATCACGATATCGTGCCGCTGGTGGAACCGGCGGCGGGGGTCGAGGCGCGGCCCTATGACGTAGTCGGGCCGGTGTGCGAGTCCGGCGATACCTTTGCCCGGGGCCGTCCACTGCCCGAATTGGGTGAGGGCGAAATTGTCGCGTTTCGGTCGGCCGGGGCCTATGGCGCGGTGATGGCCTCGGAATACAACACCCGCCCTCTGATCCCCGAGGTGTTGGTTCAGGGCGATCATTGGGCGCTGATCCGCCAACGCCCCAGTATCGCTGAAATCATTGCCCGGGATCATGTGCCGGGCTGGCTGACCCCCCAGGCATGACCAGAAGCGAAGAGGGTGTGCGGACGTGCACGGTACTTGTGGTTGCGATCCTTGTCCCAATTGCCAGATGAAGGGGCAGGTTACGCAACGAAAGGACGGCTCCCATGGCCACAGCGAAAATCGCCATCGTTTTCTATTCCACCTACGGCACCAACCATCAGGTTGCCTTGGCCGCCGCCGAAGCGGCAAAGGCTGCCGGGGCCGAGGTGCGTGTGCGCCGGATCGCTGAAACCGTGCCCGAAGCGGTGGTGAACGGCCAGGAACCGTGGAAAGCACAGCTGGAAAAGATGCAGGATATCCCGGTGGTCACGCCCGAGGATCTGGAATGGTCGAATGGCTATTTCTTCATCGCGCCGACCCGGTTCGGGGCGATCCCCAGCCAGATGCGCGCCTTCATCGACACGCTGGGGCCGCTTTGGCAGACCGGTGGTCTGGCCAACAAGGTGGCGACGGCTGCGACCAGTGCGCAGAACACCCATGCGGGTCAGGAAGCGACGATCCTGTCGCTTTACACGACCTTCATGCATTGGGGCGCGATTGTCGTGGCGCCGGGCTTTACCGACCCGTCGGTTTATGAAACCGGTGGCAACCCCTACGGCTATTCGGTCAAGGCCGGTGAGTTCGACGACAAGGGCAAGGCCAGCGTAAGCGCCCAGACCAAGCGTCTGGTTGAGATGGCGGCCAAACTGTCCGCCTGAGGCGCCAACAAGCGGCAAATCGCCCATTCAGGGCGCGATTTGCCGCAAAGTCCGGGCTTTCGCCGTAAAATGTGACTGCACAAAACTTTGAGCCAGGATAAAAACCGGATACGCTGATCGGGGCGGCTGCAGCGCCGCCCTGTTCAGGAGGGCACGATGCCGCAGGACACCGGGCGTTCCCGGCTGACCGAAAAGACACTGCGCTGGCCGATCCGGTGGACCCTGATCGGGCTGCTGGCGGAACGGGCGGTGCGCGCGTTCTGGCCGCTCTGGACGCTGGCCGCGACGATACTGGCCGCAGTGATGGTCGGGCTTCAAGACAATCTGGCGATCGAACTTGTCTGGATCGGGACGGTCGCAGGGGGTGCCGGACTGGTCTGGGCGCTTTGGTTCGGGCTTCGGCGCATGCGTTGGCCCCGGCGGGCCGAAGCGGTCGACCGGCTGGATGCGACCCTGGCAGGCCGTCCGATTGCGGCCTTGCGCGACCTTCAGGCCGTCGGCACCGGCGATCCGGGATCCGAGGCGCTGTGGCAGGCCCATCGCGTCCGCATGCGCGACCATCTGGCCGGGGCCCGCCCGGCGAAACCGGATTTGCGGCTGGCGCGCTTTGACCGCTATGGTTTGCGTTATGTCGCGCTGACCCTGCTGGCGGTGGCGATGCTGTTCGGATCCCTGTGGCGGATCGAGACCCTGGCCGGTATGGCCCCGGGGGGGCCGGCCACGATGGCCTCGGGCCCCAGTTGGGAGGGTTGGATCGAACCCCCCGCCTATACGGGCCGGCCCAGCCTGTATCTGAACGACCTGGAGGGCGAGGTGCATGACGTCCCCGCCGGCAGCCGTATCAGCCTGCGGCTGTATGGCCAGGTCGGGGCATTGACCGTTTCCGAAACCGTCAGCGCCCGAACCGAGGTGGAGAGCGTCACCGAGATTGCCCAGGATTTTGAGGTGCGTCAGTCGGGGGTGGTGTCGATTTCGGGGCCAGGGGGCCGCGAATGGACGATCACCATCGCACGCGATGCCGCGCCGGTGATCGATTTTTCCGGTACCCTCACCCGCGAGGCCGATGGCCGCATGGTGCAGCCCTTTGCCGCCGCGGATGACTATGGCGTGGACAGGGCCGTGGCGTCGATCACTCTGGATCCCGACCGGGCCGACCGGCGCCATGGCTTGCGCGTCGCCCCCGAGCCGCGCGCGGCGATCGAGGTCGATCTGCCCATGCCGCTCAGCGGCGACCGGATCAGCTTTTCCGAGGAGATGATCGAAGATTTCTCCAAGCATCCATTTGCCAATTTGCCGGTTACCATCGTGTTGCAGGCCTGGGATGCGGCGGACAATGCGGGGCAGTCGGCCCCTTTGGTGCTGGACGCCTTGCCCGGGCGACGGTTCTTTGATCCGCTGGCCAAGGCGATTATCGAACAGCGCCGGGATCTGCTGTGGAACCGGGCCAATTCGGGCCGGGTGGCCCAGATTCTGCGCGCCGTCTCCTACCAGCCCGAGGGGATGTTCCGCACAGAGGTGGATTACCTGCGTCTCCGCTTTATCGCGCGGCAACTGGAGGGCGCGGCGCCAGTGGGGCCGAGCGATGCGCTGGTCGAAGACACGGCCGAGGCCCTGTGGCGTCTGGCCCTGCGGATCGAAGAGGGGGATCTGAGCGATGCGCTGGCCCGGTTGCGCCGCGCCCAGGATCGCCTGTCCGAAGCGATGCGTGATGGGGCCAGCCCCGAAGAGATCGCTCAACTGATGCAGGACCTGCGCGAGGCGATGCAGGATTACATGCGGCAACTGGCGGAACAGGCCCAACGTGACGGCACCCGGATGTCGGATCTGGATCTGCAGAATATGCAGACCATGACCGGCGATCAGCTGCAATCCATGCTCGATCGCCTGCAGGAACTGATGGAACAGGGCCGGATGGCCGAAGCGCAGCAGTTGCTCGATCAGCTGGCGCAGATGATGCAGAACCTGCAAATGGCCCAAAGCGGTGGCGCTGCCGGTCAGGGTGGGCCGGGCCAGCAGGCGCTCAGCGGGTTGCAGGAAACCTTGCGCGATCAGCAGGATCTGTCCGACGATTCTTTTCAGGGCCTGCAGGATCAGTTCGACCCGGGCCAGGGCCCGGGGTCGGAACAGGGGGAATCCCCGGGCGCTGATCTGGGGGGGCAACTGGCCCAGCGACAGCAGGACTTGCGTGACAGCTTGCGCCGGCAGCAATCGGATTTGCCGGGGGCCGGCGCCGGGGCCGATGCCGCGCGCGAGGCATTGGACAGGGCCGGCCGGGCCATGGACCAGGCCGAAGAGGCCCTGCGCGACAACCAACTGGCCGACGCAATCGACAGCCAGTCCGAGGCGATGGAAGCCCTGCGCGATGGAATCCGGTCCCTGGGCGAGGAACTGGCCCAGCAGCAACAGCAGGGACAAGGGCAACAGGGCCAGCAACTGGGAGAAAGCGGGCAGCGGTCATCCCTTGATCCGCTGGGGCGCGAAAATGGCGGAGAGGGACCATTGGGGACGCGTGACACCCTGGTGCCCAATGACGATGTGTATCGACGGGCGCGTGACCTGCTGGATGAGATCCGGCGCCGGTCCGGCGATCAAAGCCGCCCGGAGATGGAACTGGACTATCTCAAGCGGTTGCTTGACCGGTTCTGAACGTCGGGCGTTTCACTTCTCGCCCCCGCCGAAAGCGGCCAGTGCCGCGTGCACCGTGCCGACGATGCGGTGTTGGGCCATCTCGCTTGTAGTGACAAGCGGGGTCAGCAGCGGGCTGGTGGCGGGCAGATGGGTGATGATCCGGGGGGCGCTGGCCACCAGGGTCAGCAGTAAACAGCACAGCCCGGCAGTGGCGGCAAATCCAATGCGAAACCCGGTGCGCTGGCGCTTTTCCGCGATGACGGCCAGTTCAAGCGGGGACAGCCGCACCGGCAGCCCCGGCTGACTGCGCGGGGTCAGGGCGCGGCCGGTTGTGGGGTTGGGTGTGGCCGATGTCGGCGACGGGGATGACGACGGTGACGCGGGGGCGGGCTGCGTCGGATGATCGATCAGCGGTTTCGCAGGGGCGGTCGAATCCTTGCGAGCCGGCGGCCGACGGGGGGGGCTTTCTTCGCCCGTTTGCCACTGATCCTCTTCGGGGGCGACGGCCTCGGCGGCCTTCAGGCGGGCCAGGCGATCACGGATCCGTTCGCCCGCCCGATCTGGTGGGGGCCCGTCCTGTGGGGCGGCGGTTTCCTTGCGGCGGGCCGAGGTCTCGCGTTCGGCTTCGGCGCGCAGGACGGCCAGAACCTGGGGATCGATTCGCCGCCGGGGGGGCAGATCATCGGGGCCATCGGGATCCGGCGCGGGGGCCGCGCTGTCCAGGCTGTCCTGGGGGGGGGGGACGGGATTAGGGGCAGCCGTTGGTTTCTGCATACCCGGGGGGGGCAACTGATACCAGGTATGTGCACAAGCGGAACACTGCACCTCGCGACCATCGGCCGGGATGGCCGAATCGGGAATGCGATAAGCAACGCTGCATCGGGGGCAGATCAAGCGCATCGGCCGGCCAGTTCTTCTTTCGCCTGGGATCGTGGACGTCCTGTTCTCTAGCAGGCGTGGCCGCGCAAGCAAAGCCATGCCCGGCCTCTGGACAGTTCCGTAGCCATCGGGTCAGATGCGTGCGGCGCGCAGGGGAGTACGGCACCGATGACATCCATTGCAGCGGCGTGGCGCTGGCTGCGGTCGCTTTTGTTCATCCTCCAGATGTATCTGGTCATGGCGATGATGGCGCTGGTCTTTGCGCCATGGGCCGCGTTTGATCGCCGGGGGGCCTTTTGTGCGGTGCGCAACTATTGCCGCTGGGTGCGGCTGTCGGCCCGATGGTTGGTTGGCTTGCACAGCGAGATCCGGGGCCCCATCCCCGGGGATGAGGTTTTGATTGCCTCCAAACATCAGAGTTTCCTGGATATTATCCTGATCTGTTCAGTCGTGCCGCGGCCGAAATTCATCATGAAGAAACAGTTGGTCTGGGCGCCGATCGTCGGCTGGTATGCACGCCTTATCGGGTGTGTGGCGGTCGACCGTGGCAAGGGCGGTGCGGCGATGCGGCAGATGGTGGCCGATGTGCGCGCCGGCCGCAGCCAGCCCGGCCAGCTGATCATTTTCCCCCAGGGAACCCGGGTCGCGCCCGGGGCACAGCGCCCCTACAAGATCGGAACCGGGGTGCTTTATGCCGAGACGGGCCAGGCCTGCGTGCCGGCGGCAACCAATGTCGGGGTGTTCTGGCCCCGGCAAAGCCTGTTGCGCCGGCCCGGGCTGGCGGTGGTGGAATTTCTGCCGCCCATCGCCCCCGGACTGGAGACCCAGACCTTCATGGCGCACCTGACAGAGGCGGTCGAGACCGCGTCCGACCGGCTGATGGCTGAGGCCGGGTTCCAGGCCAAGGAAACGCCGGTGCCGCCCCGGGCCACCTGAACCCGAAGTTACGGGTTTTTTACAGAACTGTTCCAGAACGGACACAGAGATGTGGTCCGGGATATATTGCGTCACGACGCTGGAATTCGGCTTTACAGCTTGGGAAATGTGTCACACCATATGTAGTGAGCGGACGGGCCTGACCCGCCGTCTCTAGAGCGGGCACCAATTGGTCGGGGGATCCCCGGCCATTGCAACAAAGAGCGAGGCCAGGCATGTCACTTTCCGACTATGAAATGGCGGAAACGCATCCGATCGACATCGTCGAAACGCTGGCGGAACACTATGCTTGGGATTTCGATCGGGTTGGCGAAGATCAGATTGCCATGGCCGTCGAAGGGCAGTGGCGGACCTATTCGCTGACCCTGGCCTGGTCGGAAGGCGATGAATTGCTGCGGCTGATCGTCAGTTTCGAGATGGATCCGCCCCGCGAACGGCTGAGCCAGCTTTATGAATTGGTGAACCATGCCAATGACATGTGCTGGTCTGGTGCTTTCACCTATTGGGATGAACAGTCGATGATGGTCTATCGCTACGGGCTGGTCCTGCGTGGTGGACAGCTGGCCAATCCCGACCAGATCAACAGCTTGATCGCCAGCGCGATTACCGCCGCAGAACGGTTCTACCCGGCCTTTCAACTGGTTGGTTGGGGGGATGCGACACCCCGTGCGGCGCTGGATGTTGCTATCGCCGAGGCCTACGGCCGCGCCTGACCGTCCTTCGCCGGGGGAACTGGCTGCGCAAGGGAAAGGGGACCGCCGAAACGATCCCCTTCTACAGGGTCACTCGTTACACATTGCGCAACGGGATCCCTTCTAGCCGCAATATATTGCCCTTGGGTTAAGCCCCCGGAGGGGCCCGCCGACAGCGCCCGGGGCCTGCTGCGTTCCGTCTCCGTCGTAGGCTAGGGCATATAGCGTTCATTCATATTCACACGACACGCTTCAAGTCTTTGACACCGTATGTTCGAGGCGCACAAAACCGATATCCGCTTTTGTGCAACATGCTCTAAGCTTGCAGCGCCTGCACCTCGATCTCGCGTTCCCCGCGGGCCTTCATCGCCAAAGCGGCGGCATGGGATGCCGCCAGGGTGGTGAAATAGGGGATCCGGTCATACAGCGCGACGGCGCGCATGGAACGGCTGTCTTCCACTGCCTGGGCGCCTTCGGTGGTGTTCATCACCAGCGCGATATCGCCGTTCTTCATCACATCGACGATATGGGGCTGGCCCTCATAGACCTTGTTGACGCGTTCGGTCTTGATGCCGTTTTCGTCCAGGTATTTCGCCGTGCCGCGCGTGGCCAGGATGGTAAAGCCCAGCCCCTGCAGGGTGGTTGCCGTTTCCAGCAGCATTGCGCCCTTGTCGGCCTCCTTGATCGACAGGAAGACCTTCTGCGAAGTGCCCTCCGCATCGCGGCCCTCGGGCAGGACGGTACCGGCCCCCAGCTGGGCCTTGAGGAAAGCCATGTGGAAATCCTGATCCGAGCCCATCACCTCACCGGTAGAGCGCATTTCCGGGCCCAGCAGCGTATCGACACCGGGGAAGCGGGCAAAGGGCAGCACGGCTTCTTTCACCGCGAAGCGATCCGGGCGCGGCGAGGCCAGATCGAAGCCAGCCAGCTTTTCGCCGGCCATGATCCGGGCGGCGATGGCGGCAATGGGACTGCCTGTGGCCTTGGCGACGAAGGGCACGGTGCGGCTGGCCCGGGGGTTCACCTCGATGAGGTAGATCTCACCGGCCTTGACCGCGAATTGCACATTCATCAGCCCGACCACGTTCAGCGCCTTGGCCAGGGCGATCGTCTGGCGTTCCAGTTCGGCCACGATATCGGCGGGCAGGGAATAGGGCGGCAGGGCACAGGCCGAATCGCCGGAATGAACACCGGCCTCTTCGATATGCTGCATGATCCCGGCCACATGAACATCCGTGCCATCCGACAGGGCATCCACATCGACCTCAATGGCGCCATCGAGATAGCTGTCCAGCAGCACCGGCGACTTGCCCGAAACCACCACAGCCTCGGCGATGTAGCGTTCCAGTTGCGCCATATCGCGGACGATTTCCATTGCACGGCCGCCCAGCACATAGGACGGGCGGATAACCAGCGGGAAACCGATCTTGCCCGCCGCCTCGATGGCCTGTGCATCGGACGAGGCAATGGCGTTCGACGGCTGTTTCAGACCCAGGTCGATGACCAGCTTCTGGAAGCGTTCGCGATCTTCGGCCAGGTCGATGGCGTCAGGCGTGGTGCCCAGGATCGGGATCCCGGCCTCTTCCAGCGCATTGGCCAGCTTCAGCGGCGTCTGGCCGCCAAACTGGACGATGACGCCATGCAGGGTGCCGTTCTGCTGCTCGACCCGCAGGATTTCCATCACGTGCTCGAAAGTCAGCGGCTCGAAATACAGCCGGTCGGAGGTGTCATAATCGGTAGACACGGTTTCCGGGTTGCAGTTGACCATGATTGTCTCGAAGCCCGCATCGGTCAGCGCGAAACAGGCGTGGCAGCAGCAATAGTCGAACTCGATCCCCTGGCCGATCCGGTTGGGGCCGCCACCCAGGATCACTACCTTGCGGGCGTCCGAGGGGCGGGCCTCGCATTCGACATCCCCCATCACCGGGGCCTCATACGTCGAATACATGTAGGGGGTCTGGGCCTCGAAGTCAGCGGCGCAGGTGTCGATGCGCTTGAACACGGCCGTGACGCCCAGGTTCTGGCGGGCGCGGCGGATGTTGTCTTCGTCCCGGCCGGTCAGCTTGGCCAGGCTGGCATCGGTGAAGCCCAGCATCTTGAAACGGCGCAGACCCTCGGTGGAACGCGGCAGCCCGTCACGTTTCAATTCGGCCTCGGCGTCGATGATTTCGCGCACACGGGCCAGGAACCAGGGGTCGAACTGGGTGGCGGCCTGGATGTCATCATCCGACAGGCCTTCGCGCATGGCCTGGGCGATGATCCGCAGCCGATCCGGCGTGCGGGCCGACAGCGCGCGGATCACGGCGGCGGGATCGGGGGCGCCCTCGATGGCGATCTCGTCAAAGCCGGTCAGCCCGGTCTCCAGCGAGGTCAGCGCCTTTTGCAGCGATTCGTGGATGGTGCGGCCGATGGCCATGGCCTCACCCACGGATTTCATCGCCGTGGTCAGCTCGGGCTTGGCACCGGGGAATTTCTCAAAGGCGAAGCGCGGGATCTTGGTGACCACATAGTCGATCGTCGGCTCAAAGCTGGCGGGCGTGACCTTGGTGATGTCATTATCCAGCTCATCCAGCGTATAGCCGATGGCCAGTTTCGCCGCGATCTTGGCGATGGGGAAACCCGTGGCCTTGGAGGCCAGCGCCGAAGAGCGCGACACCCGCGGGTTCATCTCGATTACCACCATGCGGCCATCGGCGGGGTTCACCGCCCATTGCACGTTGGAACCACCGGTCTCGACCCCGATCTCGCGCAGAACGGCGATGCTGCCGTTGCGCATGATTTGATATTCCTTGTCGGTCAGGGTCAGGGCCGGGGCAACGGTGATCGAATCGCCCGTATGCACGCCCATGGGGTCGACGTTTTCGATGGAGCAGACGATGATGGCGTTGTCGGCGCGGTCGCGGACGACCTCCATCTCGAATTCTTTCCAACCCAGCAGGCTTTCGTCGATCAGGATCTGGCTGACCGGCGATGCATCCAGGCCTGAGCGGCAGAAATGTTCGAACTCTTCGCGGTTATAGGCGATGCCCCCACCAGTGCCGCCCAGGGTAAAGGCGGGGCGGATGATGGCCGGCAGGCCCACATGTTCCAGGGCCGACCAGCATTCTTCCATGGTGTTGGCAATGGTGGCCTTGGGGTTTTCCAGCCCGATGCGGTCCATGGCTTCACGGAACAGCTTGCGGTCCTCGGCCATTTCAATGGCGGCGCGGTTGGCCCCGATCAGTTCCACGCCGAACTTGTGCAGAACGCCCATATCGGCCAGCGCCAGCGATGTGTTCAGCCCGGTCTGCCCGCCCATGGTGGGCAACAGCGCATCGGGGCGTTCCTTCTCGATGATCCGGGCGACCACCTCGGGGGTGATCGGTTCGATATAGGTGGCGTCGGCAAGGCCCGGATCGGTCATGATCGTGGCGGGGTTCGAGTTGACCAGGATAACCCGATAGCCTTCTTCCCGCAGGGCTTTGCAGGCCTGGGCGCCGGAATAGTCGAATTCGCAGGCCTGACCGATCACGATAGGCCCTGCGCCGATGATCATGATGGAGGAGATATCGGTGCGTTTGGGCATGGGGCGCGGCCTCTCGACTCGGGTGTGGGCAAATTCGTGAGGGTTATAGAGATGCCCGCCCGGGGCGCAAGGGGAGCGCCGGTCAGTCGCGGTAAAGATAATCGCGGGTCAGGGGCACGGCATCCGGCTGGCGCGACAGTTGGATCTGATAGATTGCCATCAGCCCATCGCGAAAGGCCATCTCGGATGACGCCAGATAATAGCGCCACATCCGGTAAAAGCGTTCGTCATAAAGGGCCACCGCTTCATCGCGGCGGGCGGAAAAGCGATCGAACCAATGGCGCAGGGTATAGGCGTAATGCAGGCGCCAGACCTCCATGTCGTCGCACCACAGGCCGGATTTCTCCAGCGGGCGGAAGACCTCGGACAGGGACGGGATATAGCCGCCGGGAAAGATGTACTTGGCCACCCAGGGGCTGGTCGATGAGGGCGGGGCCGAGGTGCCGATGAAATGGATCAGGGCCACGCCATCTTCGGTCAACAGATCCGCGACCTTTCCGAAAAACTCCGGGTAATGGGGGGCGCCCACATGTTCGAACATGCCGACGGATACGATGCGGTCGAACTGGCCTGTGACCTCGCGGTAATCGGTCAGCCGGATCTTGATCCGATCGGACAGCCCGGCCTCGGCGATGCGGCGATTGGCCAGGTCGTGTTGTTCCCGCGACAGGGTGACGCCCAGCACCTTTACCCCGAAATCCCGCGCCAGGGTCATCGCCATCCCGCCCCAGCCGCAGCCGATATCCAGTACCGTCTGATCCGGGGAAAGGCACAGTTTGCGGCCGATCAGCGTTTTTTTCGCCTCTTGCGCGGCCTCCAGCGTCATGTCGCGTCGGGGGAAATAGGCGCAGGAATATTGCCGGTCCTCATCCAGGAACAGATCATAGAGGCCGCCATCCAGATCGTAGTGATGGGCGACATTGTCCTGGGCTTTGCCCAAAGGATTGTGCTGGTCGACCCGCCGACGTAACTGGCGCACCGCCAGATTGGTGTTCAACAGCCAGCCCGGCCGGTCGTGGCGGTTCTGCAGCAGGATCTCGAAGAACCGGTGCAGGTTGTCGTCCTCGATCGTCAGCGTGCCGTCCATATAGGCCTCACCGGCGGCCATCTCGGGCGAGAAGACCAATTTGCGGATCGTTGCCGGATCGCTCAGCCGCAGATGCAGGGGTGGGATGTCGGCCTCGCCATAGGTTTCCGTGGTGCCGTCGGGAAAGGCGAGGTGCAGCGCGCCGTGCTTGACATACTGGGTCAGGAACTGGTGCAGCAAACGCCGCCACACGCCGGCTCGGCTGGGGGTGATTGTGGCGGTCATGTCCATCGGCGCATCTCCTTCTTTCGTTGCGCGTTTGTGAACACCTCTCGTTCCTGCCCTTGACACCGCCGCATGCCCAAGGTGTATCGGCGGGACTCAGCATCATGCCCGAGGGACCGCCATGCACGCCTATCGCAGCCATACCTGCGCCCAGTTGAACAAAACCGATGTCGGTCAGACCGTCCGTCTGGCCGGGTGGGTGCACCGGGTGCGCGACCACGGTGGCATCCTGTTCATCGATCTGCGCGATCATTACGGGATCACTCAGGTCTTGGCGGATCCCGACAGTCCGGTTTTCGCGGAAGTCGAGAAGGTTCGCTCTGAATGGTGCATCCGGATCGACGGGGTGGTCAAGGCGCGTGATGACGCACTGGTCAACACCAAGATCCCGACCGGCGAGATTGAGGTTTTCATCCGCGATATCGAGGTCTTGGGGGCGGCCGAAGAATTGCCGCTGCCGGTCTTCGGCGATCAGGATTACCCCGAAGAAACCCGTCTGCGGTACCGGTATCTGGACCTGCGCCGCGACAGCATGCAGCAGAACATGGTGCTGCGATCCGATGTGGTGGCCTCGATCCGGCGGCGGATGTGGCAGGCGGATTTCCGCGAATACCAGACCCCGATCATCACCGCGTCCTCGCCGGAAGGGGCGCGGGATTTCCTGGTGCCCTCGCGTCTGCATCCGGGCAAGTTCTACGCCCTGCCGCAGGCGCCGCAGCAGTTCAAACAGCTGATCATGGTGTCGGGCTTTGACCGTTATTTCCAGATCGCCCCCTGTTTCCGGGATGAGGATCCCCGCGCCGACCGAAGCCCAACGGATTTCTACCAGCTGGACATGGAGATGAGCTTCGTCACCCAGCAGGACATTTTCGACACCATCCAGCCGGTGATCGCCGGGGTGTTCGAGGAATTCGGCAAGGGCCGCAAGGTGGATGCCGACTGGCCGCAGATCCCCTATGCCGAGGCGCTGCTGAAATACGGCACCGACAAGCCGGACCTGCGCAATCCGATCAAAATGCAGGTGGTGTCCGATCACTTCCGCGGCTCGGGTTTTGCGATCTTTGCCAAGCTTCTGGAACAGGAAGGCACCGAGATCCGCGCCATTCCCGCGCCGGGGGGTGGCAGCCGCAAGTTCTGTGACCGGATGAACGCCTTTGCCCAGAAGGAAGGGCTGCCCGGGATGGGCTATATCTTCTGGCGTGAGGGGGCCGATGGGCTGGAGGCCGCTGGCCCGCTGGCCAAGAATATCGGGCCCGAACGCACCGAGGCGATCCGCCAGCAACTGGGCCTTGGTGTGGGCGATGCAGCCTTCTTCCTGGGCGGCAAGCCGCAGGCCTTTCAGGGCGTGGCCGGCAAGGCACGGGTCGAGATCGGCAATGAGCTGAAGCTGACCGATGAAAACCGCTTCGCCTTTGCCTGGATCGTCGATTTCCCGCTGTACGAACGCGATGCGGAAACCGGCAAGGTCGATTTCGAACACAACCCCTTCTCCATGCCCCAGGGCGGCATGGCCGCGCTTGAGGGCGACCCGCTGGCGGTCAAGGGCTTCCAGTATGATCTGGCCTGCAACGGCTATGAACTGGTGTCTGGGGCCATTCGGAACCACCAGCCGGAAATCATGTTCAAGGCCTTCGAGATCGCCGGTTATCCGAAGGAAGAGGTCGAGAAACGCTTTGGCGGGCTGGCCACGGCCTTCCGCTATGGCGCGCCGCCCCACGGGGGCTGTGCGGCGGGGATCGACCGGATTGTCATGCTGCTGGCCGATCAGGTGAACATCCGCGAGGTCATCATGTTCCCGATGAACCAGCGCGCCGAGGATCTGATGATGGGGGCGCCGAACCTGCCGCAGAACGAACAGTTGCGCGAATTGTCCCTGCGGGTTGTGGAGCCCGACTGATGGAGGCGCCACTGACCGGATGGCACGCGCCCGGGGCGTTGGGGCCAGCGCGGTTGGTGGGGCGGTTCGTTCGGGTGGAGCCGTTGGTGCCTGCCCATGCAGAGGCCCTGTTTGCGGCCTTTGCGGGCCATGACGCCCTGTGGAATTACATGGGGGGTGGCCCGTTTGACCGGGCCGCCTGGGATGACTGGGTGACCTGGGCGGCAGCGCAGCGCGATCCGCTGTTCCACACGATCCTCACCCCCGATGCAGGGCCGGTGGGCGTGGCTGCCTGGCTGCGGATCACGCCGGCCCATGGGGTGGCCGAGGTCGGGCATCTGGTCTTTGCGCCGGTCCTGCAACGGACCCCCGCGGCAACCGAGGCCATGTCTCTGATGGCGCGCCATGCGTTCGATGCCGGCTATCGCCGTTATGAATGGAAATGCAATGCGGCCAATCTGGCCTCACGCCGGGCCGCCACGCGTCTGGGGTTCAGCTTTGAAGGGGTCTTTCGCCAGCATATGGTGGTGAAGGGCCGCAACCGCGACACGGCCTGGTTTGCCATGACGGATGGTGATTGGCCGGGGATTGCGGCGGCCCATGATCGCTGGCTGGCGCCGGATAATTTCGATGCCGCAGGTCGCCAGAATCACAGCCTTGCGGATTTGACCGCCCCCTTGCTGCGCCAGCCTGATCCCGGTGCTGCTGGCTGAAGGGTCCGCACCGCCTCAGATGGCGGCACGGTCCTGCATGCGTTGGCTGGCCAGGGCACGCAGCCGGGCGACCTGACCATCGGCGACCTGACCGTCACGCACGGCCTTGGACAGGTCGCGGGCGGCGCTGGCCAGGGCATCATCACGGGCGGACAGGGCTGCGGCTTCGGCGAATTGGGCGACATAGGTGATGGTCGTTTCACCGGCGCGGGTGCCTGACAGCAGATCGGCAACATGGGCCATGTCGTCAAGATAGGCGATGGGATCGGGCGCGATTGCATCGGCGGGGACGACGCGCGGGCCTTGGGGGCGGGCGTCTTCCGGCAGGGCGGCCAGAACCATTTCCTGGAATACCCCAAGGTTTTCCACCGGTTTGGTCAGGAACCCCTGGGCCCCGGCGCGGATCGCATCCCCGGCCAGGGTATCATCGCCGCTGGTCGCCAGACGGACCGTGATCGGATCGGATCCGGACAGTTCGCTCAGCAGTTCCAGCCCCGACCCGTCAGGCAGGCCCAGATCGACCACCGCGACGGTCGGGCGATAGGCCGCCAGATGGCGCCGGGCCGAGCGCAGGCAATCTGCCCGCCGGATCCGTGCTCCGGAACGCAGGCACATCAGTCGGATCGCCTCCGATGCGAAGCGGCTGTCCTCGACCAGCAAGACGGTCATGCCCAGCAGGGGGCGTTGCGGGGTGGGATAAAGCCGTAGCGGGGGGGGGCCGATTTCATCAGTCACTGCATATCTCCGTCCAGTGGCACATTCGGTGCCTCGACGTCAGCTAAACCGAGTCGCGGTGAACACCGGGTTAATGACAGCGCCCATGGCGCAATTGCTTGCACCTTTCTGTCGGGCGGGGGATAAACCGGTCAGCCCAGCCCGAAGGATTGCCCATGATCGGCCGCCTCAATCACGTTGCCATTGCTGTGCCTGATCTGGCCGCTGCCAGTGAACAGTATCGCACGATGCTGGGTGCACGGGTTGGACAGGCCCAGGATGAACCCGATCACGGGGTGACGGTGGTGTTCGTCGAATTGCCGAATACCAAGATCGAGTTGCTTTATCCGTTGGGCGCGGCCAGTCCGATTGCCGGCTTTCTGGAAAAGAATCCCTCGGGCGGTATTCATCACATCTGTTATGAGGTCGATGACATCCTGGCCGCGCGCGATCATCTGAAGGCTGAAGGGGCGCGGGTTCTGGGCACGGGGGAACCGAAGATCGGCGCCCATGGCAAGCCGGTCCTGTTCCTGCATCCCAAGGATTTCAACGGTTGCCTGATCGAGTTGGAAGAGGTCTAGCCCATGTCGATCATGTCCGCTTTCGTACTGTTCGCAGTGACCTGGTTCATGGTGTCGTTCGTTGTTCTGCCCTTGCGCCTGACCACCCAGGGCGAATCGGGCAAGGTTGTGCCGGGCACCCATGCCTCGGCGCCGGATGGGCTGCGCCTTGGCCGCAAGCTGAAGATCACGACGATCTGGGCGGTGGGGATCTGGGCGGTTCTGACCGTGGTCATCCTGTCCGAACTGATCACGGTGCGCGATTTCGACATCATGCACCGGATGCCGGCAGTGGGCGCACAGACCCAGCCATAGGTGCTGCGCAGGTCAGGGTATCTGACTGACCGCCATTTCCGTTGCAGACCAAGCCGCGCATCGCTGTGCCGGGGGGGCGCCCCATGACCCACCCTGATCAGGTCTGCGGGCGGGGCGTTCCGGTCAGCCGGTGGTACAGATGGGTGAAGGTAGCGGCCCCGAGGATCGGGATCAGCAGGTTGATGATCGGGATGCTCAGCGGTACCGCCATCAGCCCCCCGGCCAGCCAGATCTGCAGGCTGTAACGCCGGCGCAGGCGCTTGGCCTCGGGGTCGGGCAGGCGGCGCATGGCGACCATCTGGAAATACTCGCGCCCCAGAAGAAAGCCGTTCAGCGCCCAGAAGATCAGCGGCGCGAAGGGCGGCATCATGGCGTACAGCACCAGCGCCATCAGGTTGGCCACCACGATCACCCCCAGAAAGCGCCCGGTTTCGGCCAGAACCCGGCCGAACGAGGCCCGCGGCGCTGCCGATGCAAGGGTGGGATAGTGGCGGTCCTCGACGGCATCGGCGACCTCATCGAGAAACAGGCCGGTAAAGGCCGAAGCCACGGGGACCATCAGAAAGATCGACACCCCCATCATCGCCAGAAGCGATACCCCCGAGGCGATGCTTTGCAGGAACCCGACCTGTCCGATGAAAGGCAGGGTGACGGTGTCGGGAAACAACCAGCCCACCAGAACGACCACGGCCACATAAAGCCCCAGGAACAATCCCAGGGTCAGGGCGATCCCCCGCCACAGCACACTGCGAAAGCGCGGATCGCCCATCTGGCCGAGGGCGGCGAAGAAATCCGACAGGATCAGCATCAGGCGTCAATCCAGGTGGTGATCTGTGCCAGATCCGGGCGCGGGCGTTCCGATGGGGCGACCCCCTCGGTGCCGATATGGATGAACCCGGCGACGCGTTCCCCGGGGCTCAGGTGCAAGCTGTCCTCCAGAAAGGGCCGGTCGGTTGCGATCCAGCCGGTCAGCCAGTTCGCGCCCCAGCCAGCGGCCAGCGCGGCATTGAGCAGTGACAGGCAGACGGCGCCGGTGGAATAGGTTTGTTCCAGGGCGGGGATCTTGGGGGAGGGTTTCGGCGATTCGACGGCCACGACGCAACAGCCCGATTGGGCAAACTGGGCGATGCCTTTTCCGGCTGTGGCCGGGTCCAGCTTCAGGGCTTCGGCGCGTGCGCTGATGGTGGTGGCCATACGGTCAGTGGCCGGGCCGGTGAGGATGATGAACCGCCACGGTGTCAGCATGCCATGATCGGGGCTGCGCGCGGCAGCGGTCAGGATCGGATCCAGATCGGTGCGCGTGGGCCAGGGGGCGGTCAGGGTCTTGGCGGGACGCGACCGTCGGGTCAGCAGAAAGTCCAGGGCCGGCTGGTTGCGATCGGGCATCATCTTTCTCCTTCTGGTCGTTTGTCACCGGGGGCTGTGTCGGGCAGTTCGGGTCCGGGTGCAAGCCTTGCCGGTGCTGATCCGGTGCGGACCCGGGGCTGGTCGTGCGCCGGGGCGGATGGCATGATTGCGCAGGTCAGCGGAAAGGGACGGATTGTGGCAGGTCAGCAGATCATCTTGCGGGTCACGCCCGGGGCGTCGCGTGAACGTCTGACCGAGACGGAGGACGGATTGCGCGCCTGGGTGACTGTGCCGCCCGAGGGAGGCAAGGCCAATAAGGCGGTGCAAAAGCTGTTGGCCGCCCATCTTGGGGTGCCCAAGTCGCGGCTGAAGCTGGTCCGGGGCGCGAAATCGCGCGACAAGGTCTTTACCCTGCTTGACTGAGCGGCCCGTGCCGGCGTTGGACGCAGAAAGGCCGTAACACCCATTCACTGGGGCAGGGCCAGGTCCCCCTCCTGGCCGCTTGATATTAGAGTTTCGCAAAAGACCCATGGTTCTCCCGGCGGTACGGGCTAGGTTGGGACAACGCCAATCTTGGCCGCGACGTAGCTCCGGAGTAACCGCAATGACGGATTTCGCTGTTCTGAACCCTGCAACGGGCCTGGAAATTGCCCGTGTGCCCGACATGGGCGTTGCCGAAACCGAGGCCGCGATTACGGCGGCCCATGGCGCGCTGTCCGACTGGGCGGCTCTGACCGGCAAGGAACGGGCGCAGATCTTGCGGCGTTGGTTCGATCTGGTCACGGCGGCCACGGATGAACTGGCCCGACTGGTGACCGCCGAGGCGGGCAAGCCCCTGGCCGAAGCGGCGGGCGAGGTCAGCTATGGCGCCGCTTTCATCGAGTGGTTCGGTGAAGAGGCCAAGCGCGTTTACGGCGAAACGATCCCCGCGACCAAGACGGGCCAGCGCCTGCTGGTGCTGCGCCAGCCCATCGGTGTGGTCGCGGCGATCACACCGTGGAATTTCCCCATGGCGATGATCACCCGCAAGGTGGCCCCGGCCCTGGCGGCGGGGTGTCCGGTCGTGCTGAAACCGGCGGCGGAGACGCCCCTGACCGCGCTGCGGCTGGCCGATCTGGCCTATCAGGCGGGGGTGCCGCAGGCCTGCTTTGCCGTTGTCACCGGGACCTCCTCGGCCGAGATCGGCCAGGCGATGACCGACAGCCCGCTGGTGCGCAAGCTGACCTTCACCGGCTCGACCGCCGTGGGCAAGCGGCTGATGGCGGCCAGCGCGGGGACGGTCAAGAAACTGTCGCTGGAACTGGGGGGAAACGCGCCCTTCATCGTGTTTGACGATGCTGACCTGGAGACAGCGGTGGCCGGGGCGATTGCCGCGAAGTTCCGTAATGCCGGCCAGACCTGTGTCTGCGCGAACCGGATTTATGTGCAGGCCGGGATTTATGATGCCTTCGCCGAGGCCTTTACCCGCGCCGTGGCGGGGCTGCGCGTGGGCGATGGCACCGAAAGCGGAACGGTCATCGGGCCGCTGATTTCTGAGGCCGGTATCACGAAGGCACAACGTCATGTGGCCGATGCCCTGGCCCGGGGGGCGCGCAGCCTGCTGGGTGGGGAGCGGCTGGACCGGCCGGGTCATTTCTATCAGCCGACGGTCTTGCGCGATGTACCGGCCGATGCCCTCGTCGCCCATGAGGAAACCTTTGCCCCCGTCGCGCCGCTGTTCCGTTTCGGCACCGAGGACGAGGCGATCCGCCTGGCCAACGACACAGAGTTCGGCCTGGCTGCCTATTTCTACACGCGTGATCTGGCTCGGACATGGCGCGTGATGGAGGCGCTGGACTATGGGATCGTCGGCGTCAATGAGGGCATCATCTCGACCGAGGTCGCCCCGTTCGGCGGCGTCAAGGAAAGCGGTCTGGGCCGCGAGGGATCGCGCCACGGGATCGAGGATTTCCTGGAAATGAAATATGCCTGCATCGGGATCGGTTCATCCCCGGCCTAAGCATGTGCAAGATGTGCTTTGGTCCCCCCGTGCACGTCCCCCCATGCGCGTGGCCTGGGGGGGCATGCACGGGCCGGGTCAGGGGCTGTTGCGCTGGATCCGGTAGACGCCTTCGGGCAGGTTCAGCGCCGCCGCCAGATCCCGGATCTGCGCCAGGGTAAAGGTGATGCGGATCGTGTCTTCGCGGCGCGGATCGTATTGTTCGACGGTGATGCAATCCTCGAAGGTGCGCACGATGATATCTTCGGACAGGGATTGGGCGGCATCATCGACCAGGGTAACCGAGGTCGAATCGAAGTCATGTTCAATTGAAAACATCGGAGGCTCCGTCATCGTCGCGCGTCCTGATCAGGATAAAGCACTTTCAGAAAAAGTTGATAGGGTTTTGGAAGATCGACGAAAACAAGGGGAGGGCACCGGCCTCTCGCAGGTGTGTGTGGAGGGGTGATCAGCGGTCTCTGGCATCGCGCCCCAGGTCGGTTTAGATTGGCCAAAACGATGGTGGCAGGCCGATGAAACCTTTCCTTGCTTTTCTTTCAGCTGCGCTTTTGGCCGGATGTGCGGTGTCCACAACCGGGGGGGCGCCGGCGCGTGCGCCGGGGCCTGTTGTCCAGATCCCGGGCAAGGGAACGGCGAGCGACAGCTTCCAGACCGTGGTCAGCCGGATCCAGCCCGTGGCGGAATCCCTGTGCCGGCAACGCAACCGCAGTGGCAACTGTGACTACCGGATCACCGTGGACCGCCGTGCCGGCCTGCCGCCCAACGCTTTTCAGACGCTGGATGAAAACGGGCGGCCGCTGATCATCTTTACCCAGTCGTTGCTGGACGACATGTCCAACGCCAACGAGGTGGCCTTTGTCATGGGGCATGAGACGGCCCATCATATCGCCGGGCATATCCCGCTGAAACAGCAGAACACGGCGGCGGGTGCGGCGCTGGCGGGGCTGCTGGCGGCTGCGGCGGGGGGCAACCCGGATGCGATCAAGATGGCGCAGGAGGTGGGGGCCTTTGCCGGTAGCCGCCAATATTCGAAGAATTACGAGCTTGAGGCAGATTCGCTGGGCACCATCGTGACCTACCAGGCCGGGTACGATCCCCTGCGCGGCGCCCAGTATTTTGAGCGTATGGCCGATCCCGGCGATACGTTTCTGGGGACGCATCCGCCCAATGCCGATCGGATGCGGGTGGTGCGCCAGACCATGGCCGAACTGCCCTGAGGTACTGGCCTTGCCGGGAGTGCCGGGGGCCGGGCCGTGCGGCCCTGAAAAGGGGCGGGTCGGAGATTGAGAGGCGCGGTGATGAGGCGGATCAGTAATGGGGCGGAGGCGGGTCGGCATGCAGGCTTTGGCCGCCTGCTGCGGTTTCGCGCTCGGCTTCTCGTTCCATCAGCAGGCCAACCCGGCGTTGCAGGACAATAAGGTCCCGATCCTGACGGGCGACGATATCCGACAGATCCGCGAGGCCGCGTTCCAGATGCGCCAGTTGTTCCTCCAGCGCGGTGATGCGGTCGCTTTGCCCGTTCTCCATTTTCTTGCCCTTTCCCTGCGGCGCTGCCCGGTCAGAGATGTCCTTGGCACCGTTGCTTGCCTTGCCCCTTGGTCCGGCTTCCGCTAGATGGGCCGCGACCCATAGAACCCCGGAAATTTCCATGGCCGCCAAGCCCAAGAAACAGCCCCGCCCCAAGGCCGAGACCCCAAAGGGGTTTCGCGACTATTTCGGTGACGAGGTCACTGCCCGCAAGACCATGCTTGACCGGATTGCACAAGTCTATCATCGCTATGGTTTCGACGCGCTGGAAAGTTCCGCCGTGGAAACGGTTGAGGCCCTGGGCAAGTTCCTGCCCGATGTCGATCGCCCCAATGAGGGGGTCTTCGCCTGGCAGGAAGACGACAGCGGCTGGCTGGCCCTGCGCTACGATCTGACGGCGCCCTTGGCGCGGGTTTATGCGCAGTACCGCAACGATCTGCCCACCCCCTATCGCCGCTATGCCATGGGGCCGGTTTGGCGCAACGAAAAGCCCGGTCCGGGCCGGTTCCGCCAGTTCTACCAATGCGACGCCGATACTGTCGGTGCGCCCAGTGTGGCCGCCGACGCCGAGATCTGTGCCATGCTGGCCGATGTGCTGGAAGAGGTGGGGATCGCGCGGGGCGACTATGTGGTTCGGGTCAACAACCGCAAGGTACTGAACGGGGTAATGGAGGCCGCCGGGGTTCTTGATTCGGCCGATCCGACCCGGTTCGAGGCCGAGCGCGGCATCGTCCTGCGCGCCATCGACAAGCTGGACCGGCTGGGCCCGGATGGCGTGCGTGCGTTGCTGGGCGAGGGGCGCAAGGACGACTCAGGCGATTTCACCAAGGGCGCCGGGCTGGGCGCTGCACAGGCCGAGATCGTCATGGGCTTCATGGATGCCCGGCGCGACACCGGCGCGGCCACCGTGGCGCGGCTGCGGGAACTGGTTGGCGGATCGGCCATTGGCGCCGAGGGTGTGGATGAGTTGGAAACCATTGCCGGGTTGCTCGACGCCCAGGGCTATGGGCCGGACCGCATCGTTATTGATCCCTCGGTGGTGCGAGGGCTGGGCTATTACACTGGCCCGGTTTTCGAGGCGGAACTGACCTTCGAGATCACCGATGAAAAGGGCCGCCCGCGCCAGTTCGGATCCGTTGCCGGCGGCGGGCGCTATGACGATCTGGTCAAGCGCTTCACCGGCCAGACGGTGCCGGCCACGGGGGTGTCCATCGGGGTTGACCGGCTGCTGGCGGCGCTGGCGGCCAAGGGCCGGCTGTCGGGTGAGGGGCAGGGGCCGGTGGTGGTGACGGTCATGGATCGCGATCGGATGGCCGATTATCAGGCCATGGCGGCGGATCTGCGCAAGGCTGGCATCCGCGCTGAGGTCTATCTGGGCAACCCGAAGAATTTCGGCAACCAGATGAAATATGCCGACCGGCGTGGTGCGCCTTTGGCGGTGATCCAGGGCGGGGATGAGGCCGCGCGCGGTGTCGTCCAGATCAAGGACTTGATCCTGGGGGCGAAGATCGCCGAGGATGCCTCGCTTGAGGAATGGAAGGCGCGGCCCGCCCAGGTCGAGGTGCCGCTGGCCGATCTGGTTCAGGCCGTCCGCGACATGCTGGAAAGCGCCGGGCCATGAGCCGCCTCGACGCCCTCGCCGAGGCCGCCCGCCAGCGTGCGCTCTTTGAAGCCGCCGGTGCCGTGCCGGTCGAGGCGGATATCCTGCTGCCGGCGGAAACCCTGCTGGACCTGTATGGCGAGGACATTCGCGCCCGTGCTTATGTCACCGCCGATCCGCTGCGCGGCGAGATGATGCTGCGCCCGGATTTCACTGTGCCGGTGGTTCAGGCCCATATGGAAAATGGCGCGGAACCGGCGCGTTATACCTATTCGGGCCCTGTCTTCCGCAAGCAGGAGGACGATCCTGACCGGCCCAGCGAATATCTGCAGGTCGGGGTCGAGATCTTCGATGGCGCCAATCCTGCCCATGCCGATGCCGAGGTTTTCTGCTTGATTGCCCAGGCCTTGCAGCCGCTGGGTCTGCGGGCGGCGACCGGGGATATCGGCATCCTGACGGCGGCGGTGGCCGGGCTGACGACCTCGCCTGAACGGCGCGCGGCGCTGACCCGTCACATCTGGCGGCCGAGGCGGTTCCGGGCGCTGTTGGACCGCTATTCCGGGGCGCTGCGCATGCCAAAGCGGCGCAAGGCGTTGCTGGAACGGATCGCGCGTGGCGATGATTTGCTGGCCGGCATCCCCCAGGTTGGGTTGCGCAGTGCCGATGAAATCCGCGCGCGTCTCGATCTGCTGGTCCGCGATGCCGAAGAACCGCCGATCACCCGGGCCGAGCTTGACTTGCTGGATCAGATCACCGGGCTGAAGACCAATTGCGCTGCGGCACTGGAAGCCTTGCGCGATATCGCGGTCGATCTGGCCAGTATCCAGCCGGCTGTGCAGCGCTTTGCCGACCGGCTTGCGGCCCTGTCCGAGGCCGGGATTGATCCGGTGGGGCTGGATTTCGAGGGCAGCTTTGGCCGTACCTCGATGGAATATTACGACGGGTTCGTCTTCGGCTTCATGGCGCCGGGCCGGCCCGATCTGCCACCTGTGGCTTCGGGTGGCCGCTATGATGCGCTGACCCGGATCCTGGGGCGGGGCAAGTCGATTCCGGCGGTGGGTGGGGTGATCCGCCCGGAAATCGCATTGGCGGTGCAGGGGGCGGGCCGATGACCGTGAAGCTGGGGGTGCCGTCCAAGGGGCGGCTGATGGACAAGACCTTCGACTGGTTCGGGGCGCGTGGGATCACCCTGTCGCGCAGCGGGTCCGAGCGCGAATATGCCGGCGCGGTCGATGGGATCGAGGGGCTGTCCCTGGTTCTGATGTCGGCCAGCGAGGTGCCGCGTGAACTGGCCGCCGGACGCATTCACCTTGGGGTGACGGGCACGGATCTGGTGCGCGAAAAGCTGGCGCGCTGGGGGGACCGGGTGTCCGAGGTTGCCGAAATGGGCTTCGGTCATGCCGATCTGATCATTGCCGTGCCGAATTGCTGGGTGGATGTGGACACGGTGTCCGATCTGGATGCGGCGGCGGCGGCCTTTCGCCGGGACCATGGGTTCCGGCTGCGGATTGCGACCAAATATCACCGGCTGGTGCGGGACTATCTGAAACGCGAAGGCGTTGCTGATTACGGCATTGTCGACAGCCAGGGGGCGACGGAAGGTACGGTGGCCAACCTGACAGCCGAGGCAATTGCGGATATCACCTCAACCGGGGAAACGCTGCGGGCCAACCATTTGAAAGCGCTCAAGGATGGCACGATCCTGCGCAGTCAGGCAACGCTGTTCAAAAGCCGACAGGCCATCTGGAACCCGGGTCAACGGGCGACACTGGATGCACTGATTGACCGCCTGGGCGGGGTGGGGGACTGATATCAACGGCCCTAAGGATTGACCGCTTGCGACAGGCGGCTTTGGGGACAAAGCGGCCGTTCATCCCCTCTTACCATCACCGGCGCGGCTTTCTCTGCTGGTGGCTAAAGTCAAAAAGCCCTCAAAGCGGTCATTTTCCAAGGCCATTGATATGACACCTACAGTTCTGGGGATTGCCCTGTTTTCCTGTCGCGAAGAGGGCTTTGAGGCCTTTGCATCGCCATCCTCCGGTACACCAAAGGCGTGCACCCGGTGGGCCTGGATACCTTGCTCCGTTCTGGGCGTTGGTGGCAGCGTATAATCCAGGCTGACCCGTCGGTGCGGGGCTTGGTTCGGGGGGCAGCGGCAGCACAGTTTTCCACCGTTGCCTGTTGGGGCCGGGAAGTCAAAGCACTCCGATTTCGGCCAGGGCGGTTTGCAGGGCCGGGGGCAGGTCGGGTTCGGCGGCGCGGCCTTTGGGCAGGTCGGGCGGGCTGTCCTCGGGCTTAAGGTATCGCCAGCCCTGGAACGGGCGTCTGGCGGCCGGGGCGGTGCGAATCACATCCGGGTCCAGGACGATGCCGCAGCGGGTGATCCCGTCCTCGCCGAGCACCTCTTCGAGCCGCAAAACCTGTTGGCGGGCCAGGATCATGCCCTTGAACACCCAATAGATCGACCCGCCGCTGGTCAGGGCCTCGCCGCGCTTGGGCCACATCCGGGTGATGTGACGGGGCAGGCCGTCAGGATACAGTGGGGCGCGGGATTTTTGCCACGCCTCCAGGTCTTCGACACGCGCGGCGCCGACACAGAGCTTCACAATATTTATGTGATCTGGCACGTCATGCCCCCATGATATGGTTCATCTCCGGGTTCGGCCACGCGATGACGCGTTGACCGAGTCGCTTGCCAAGCGTAAGGTCCCGGCCCCGGACTTGCCAGTTTGCCGATGCTCTAATCTGAAGGACAGCCCCCATGAGCCGTTTCGCCGCGCCGATCGCTGAATCGATATGGGATATGAAATACCGCCTGAAACAGCCCGATGGGACCCCTGTGGACCGCACGGTCGAAGACACCTGGGCCCGGATCGCCGGCGCCTTGGCCGCGGTGGAAAAGGATCCCGCGAAATGGCAGGCCGAGTTCGAGACTGCCCTGTCGGATTTCCGGTTCCTGCCGGCCGGCCGGATCACCGCCGGGGCCGGTACCGAGCGCGCCGTGACCCTGTTCAACTGTTTCGTCATGGGCACAGTCCCCGACAGCATGGCCGGTATTTTCGACATGCTGAAGGAAGCGGCGCTGACCATGCAGCAGGGCGGCGGCATCGGCTATGATTTTTCCACCATCCGGCCAAAGGGCGCCCCGGTGCACGGGGTGGCGGCGGATGCCTCGGGGCCCTTGTCCTTCATGGATGTCTGGGACGCCATGTGCCGGACGATCATGTCGGCCGGGTCGCGCCGGGGCGCGATGATGGCGACGCTGCGCTGCGATCACCCGGATATCGAGGATTTCATCACCGCGAAATCCGATGCCACGCGGCTGCGCATGTTCAATGTCTCGGTTCTGATCACCGATGATTTCATGGAGGCGGTGAAGGCCGACAAGCCTTGGGATCTGGTTTTTGACGGCACGATCTATCGCACGTTGCCGGCACGGGATCTGTGGAACCGGATCATGCAGTCGACTTATGATTATGCCGAGCCTGGGGTGATCTTCATCGACCGGATCAACGCGATGAACAACCTGGCCTATTGCGAGACGATCGCGGCTACCAACCCTTGCGGCGAACAGCCCCTGCCGCCTTATGGTGCCTGTCTGCTGGGCTCGGTCAACTTGGCGCGGCTGGTGAAGGATCCGTTCGCGGCAGATGCGGCGCTTGATGAGGAGGTGCTGGACTGTCTGGTGCGCAATGCGATCCGGATGATGGATAACACGGTTGATGCCAGCCGTTTTCCGCTGCCCCAGCAGGCCGAGGAAGCGGCGAACAAGCGCCGAATCGGGCTGGGTGTGACGGGGCTGGCCGATGCGCTGTTGATGGTGGGATTGCGCTATGGATCCGAGGAGGCGGCGCGTCAGACCGAGCGCTGGTTGCACCGTGTCGCCCGCGCCGCGTATCTGGCTTCGGTTGATTTGGCTGTCGAAAAAGGGCCGTTCCCGCTGTTTGACGCTGAGAAATACCTGGCCAGCGGCACCCTTGCCTATATGGATGACGATGTGCGTGAGGCGATCCGCACCCATGGCATCCGCAACGCTCTGCTGACCTCGATCGCGCCGACGGGCACGATCAGCCTGTATGCCGGGAACGTATCTTCGGGGATCGAGCCGGTCTTTGCCTATAGTTATACCCGCAAGGTTTTGCAGAAGGATGGATCGCGCACCGAGGAAGAGGTGGTCGATTATGCCGTGCAGATGTGGCGCGAGAAATTCGGCGACATCGACCTGCCCGACTATTTCGTCAACGCTCAGACCCTGGCCCCGCAGGATCACGTGCGCATGCAGGCGGCGGCGCAGAAATGGGTGGATTCCTCGATTTCCAAGACGATCAACTGTCCGGCCGATATTTCGTTTGAGGCGTTCAAGGATGTCTACATGGCGGCCTGGGATCAGGGCTGCAAGGGGTGCACGACCTATCGGCCCAACGATGTGACCGGCAGCGTCCTGAGTGTGTCCGAGACCCCGGCGCCCAAGGCCGAGGCGGCCCCCATCCCCGAACAACCGGCTGATGGAGGCATGGGAGCCGTGGTGCATTTGACCGAGCCGCTGGACCGGCCCCAGGCGTTGGACGGGGCGACCTACAAGCTGAAGTGGCCCGACAGCGAGCATGCGATCTATATCACCATCAACGATGTCGAGGTGAGCGGCCATCGCCGGCCTTTCGAGATTTTCATCAATTCCAAGAACATGGAGCATTTCAGCTGGACCGTCGCGTTGACGCGGATGATCTCGGCGGTGTTCAGGCGGGGGGGCGATGTATCCTTCGTTGTTGAGGAGCTGAAGGCTGTGTTCGATCCGCGCGGCGGTGTCTGGATGCAGGGGCGCTACATCCCCTCGATCCTGGCGGCGATTGGCGGGGTGATTGAAAAGCACATGGTCGAGATCGGCTTTATCGAGGGCGAGGGGCTGGGCCTGAAGGCCGATCCGCAGGTCGAGATCGGCCGCCCTCGGGGCAAGGCCTGCCCGTCCTGCGGCAGCTATGAGATGCGGATGGTCGAAGGGTGCATGACCTGCGCCAGTTGTGGATTTTCGAAATGCGGTTAGCCGTGTGGCGGGCCACGGTTGTTTTGTTTCGGCAGGCAATTGAGGGACATTCCGGCCAAAAAAACGGACTCTTGCTGGGTATAAAATGACCAGCGGAAGCTAAGCCTTTGATATTTCTTGATCTGAAGAATGCCGGTCCGAGAGGTCCGGCATTCTTGCGTTTCGGGCGGTCTCCTTGCCGCCCAGGTTGACCTGGTTGGCACCATGTTCTCATAACGTTCTCAAGGATCCGGATCCTCTGACTGAAACCCCTGGCAGCCCCGCGCTGCCGAATCCCGGTTGGAGCGCAAAAAGTGTTTGGGCATCTCTACATCTGGCTTCAGCGGAAGGAGCACAACAGGAATCCTGGGCCTGTTCGCGAGCTTCTTCGTGAGTTTGTCCTGGATCATTTTCCTATCGAGGAGGGAGCAGACCTACTGGGAGCGCGGGTGGATCGTCAGAGGGTTCACACGACGCGAACTTTGGCAGCAAAGACTGCGTTTCATCTGAAAACTGTGCGCCGTGCCTTGGTCGCCGAGGGGCTTGTTGCAGATGCGGAAGGGAACTGGCCCCTTCACCAGGTGTTCGATGCCGAGTTGGGGCAGGCTGTCGTTGAGAAGATGCAGGCATCGATCTCAACAAGAGGTCTCGAAGAATACCTGAACTGCACTCGTGGGCAGGCGGAGCAGTTGACGCGTTCTGGTACGATTCCGAGATTGGTTCCCGTCGGTGAGGGCTTTGTTGCACAAATGGCGTGAGGGATTCACTGTTTGAATCCAGTAGGGTAACAATCTCACATGAGCAGTTGGTCCCCTACGAAGTACAAGACCAGGAACTGGCCTTCGTACAACACG
>JBKDZR010000097.1:0-19283 GCA_047971485.1 Qingshengfaniella sp. | reverse complement strand
TTCATCCTGTTCATCATGTCCGAGGTGATGTTCTTCGCCGCCTGGTTCTGGTCGTTCTTCAAACACGCCATGTATCCGGGTGGCCCGGAACTGCCGGCCGATTTCCAGACCTGGCCGCCGGCGGGCATCGAGACCTTCGATCCCTGGCACCTGCCGCTGATCAACACGCTGATCCTGTTGTGTTCGGGCTGTGCGGCGACCTGGGCCCACCACGCCCTGGTCCATGAAGACAACCGCAAGGACATCAAGAACGGGTTGATCCTGGCCATCGCCCTGGGGGTGCTGTTCACCTTCTTCCAGGCCTATGAATACAGCCATGCCGCCTTTGGCTTTGCCGGCAACATCTATGGGGCCAACTTCTTCATGGCCACCGGGTTCCACGGGGCCCATGTGATCATCGGAACGATCTTTCTGTTCGTTTGCCTGATGCGCACTTATGCCGGGCATTTCACGGCCGAAAGCCATATCGGTTTCGAGGCGGCGGCCTGGTACTGGCATTTCGTCGATGTGGTGTGGCTGTTCCTCTTTGCCTCGATCTACATCTGGGGCGGCTGACCTGCCCCGGATCAGATTGATCCTGCAAGATGCGGGCGCGCTGTCGGGGCGCGCCCTTTTCCGTTTCGCCCCACCCTTGGCAAGGCCGGGTCAAGGGCGTATCGGGGGACACCCGCAACCGACCACCTGCCTGTCATGAAGCTTCGCATCCTCCTTGCTGTCCTGTTCGGACTGACCGGTGTGGTCCTGTTGTGCTGGCTGGGCGTTTGGCAGGTGCAGCGCCTGGACTGGAAACAGGGGATTCTTGCCGAAATCGAGGCGCGGATCGGCGCCCCGCCGGGGGTCCTGCCGAACCAGCCGGATCCGGATCGCGACCGCTATCTGCCGGTTCGGGCCCATGGGCGGACGGGGGAAAGCGAGATCCTGATCCAGTCCAGTCACAAGACCTATGGGCCGGGGTTTCGGGTGATCACCCCCTTTGTCATCGCTGACGGGCGCCGGGTGCTGTTGGACCGCGGGTTCATCCTGGCCCGCGATCGGGACACGGACCGCCCGCCGTTGACAATGACAGTGACCGGTAATCTGCACTGGCCTGATGAGATCGACATGTTCACGCCAGAGCCCGACCATGAAACAGGCCTGTGGTTCGCCCGTGATATACCGACGCTGGCCGATGCCCTGAACACTGAGCCGGTGCTGATCGTCCTGCGCGCCTCGGATGAAGATGCGCCGGTCATCCTGCCCTTGCCCGTCACTGCCGACGGGATCCCCAATGACCACCTGCAATATGCCATCACCTGGTTTCTGCTTGCCGCCGTCTGGGCGGGGATGAGCATTTATCTGGTGATAACCCTGATGCGCCGTGCTGAGGAGAGCCAGCCATGAAATACGTCTCGACCCGGGGCAAGGCACCCGAACTGGGCTTTGAGGACACGATGCTGACCGGGCTGGCCCGGGATGGGGGGCTGTATGTGCCCACCGAGATCCCGGTGATGTCCAAGGGCGATATCGCTGCGCTGGCCGGTCTGCCCTATGAAGAGGTGGCGCTGCGGGTCATGCGGCCCTTTGTGGGCGATGCGTTCACCGAGGCCCAGTTGCAGGACATCATCGCGCGGGCCTATGCCAGCTTTGCCCACCCCGCCCGGGCGCCGCTGAACCAGCTGGGGCCGAACCACTTCCTGCTGGAACTGTTCCACGGGCCGACCCTGGCCTTCAAGGACTTCGCCATGCAACTGATCGGCCAGTTGTTCCAGGCGGCCCTGCAGCGCCGGGGGGAACGGGTGACGATTGTCGGCGCGACCTCGGGCGACACGGGATCAGCGGCGATTGAGGCCTTCAAGGGCTTGGATGCGGTGGAGGTGTTCATCCTCTTCCCCCATGGCCGGGTGTCCGAGGTCCAGCGCCGCCAGATGACCACGCCGCCCGAGGCCAATGTCCACGCCCTGGCGCTGGATGGCGATTTCGACGATTGCCAGGCGCGGGTGAAGGACATGTTCAACGATCTGCCCTTCCGGGATCGGGCGCGGCTGGCGGCGGTCAACTCGATCAACTGGGCGCGGGTGCTGGCCCAGGTTGTTTACTACTTTACGGCTGCCACGGCCCTTGGGGCGCCGGCGCGGCCCGTCAGCTTCACGGTGCCCACGGGCAATTTCGGCGATATCTATGCCGGCTATGTTGCCCGGCGCATGGGCCTGCCGATTGAGCGGCTGGTGATCGCCACCAACCAGAACGACATCCTGCACCGGACCATGGAAACCGGGGCCTACACCACGGCGGGCGTGGCCCCCTCGATCAGCCCGTCGATGGATATTCAGGTGTCCTCGAATTTCGAGCGCGCGCTGTTCGATGTCTATGATCGCGATGGGGCGGCGGTGGCCAGCCAGATGGCGGATCTGGCGGCCTCGGGCGGGTTCACCATCAGCCAGGGGGCCATGGGGCGTCTGCGCGAGCTCTTTGACAGCGGTCGCGCATCCGAGGTGGAAACCAGCGCCACTATCGCCCGGATCCAGGCCGAGACCGGCCAGATCCTTTGCCCGCACAGTGCCATCGGGGCCAAGGTGGCCATGGAACAGGCCGATCCGCGCGTGCCGATGATCACCCTGGCCACGGCCCACCCAGCCAAGTTCCCCGATGCGGTTGAGGCCGCCACGGGCCTGCGGCCGCCTCTTCCCAAGCGCATGGCCGATCTTTATGAGCGGCCCGAACGGGTGCGCCGGGTGGCCAATGACCTGAGCACACTGGAAACATTGATCGGGGAACAGATCCAATCGTGAGCGTTCAAATCCATCGCCTGCCAAACGGCCTGCGCATCGTGACCGAGCGGATGCCGGCGCTGAAATCTGCCTCAATCGGGCTTTGGGTGAATGTCGGGGGGCGCCACGAGCGTCTGGAACAGAACGGCATCGCCCATTTCCTCGAACACATGGCTTTCAAGGGCACGGCCCGGCGCAGTGCTGCCCAGATTGCCGAGGCGATCGAGGATGTGGGCGGCTATATCAACGCCTATACCGGCCGCGAGATGACGGCCTATTATGCCCGGGTGCTGGAAGATGACGTGCCGCTGGCGCTGGATGTGATTTCCGATATCGTCCTGAACCCGGCCTTCGATCAGCGCGAGATCGAGGTGGAGCGTGGCGTGATCCTGCAGGAAATCGGTCAGGCAGCGGATACGCCCGATGATGTGGTCTTTGACTGGCTGCATGGGGTATCCTATCCCGATCAGTCCTTTGGCCGCACCATTCTGGGCGAGACCGCCCGCGTCTCGGCCTATGGCCGTGATGATCTGGCCGGTTTCGTCGCGGAACGCTATGGGCCAGAGCAGATGATCCTGGCCGCAGCCGGTGCGGTGGATCACGATGCCATCGTGCGTCAGGCCGAGGAAATCTTTGCTCATCTTGCCCCAGTGCCCTTCGTCCAGCCCGATCCGGCGCGCTTTGCCATCGGTCAGCGGCTGGAGGAAAAGGATCTGGAACAGGTGCATCTGGCGCTGGCGCTGGAAGGGCCGGGGTATCGCGACGACCAGATCTATACCGCGCAGGTCTTTGCCACGGTGCTGGGGGGCGGGATGTCCTCGCGCCTGTTTCAGGAGATCCGCGAAAAGCGGGGGCTGTGCTACACGATCTTCGCCCAGGCCTCGGCCTATGCCGATACAGGCCAGACGGTGATCTATGCCGGCACCAGCCCGGGCGACCTGGCGGAACTGGCCACCCTGACGGTGGATGAGGTGTGCCGCGCTGCCGAGGGCCTGACCGAGGCCGAGATCACCCGCGCCCGTGCCCAGATGAAGGCCGGGCTGCTGATGGGGCTGGAAAGCCCGTCGTCGCGGGCCGAGCGGCTGGCCCGGATGGTCTCAATCTGGGATCGGGTGCCGGGGCTTGAGGAAACCGTGGCACGCATTGACGGGGTGGATCAGGCCGGGCTGCGGGCCTTCGGGGCGGCGCTGGCGGAACAGGCCCCCCTGGCCATGGCGGTTTATGGCAACCTGTCGGGTGCGCCTGGGCTGGAGGCACTTCGCACCCGTTTGGCAGCATGATGCTGCTGCGCCGTCGGCAGGTTCGGATCGTGTCCGAACGGCTGCGCCTGCGACCGCCGGCACATGGCGATTTTCGGGCCTGGGCCGATTTGCGCGATCGCAGCCGCGGGTTCCTGCAACCGTGGGAACCCACCTGGTCGTCGGATCACCTTAGCCGGCGCGCCTTTACCAACCGGGTCTATTGGGCGCAGCGTGCGGTGGCCGGGGGGACCGGATTGCCGCTGTTCCTGTTCGACAATGGCAGAGATCAGTTGCTGGGCGCGGTGACGCTGGACAATATCCGCCGCGGCCCGGCCCAGGCGGCATCCTGCGGCTACTGGATCGGCGAGGGTCACGCCCGCAATGGGTATATGTCCGAGGCCATTCGCGCCGTTGTCCATTATGCCTTTACCAGCCTTGATCTCAGCCGGATCGATGCGGCCTGCCTGCCGGAAAACGCCGCGTCGCGCGGGGTGCTGGAAAAGACCGGGTTCAAGTACGAAGGCGTTGCCCAAAGCTATTTGCAGATCAACGGGCGTTGGCGGAACCATGTGCTCTATGCCAATCTGCGTGGTGATCGGCGCGGGCGGTCGGATCAGGGCTGAGGGGCTGATTTGGCGGGGGCGAACGATCTGGTCAATCCGCTGCGCCCATGGGATAGAACGGGCGCCCAGACCGGAGATCCCCCATGCCCGTTGCCACGCTTCTGACCAACCCCGCCCAGCCTGCGCTTGACCCGGCGATGGTGCAGGCGCTGCGCAATGCTTGGGGGGGCGAATCGGTGCGCTGGCTGGCGCCCGGTGCGGCGGCGGAATTCGTCTTGCCCACGCTGCCGGCGAATCTCTGGGAAATCTGGGCGGATCTGCAGCGCCAGGGCGTGGATCTGGCCGTCCAACCCGATGGCCACCGGCGTAAACGCCTGCTGATCGCCGATATGGACAGCACCATGATCGGCCAGGAATGCATCGATGAATTGGCCGAAGTGGCCGGGGTCGGGGCGAGAGTGCGCGACATCACCGCCCGCGCGATGAATGGCGACCTGGATTTCAACGGCGCCCTGCGCGAACGGGTGGCATTGCTGCGTGGCTTGCCGGTCGGGGTCATCGCCGAGGTGCTGGATCAACGGATCACGCTGGCACCGGGGGGCAAGACGCTGGTGGCAACGATGCGGGCCAATGGGGCCCATGCGCTGCTGGTGTCAGGGGGGTTCACCGCCTTTGCCGGACCGGTGGCACAGGCGCTTGGCTTTGATAGCCACCAGGCCAATGTGCTGCTGGAAGAGAACGGTCACCTGACGGGGGCGGTCGCGGATCCGATCCTCGGTCGTGACGCCAAGATCGCCGCGCTGGATGCGGCCTGTGCCCAGTACGGCCTGACCCCGGCCAATGTGTTGGCCGTGGGCGACGGCGCAAATGATCTGGGTATGCTGCACCGCGCCGGCATGGGCGTGGCGCTGCACGCCAAACCCGCCGTTGCCGCCGAATGCGACCTGCGGATCAACCATGGGGACCTGACCGCGCTGCTCTTCCTGCAAGGCTACGCGACCACCGATTTTGCCAGGTGATCGGCGGAGAATCGGGGTCAACCGCGCCGCGTTAGCGGCGCCGGGCCCAACGGGATGAGCCGCGTCAGCGGCGAAGACGGGCGGGAGGGCCCTTTCCGGTTTCACCTGCCCTCGCCGGTTGCTATAGCGTTTCTCGACGGCCCTGAACCGTTGGAGGCGCTATAGCCCATTGATTTAACGTATTTCTCAACCGAAAAAGCCTATCAACGTTTCCCCGAAATGCGTTAGACAGACGCCCAGGATCCGCCCCAAGATCAACCACAGAGGCCCTCCCATGTCCGCATCCAAACCTGTTGTCCTGTGCATCCTCGATGGCTGGGGGATCGGGCCCACACAGGACGCAAACGCCCCCGCCCTGGCCGATACTCCTGCTTTTGATCGGATCTGGACCAGCTGTCCCCACGCCACCCTGACCACCCATGGCCCGGATGTGGGCCTGCCTTCGGGGCAAATGGGCAATTCCGAGGTCGGCCACACCAATATCGGCGCCGGCCGTGTCGTGGCGATGGATCTGGGTCAGATCGACCTGGCGATCGAGGATGGCAGCTTCGTCGACAATGCCGCCCTTCAGTCTTTTGCCGCCACATTGCGCCAGACGGGCGGCACGGCGCATCTGATGGGGGTGGCCTCTGATGGGGGGGTGCATGGACATCTTTCCCATATCTTGGCCGCGGCCCGGGCCATCGCCGATGCAGGGGTGCCGGTGGCATTGCATGCCGTGACCGACGGGCGCGACGTTGCCCCCCGGTCCGCAGATGGCTTCATTGCCACCCTTCAGGATTCCCTGCCTGCCGGCGCGTGCATCGCGACCGTGACCGGCCGCTATTTCGCCATGGACCGTGACAATCGCTGGGATCGTGTCGAACAGGCCTATGCCGCCATGATCCGCGGGCGCGGCCAGCACCGCGCACCCACCCCCTCCGAGGCCGTGACCGCCGCCTATGCCCGGGGGGAAACCGATGAATTCATCACCGCCACGGCCATTGGCGGTTATGGCGGTGCGCGGGACGGGGATGGGTTTTTCTGCCTGAATTTCCGGGCCGACCGGGCCCGCGAAATCCTGCGCGCCATCGCCCAACCCGATTTCAACGGGTTCGACCGGGTCGAGCGCCCGGCATGGGCTGCACTTCTCGGCATGGTCGATTACAGCAAGGACCACGACCAGTGGCTGAAGGCCTGCTTTCCGAAAAAAGCGATCGTGAATACTCTGGGGGCCTGGGTTGCGGCGCGGGGGCTGCGCCAGTTCCGCTTGGCCGAAACCGAGAAATACCCCCATGTCACCTTCTTTCTTAACGGAGGCAAGGAAATCCCCGAGGACGGCGAGACACGCGATATGCCGGCCTCGCCCAAGGTCGCAACCTATGATCTGGCCCCCGAGATGTCAGCCGCGGCGGTAACCGAGGGGCTGGTGGCCGCGATCCGTGACCGCTACGATCTGATCGTGGTCAATTACGCCAATCCGGACATGGTCGGGCATACCGGCGATCTGCAGGCCGCCATGGCCGCCTGCGCGGCGGTGGACCGCGGGCTGGGGGCGGCGCTTGAGGCCCTGGGCGAAACCGGTGGGGCGATGATTGTCACCGCCGATCACGGCAATTGCGAAACCATGATTGATCCCGACACTGGCGGCCCGCACACTGCCCACACCCTGAACCCGGTTCCGGTTATCCTGGTTGGCGGCCCCAAGGGGGTCCGGCTGCGCGATGGCCGGCTGGCCGATCTGGCCCCGACGGTTCTGGACCTGATGGATCTGGCTCCGCCGCCGGAAATGACCGGGCGCAGCCTGATCGAGAGATCCTGACCGCGATGGGGGTGACACGGCGTTACACAATCGCGACAGCGAAAAAACTTGGAACTGGCGCTGCGCGGCGTCAGAGGATTTACTAGAACCTGCAAAGCAGACCCTGTCCCCCGGCGGGTCCGGGCCGCGGCCGGAAAGGATGAACCCGAGATGAGATCTTTCGTGATGGCCGCGATGGGCGGCACCTTGGCGGGCGTGGTCCTGACCACCCAGATCGCCGGCCCCTTGTTGGCCCAGGAACAGGCGAACAGCCGCTCGGTCTATGAACAACTGGACCTGTTCGGCGATATTTTCGAAAGTATCCGCGCCCAATATGTCGAACAGGTCGAGGCGGGCGATCTGATCGAGGCGGCAATCAATGGCATGCTGACCTCGCTGGATCCGCATTCCAGCTATTTGTCGCCGGACGATGCCGATGACATGCGGGTCCAGACCCGGGGGGAATTCGGTGGCCTGGGGATAGAAGTTACCCAGGAAGAGGGCTTCATCAAGGTCGTCAGTCCCATAGACGGAACCCCTGCCGATGCCGCCGGAATCGAGGCGGGGGATTTCGTCACCCATGTGGATGGCGAAAGTGTTCTGGGCCTGACCCTGGATGAGGCGGTGGAAAAGATGCGCGGGCCGGTAGGCAGCGATATCGTCATCACCGTGGTGCGCGAGGGGCGCGATGAACCCTTCGATGTGACAATCACCCGTGACACGATCAAACTGACTGCCGTGCGGACCCGGACTGAGGGCGACACCGTGGTCCTGCGTGTGACCACCTTCAATGACCAGACCTTCCCCAATCTCGAAGAGGGCATGGCCAAATCCATCGAGGATCTGGGGGGCATGGATCACGTCAATGGCTTCGTGCTGGACCTGCGTAACAACCCTGGCGGTTTGCTGACCCAGGCGATCAAGGTGTCCGATGCGTTCCTTGATGCCGGTGAAATCGTCTCGACCCGGGGCCGTAACCTGCAGGACAGCGAACGCTTCAACGCGACCGCGGGCGATCTGGCCGAGGGCAAGCCCGTTGTCGTTCTGATCAATGGCGGGTCAGCCTCGGCCAGTGAAATCGTGGCCGGCGCGTTGCAGGATCACCGCCGGGCGATCATCGTCGGGACCAAGAGTTTCGGCAAGGGGTCTGTGCAGACGGTGATGCCGCTGCGCGAAGGCGGGGCCATGCGTCTGACCACGGCGCGCTATTACACCCCCTCGGGCCGGTCGATCCAGGCGCTTGGTGTTGCGCCGGATATCATCGTTCAGCAGCCCCCGCGCGACCCCGAGGTCCAGGCCGCCGAGGATGACGACAGCGGCACGGCCCGTGCGCCCATCTCCGAGGCGGGGCTGCGCGGACGTCTGGACAATGACAGCTTGTCCGAGGATGAGCTGCGCCAGCTGGAAGAGGAACAAGCCCGGGCCGAGGCCTCGGCCAAGCTGCGCGAACAGGATTATCAACTGGCTTATGCCATTGATATCCTGCGCGGCCTTTCGGCCCTGGGATCAGAGGAACAGCCTGCCCCCTGATCGGGTGCGATCCCCGGGCTGTCCTGTCCGGGGTGCGGTCAGGATGCCGGCGTGCCTGCAAGACACACATGCCCCCGCAGAGCTCTGCGGGGGCATGGTTTTATCCGGGCATGGTGTGCCGGGGGGGGTTATGCGGCGCGCCCGCGGACGAATTGCAACGTCGTTTCCGCCACGCGGCGCCCCAGATATTCCGAGGTGCGCAGATCGGCCACAGGTGGCGCAACATCGGCGCCTTCGTCGGCGTTGGATTGCGCACCTGCGCCCAGGAAAATGCCCAGCCGGTTCAGATCCTCTTCAGATCCGGTCGATGAATTGTTCGCCGGTGGCAGACCGAGGCTGACCCAATGCATGCCGTGTTGCGCGGCGAACAGGGCCAGCTGTGTGATCGTCGCAAGCTTGTCGCCGGAACGGGAGGCCGAGTTGGAAAAGCCCGCCGCGATCTTGTTCTTCCAGGCAAAATCCTTTGCGAAGACAGCGTTGGAGGTGGCATCCATGAAGGCCTTGAACGGGGCGGATACGCTGGCCATGTAGGTCGGTGAGCCGAAGATGATCGCTTCGGCTGCTGCCAGATCGTCCCAGCGGTTTTCGGCCTCTTCCACGGACAGCAACAGCGCTTCGGCCCCGTCAATCTGCTCGACACCGCGTTTCACGGCCTCGGCCTGCCGCGCGGTATGGCCGTAGCCGCTGTGATACACGATGGCGATTGATGTTTTGGTCATGGGTACTCATCTCCATATGATGATATGTTGCCAACATAGAAACATATCTGGGTAAATGCAGGTCATCCGGGCAACGGAATGCGGAAGGCGCCCAGACGGGCGATGTCTGCCGCGATATTGGCGATCGTGACTTGGGCCAATTCGTTTTCGAGGGCACCCCGGGCCCTGTCCAGGGCTGGGCGCATGGCGGCCTGGACATGTTTCCCGACAAGGCAGGTCTCGTCGGGGGGAGATCGGTGCAGTGTGAAAATGTCACAGTCCTCGACGGTCCGATAGACGTCGAGCAGACTGATTTCGCTTGCCGGTTTCGCCAGCAAGGCCCCGCCCCCCAGTCCCATCTGGGCCGTCGAGAACCCCGCATGGGCCAGACGTGACAGAAGCGACCGGACCACGGCGGCATTCGTGCTGGCGCTTCTGGCCAGATCCACCGAGCGCACGGGCCGACCTTCGTTCACCGCAAGGGCGGCGAGGATATGCACGGCAACAGCAAAGCGGGAACTGGTGGGCAAGGGAATCCCTCGGGGGTTAATTTGTATGTGTGTTGGTTACACAGTTGTAAGCCGGATGCAAGACCAGTCGGCGTGCCCATGTCGCTTTTGGCGCTTTCATGCTGTCCCGGGGGCCGGCTTGTCGTCACAGGACCTGCATGTGGTCGAACAGGATGGTGATCCCCATTCCGGATAGAACCAGCCCGCCCAGGACTTCGGCGATCTTGCCAAAGCGGCGCCCGATGAAACGCCCGGCCAAGGTTCCGGTCGCGCTGAGGACAAGGGTGGCCATGCCGATTGCGGCGGCGATGATGACGATGTTAACCTCCAGAAAGGCCAGGGAGACGCCCACCGCCATCGCGTCGATTGAGGTGCCGATGGCCGTGGCCAGCAGGGCCAGCGGCGATCCTGTCGGGCGGGGGGCATCCTCGGATCGGGAGAGGGCGTGAAAGATCATCCGCAGCCCAACCCCGGTCAGCAGCCCAAAGGCGATCCAGTGATCGAACAACTGCACATATTGGCTGGCAGCCATGCCGAAGGCCCAGCCGACCAGCGGGGTGATCGCCTCGACCAGGCCAAAGACGGCGCCGATTTTCAGCGCATTGGCCAGGCCGCGGGTTTGGTGGCTGGCGCCGCGGCCAAGCGCAGCGATAAAGGCGTCAACAGACATGCTGACGGCCAAAAGGCCGATGGTGACAGGGGACATTTCTGATCTCCGATGGGCTGAACCGGGCGACGGACGGACCCCGCCCGCAGAGTCCCGTCGCCACGGTCTTGCAAGGCCCCAAGGCTGGACGCGCCACGCAGGTTTTTATGCACCCTGCGAGCATGTTGACACGCCCCCGCTGAACTGCGGTCGCTACTCCCCGATAGGGGGGGGCTTAGGGAGGCATGTTTAATGTGTCAATGAAAACAATGCAATAATGGTTATGACACGCATTCGCAATTGCCCCAGCCGATCCCCGGGACTTGCGCTTCGCCTGGTCGGGGGGCAAAACGGCAGGGACCAAAAGGAAGCTGACCGATGACATCCGTGGATCTTGCCGCCCTGCCATACCGTCCCTGTGTGGGCGTGGTTCTGGTCAATGCAGCGGGCCGGATCTTTGCCGGCCAGCGCATCGACACGCCCGGTGAGGCCTGGCAGATGCCGCAGGGGGGGATTGACGCCGGCGAGGATCCCGAAGCGGCCGCCTTGCGCGAGTTGTGGGAAGAAACGGGTGTTACGGCGGATAAGGTGCAGGTCGAGACACGGACGGCTGACTGGCTGTCCTACGATCTGCCGGCGCATCTGATCGGCAAGATTTGGAAGGGCCGGTATCGCGGGCAAAAGCAAATATGGTTTCTGCTGCGATTTTCCGGTACCGACGCGGACATCAAGATCGACGGCAAGCACCCGGAATTCGAGCGCTGGCAATGGATGGCCCCGCAGGATCTGATCGCGTCGATCGTGCCGTTCAAACGCGAGATCTATGTGCGTGTCATGGCGGAATTCGCTGACAGGCTGTGATCCCGGTTATTGGCCCAGCGAGAGGGTGACTGTCCCGGTCTCGGCCTGGGCGCAGTCGGGCATGCGCATCTCAAGGGGCAGGGTCTGGGATCGGTCGGGCAGCAGGACCGTGGCCGAAAAGACCTGGCCGCAGGTTTGCGGGGTCAAGGGGGCGATCAGGACGGGGGGGGCCGTTCCCCCGATGGCCAGATCAAGATGCGCGGCACCATCGTCCGGGTGAAAGCCCAGCTGATCCTGCCTGGCCCCGGGCACGTGCACCTGCGCCCAGGCCGGACCATCGCCCCAGTCCACCGCCGTTACCATCGCGATCGGCCCGTCAGGCAATACGGCCGAAAGGGTCAGGCCGGTTCCGTGCAGATCCAAGCTGGTCACCCCGTTCAGGCGGGGCAAGCGCAGCGTCAGGGTGCCGAGATCCGAGACCTCTTCATGCAGCACCAGTGGGCCATAGGTGATTGTCAGCGCCTCATAGGGCCGGCAGGGGGTGTCCAGCCGCAGGTCAACCGACTGAGGGTCCTCGGACTGGAGAACCCTCAGCGTCTCGGGGCAGGGGGCCTCTTGTGCCAAAAGCGGCACGGGCCCCAGCGCCGCGAGGACGAGGATCAGGCCAGCCGGCCGTGGCAATGCTTGAACTTCTTGCCAGAGCCGCAGGGGCAGGGATCGTTGCGGCCCGGGTTGCCCCAGGTTTCGGGTCTGGTTTCGTCGAAACCGGGGCGCGGGCCCGTGGTTTCGGCCGCTTGCTGGGGCGCCCCTGCTGCCGCTGACGCCTGAAGCTGACCCCGCTGTTGCAACGCGGCCTGTTGTGCCATGAGTTGCTGGATCATGGCGTTGCGTTCCTCTTCCGACAGGGGCCGGATCTTGGACAGCTTTTCCGTGACCTCTTCGCGCAGCCCGTTCAGCAGGCCCTCGAACAACTGGAAGCTTTCGTTCTTGTATTCGTTCAGCGGATCGCGCTGCGCATAGCCGCGGAAGCCGACGACGGACCGCAGATGTTCCAGCCGCAACAGGTGTTCGCGCCACTTGGCATCAATGGTTTGCAGAAGGATCTGTTTTTCGATGTTGCGCATGTTGTCGGCGCCGAATTCCACCGCCTTGCCGGCCATGAATTCATCGGCGGCCTTGTACAGGCGTTCGCGGATTTCGTGGTCATCCACGCCGTCCTCTTCGCCCCAGGCGATCACCGGCGCCTCGATGCCCAGCTTTTCGATGCACGCGGCATAGAGGCCCTGGGTATCCCACTGGTCCGCATAGGATTTCGGCGGAATATAGTGTTCGACCAGGTCATCGACCACCTGGTGGCGCATGTCGCGAACGATATCGCCGACCTCGGAGGCATCCATGATTTCCAGGCGTTGGCCGAAGATCACCTTGCGCTGGTCGTTCATCACATCGTCGAATTTCAGCAATTGCTTGCGAATGTCGAAGTTGCGCCCCTCGACCTTGGCCTGGGCCTTTTCAAGGCTTTTGTTCACCCAGGGGTGGGCGATGGCCTCGCCTTCCTTCATGCCCAGCTTGCCCAGCATGTTGTCCAGCCGTTCTGATCCGAAGATGCGCATCAGATCGTCTTCCAGCGACAGGAAGAACGAGGACCGCCCCGGATCCCCCTGCCGGCCCGAGCGGCCCCGCAGCTGGTTGTCGATGCGGCGGCTTTCGTGGCGTTCCGTGGCCAGAACATAAAGACCCCCGGCCTCCAGGACCTTGGCCTTTTCCTCGGCGTGTTCGGCTTCGATCCGGGTGCGCAATTCATCGGGGTGGACGCTGGGATCGGCGGCCAGGGCCTGCATCACGGCCATGTCGACATTGCCGCCCAGCTGAATATCGGTGCCGCGCCCGGCCATGTTGGTGGCGATGGTCACCGCCCCTATCTTGCCGGCATCGGCAACGATCTGGGCCTCTTGCTCATGCTGGCGGGCGTTGAGCACGTTATGCGGCACCCCCGCTTCCCTGAGCAGCGCCGAAAGCATCTCGGATTTCTCGATCGAGGTGGTGCCGACCAGAACCGGCTGGCCCCGGCCATTGGCCTCGCGGATCTGTTCGACGATGGCGGCGTATTTCTCGCGCGCGGTGCGATAGACGGCATCGTCTTCGTCGACGCGCGAAACCGGGCGGTTGGTGGGGATTTCGACCACACCCAACCCGTAGATCTCGGCGAATTCCTCGGCCTCGGTGGCGGCGGTGCCGGTCATACCGGCCAGCTTGTCGTAGAGACGGAAATAGTTCTGGAAGGTGACCGAGGCCAGCGTGACGTTTTCGGGCTGGATGGCCGCCCCTTCCTTGGCCTCGATGGCCTGATGCAGCCCGTCCGACAGGCGCCGTCCGGCCATCATCCGGCCGGTGAATTCGTCGATCAGCACCACCTGTCCATCGCGGACGATATAGTCCTTGTCGCGCTGGAACAGTTTGTGGGCGCGCAGGGCCTGGGTGACGTGATGAACCAGCGTGGTCGATTCGGGATCGTAGAGGGTGTGCCCGTCTTCCAGCAGACCGGCGGTGCGCAGGCGCTGTTCGATGATCTCGTTGCCGTCATCCGAAAAGGTGACGTTGCGGGTTTTCTCGTCGAGGGTGTAGTGTTCCTCGGTCAGGTCGGGAATGAACTTGTCCACCGCGACATACAGATCGGATCGGTCCTGCGCCGGGCCGGAAATGATCAGGGGCGTGCGCGCCTCGTCGATCAGGATGCTGTCCACCTCATCGACGATGGCGAAGTGGTGGTTGCGCTGCGCCATCTGGGGCAGTTCGGCCTTCATGTTGTCGCGCAGGTAATCGAAGCCCAGCTCATTGTTGGTGGCATAGGTGATATCGGCGGCATAGGCCGCCTTTTTCTCATCGTCGGGCTGCTGGGGATAGATGACGCCGGTGGTCAGGCCAAGCGCGGTGTAGACGTTGCTCATCCAGTCGGCGTCACGTTTGGCCAGGTAGTCGTTGACGGTGACGATATGCACGCCTTCGCCCGACAGCGCGTTCAGATAGGCCGGGAAGGTGGCGACCAGGGTCTTGCCCTCGCCGGTCTTCATCTCGGCGATGTTGCCCTGGTGCAGGAAGATGCCGCCGATCAACTGGACATCGAAGGCGCGCAGCCCAAGGGCCCGGCGTGCGGCCTCGCGGCAGTTGGCGAAGGCCTCGGGCAGCAGGGCATCCAGATCCTCGCCGTCGCGGGCGCGTTTCTGGAATTCGGCGGTCTTGTCCTTGATCCCCTGATCGCTGAGCGCCTGGAACGCGGGTTCCAGATCGTTGATCTTCTGGACCAAAGGCCGGACAGCTTTCACCTTGCGGTCATTCGGAGTACCGAAAACCTTTTTCGCGAGTGTTCCGATACCCAGCACGTTCGTCTCCGCTCTTTCAGGTTCCTGACCGGATCGTGTCCGGGGGCCGCCTTGCCGCGGCACTGGGCACATCCTAAAAGGCCAAGGGAACCGCCCTCATTCGCTTGTTCGCGATGTAAGGGGCGGCCTTGATAGTGTCAACGTCGCGCCCCGTGGGGGGACGGAACCGAAGGAAGAAACATGCTGAACCGCCCTGTCCTGCCGCTGGCCGCTGCGCTGGCGCTGCTGGCCGCCCCGATCCAGGCGCAGCAGGAAGTCCCGGCCGACGCCTCCGATCCGGCCGTGCCGGCCCCTGAAACCGCGATGGTGACGGTCACGGCCGATACTGTGCTGGCCACAGTGAACGGCACCGAGATCACCGCCGGCAACCTGATCCTGATGCGCGCGCAACTGCCGGCGCAATATCAGGCCTATCCCGATGGCGTCTTGCTGAGCGGGTTGTTGACCCAGGCGGTTCAGCAGGAACTGCTGGCCGCACAGGCCGGGGATCTGTCGCTGATTGCCCGGCTTGCGCTGGACAACGAACGCCGGTCGCTGCGCGCGGGCGAGGCCATGGACCGCATCTCGAAAGAGGCGGTAACCGATGAGGCCCTGGCTGCGGCTTATGAAACGACCTACGCCAATGCCGAGCCGGTCACCGAATACCATGCTGCCCATATCCTGGTGGAGACCGAGGAAGAGGCCCGGAAGATCGCTGCGGATCTGGCCGATGGCGCGGATTTTGCCGCCCTGGCCCGGGAACGGTCAACCGGTCCGTCGGCCCCCAACAGTGGCGATCTGGGCTGGTTCAGCGCCGGCACGATGGTGCCCGAATTCGAAGACGCGCTGAAGGACATGCAAGCCGGCGATGTGTCGGAACCGGTCCAGACCCAGTTCGGCTGGCATGTGATCCTGCTCAATGAAACGCGGATCGAAGAAGTCCCCACCCTTGACGAGGCCCGCCAGACCCTTGAAGTGCAGGTTCAGCGCGCCGCAGTTGAGGCGAGACTGGCCGAACTGCAAGAGGCCGGCACGATCAATCAGGTGGATCTGACCACGCTGGATCCGGCCTTCCTGAGCAATCCGGCGCTTGTGCAGGGCGACTGACATGGCCGCAGATCCCAAGGTTTCGCCGCTGGCCCCGGCCGCGTTCCCCGATCTGCCCCCCGTTGCCGGCCTGCGCCTCGCCACGGCTGAGGCAGGGGTGCGCTACAAGGGGCGTGCCGATGTCATGCTGGCGGTCCTCGACCCGGGCACAACCATGGCAGGGGTGACCACGCGTTCGGCCACGCGATCCGCCCCTGTGCTGGACTGCGAGGCCAAGCTGGCCCGCCCCGCCGCCCCTGATGCGCCGGCGGCGATCATCGTCAACTCGGGCAATGCCAACGCCTTCACTGGCTGCAATGGGGCGCTGGCCACTGCCGCTGTTACGGCGGCCACGGCCGCGGCCACCGGTGTGCCCGAGGACCGGGTGTTTTCCTCCTCCACCGGTGTGATCGGCGAGGCCCTGCCCCATGACCGGATCACCGCCGTTCTGAAGGACACCGCCGCCGCGCTGGCCCCAGACCGCTTGGCCGAAGCCGCCCGCGCGATCATGACCACCGACACCTTCCCCAAGGGTGCAGGCACCACCCTGACCCTGGGGGGCGAGGCCATCCATATCGCCGGGATTGCCAAAGGATCAGGCATGATCGCGCCGGATATGGCCACCATGCTGGTCTATATCTTCACCGATGCGCGGATCGCCGGGGATGTGTTGCAGCCGATGCTGGGGCGCCTGACGGATCGGACCTTCAACTGCATCACCGTGGACAGCGACACCTCGACCTCGGACACGCTGCTGATGGGCGCCACGGGCAAGGTTGGTCCGGTCCTGACCGAGGGCAGCCTTGAAACTGTGGCCTTTGAGGCCGCGCTGCACGGCGTCATGCTGGATCTGGCCCATCAGGTGGTCCGCGATGGCGAAGGAGCGACGAAATTCGTTACCGTCAACGTGACGGGTGCGGTTAGCGATACGGATGCCCGCAAGGTGGCAGGGGCCATCGCCAACTCGCCCCTGGTCAAGACCGCTATCGCCGGCGAGGATCCCAACTGGGGCCGCGTTGTCATGGCGGTGGGAAAGTCCGGGGCCGAGGCTGACCGCGATCGTCTGTCCATCCGCTTCGGCGATATCCTGGTGGCCGAAAACGGCTGGGTTGCGCCGTCTTACCGCGAAGAACAGGGGGCTGCCTGCATGCGCAAGCCCGAGATCACCCTCAATGTCGATCTGGGGTTGGGCAGCGGGCAAGCCGTAATGTGGACCTGCGATCTGACCCACGGCTATATCTCGATCAACGCGGATTACCGGTCGTGAAGCTGGTGCTGGTCTCGGCGGTGGTGCTGGTGGACGCGGATGGCCGCGTCCTTCTGGCCCAACGCCCCGAGGGCAAATCCATGGCTGGCCTGTGGGAATTCCCCGGTGGCAAGGTCGAACCGGGCGAAACCCCCGAGGCCGCCCTGATCCGCGAATTGCACGAGGAACTGGGCATCGACACCTGGGCCAGTTGCCTGGCGCCGCTCAGCTTTGCCTCGCATGGCTATGACGATTTTCACCTGCTGATGCCGGTTTTTGTCTGCCGCAAATGGGATGGGATCCTGACGGCCCGCGAAGGGCAGACCCTGGCCTGGGTGCGGCCCAACGCCCTGCGTGACTATCCGATGCCGGCGGCTGACCTGCCCCTGATCCCGGTGATTCGGGACCTGCTGTGATTCGTGGGTCGGATTCCGCCGCGCAACAAAGTTTCACCGCCTCCGCTTAAGTTTTTGAAAAATTTTTCCCTGTCTCGCCTGCATTTTGGGCGAAATACTGGATTTTGTGATGTTTTTATTAATGAAATGCAAAAATTAATTAACTATATTTGGATCTGCGAGGAGCAAAATTGGGGGTAGAACCATGCTTAGGACGATCATGTTGGGAACATGCATTTCAGTCCAGGGGACTTTCGTTCGTGCGCTGAACGACGGGAAAATCGTGGTTCAGGTGGGACAAAAGATCTTTGAAGGGTTTCCTGTGTCAAGCCGCGCGGCGTAAGGAAAACCTGACACAGGCATTGTCTTTGGGCGTGTCGCGTTCATTCGCATTCACACGACACGCCCCAAGTCTTTTACACCGCATGTTCGAGAAGCACAAAACCGGTACCCAGTTTTGTGCAACATGCTGTGACCCAACATCTTTGAACACAACAAAAGGCCGCAGATCCCGGGATCTGCGGCCTTTTGTTGTGACAGGGCTGGGAAATGGTCGCTCAGCTGAGCGACCGTTCCACTTCCTGACGTTCGAAAATCTCGATGACATCGCCCTGGCGGATATCGTCGTAATTCTCGAATGCCATACCGCATTCCTGACCAGACTGGACTTCGGCCACCTCGTCCTTGAACCGTTTGAGCGTCTTCAGCGTGCCCTCGTGGATCACAACGTTGTCGCGCAGCAGGCGCACACCGGCGGAGCGGCGGGCCACCCCTTCGGTAACCAGACAGCCGGCGACCTTGCCCACGCCAGAGACCTTGAAGACCTCCTTGATTTCAGCATAGCCGATAAAGTTCTCGCGGATCTCGTTGGACAACAGGCCAGAGGCCGCCGCTTTCACGTCATCGACCAGATCGTAGATCACCGAGTAATAGCGGATCTCGACGCTCTTTTGGTTGGCGGCGTTGCGGGCCGGGGCATTCGCCCGGACGTTGAAGCCGATGACCGGCGCGCCCGAGGCCTCGGCCAGGCCGATATCGGTTTCGGTGATCGCGCCGACACCAGAATGCAGCACGCGCACGCGGACCTCTTCGTTGCCGATCTTTTCCAGCGCCTGGATGATCGCCTCGGCTGAACCCTGCACGTCGGCTTTCACCAGCACGGGCAGTTCCGAGACGTTCTCATCGGCCTTGGCATTGGCCAGCATCTGTTCCAGCGTCGTGGCGGCACCGGCGGCGGCCCGCTTGTCCTTGGCGGCCTGCTGACGATACGCGGCGATTTCCCGGGCCTGGGCCTCGGTTTCCACCACGTTCAGCACATCACCGGCTTCGGGCGTGCCATTCAGGCCCAACACCTCGACGGGAACCGAGGGGCGCGCTTCTTTCACGCGTTTGCCCTGGTCGCTTTCCATCGCCCGGACCTTGCCCCACTGTTCGCCAACGACGAAGATATCGCCCTGACGCAGGGTACCGTTTTGCACGAGAACCGTGGCAACGGGGCCGCGGCCAACATCCAGCTGGGCCTCGATCACCGCGCCCTGAGCGGCCCGTTTCGGGTTGGCCGTCAGTTCCAGAACCTCGGCCTGCAAGCCGACCGCTTCCAGCAAGGCATCGAGCCCCTGGCCAGTGGTGGCCGAAACCTCGACATCCTGAACGTCGCCGGACA
>JBKDZR010000096.1:0-11807 GCA_047971485.1 Qingshengfaniella sp. | reverse complement strand
CCTTGGCTTTGAACTCCGGCGAATGGTTCTTTCTCTTCGTCATTGCAGATCGTCTTTCTCATCAGGCGACCCACCTTAAACACTGGTCCGAATTTCCGCGACCAACTCTGGTGCTTGCGGTCGGCAAGACCGCCAACGAGGCCGCCAAACTGTATGCCCATGCCAGGAAACTCGAAGAGATTGGCGTGTTTGCCGCCGAGTTGGAGGTGGTGCCGGACCGGGTTGCCAAGTTCCTGACCGAGAACACCAACCTTGTCATGCTGGGTATGGGCGCGGGCAAATATGCCGATGCGCAGTACCTCTTCACCGAAGATGTCTGCAACTACGGCGTCAATCACAAGCCCCGCCACGGTAAGGTGTACCGCGATCTGGGCACGAAACTGCGCGAGATTCAGGACGAGCGGATTGCGGCGTTCAAAGACTTTAAGGCGGACGTGGACAACGGCGGCTATCCCGAAGCGGGCCATTCGGTGCCAATCGCGGATGACGAATTCGAGGCCTTCATGAAAGCCGTGAAATAACCGTCAAGACCGGCATCGCAGGATACGGAACCGAAGCCGAACCGGCCGACGCTCTACACGGGCAGGCGTGGATCGTATGCAAAGTGCGCAAGGTCGCTATCACGACCACTACGCCGCTTTTCCGGATGCGCACCACAACGGCACCGATCCGGCGCGCGAAAGCGACTCCTGCGACAGAACCGTTTTTCTCTGATTGCCCACCGTCGGCAGCGCGCCGACGAACACAAGGACACGTCCATGATTAAAGTCGGACTTCTAGGCGCAGGTCGCATCGCGACCGTCCACGCCACCGCCATTACCGGCCATCCCGACACGGAACTCACTGCCGTGGCGGATATCTTCGAGGACGCTGCCAAGGCCCTGACCACCAGGTTTGGCGGCGAAGTGCGCTCGGCGGACGCGATCATCGACGACCCCGAGATTGACGTGGTGCTGGTCGCGACCTCGACCGACACCCACTCGACCTTCATCGAGCACGCCACTGCCGCCGGCAAGACTGTGCTGTGCGAAAAGCCGGTCGACCTGTCGCTGGAACGGGCACGCGAATGTCTTGCCAAGGCATCAGGTACCGGCAAACCGGTGATGATCGGCTTCAACCGTCGCTTCGACATCAACTTCGCCGCTGTGAAAACCGCGCTGGCCGCTGGCGAGATCGGCAAGGCAGAGATGCTTGCCATCACCTCCTTCGACCCGGCTCCGCCCCCGATCGCCTACATCAAGGTATCTGGCGGGCTGTTCCGCGACATGATGATCCATGACTTCGACATGGCGAACTTCATCATGGGCGAACTTCCCGTGACTGTTTCCGCGGTCGGCACCTCGGTGGTTAACCCGGACATTGCTGCAGCGGGCGATGTGGACACGGCCGTGGTGACCATGACCTACGCCGACGGCTCCATCGGGGTCATCCGCAACTCGCGCCGGGCGGGCTACGGCTATGACCAGCGGCTTGAACTGCTTGGCTCTGGTGGGATGCTTCAGGTCGAAAACATGCTTGAAAACCAGGTGAAGAAGTCGACTGCCGACGGCGTGTTGACCGCAAAGCCGACCTACTTCTTTCTCGAACGCTACATGCCGGCTTTTGCCGCCGAATGGGCTGCCTTCGTGCTGGCCATGAAGGAAGGCACCGCGATGCCGGTGTCGCTCGAAGACGGGATCAACGCGCTCGTTCTGGCGGAAGCTGCGACCAGGTCGGCCAAAACCGGCGCGCCGGTCAAGATCGCGGATCTGATCTGATCCAGGCCAAGGGCGCGCGGTCGTCGCGCGCCTCTCCCACCTCAGGGTCCAGACTGTTCCAGCAGGCTGCCAGGGTATGCCGCGCGAGGAAACGCGATGCCCCGGAGCGTTGCCCCCTCAGCTTTTGCCGCCGGTGCGACCGAAATCGGGTGCTGCGGTGTCCTGGCCGGCCTCGATGATGCTCCGACGGATGGCCCGGGTGTGGGTGAAATAATCGAACAACTGATCGCCCTGTCCGGTGCGGATCGCCCTTTGCAGGGCGAACAGTTCCTCGGTGAACCGTCCCAGGATTTCCAGCGTCGCTTCCTTGTTGGTCAGGAACACATCGCGCCACATGGTCGGATCCGAGGCGGCAATGCGGGTGAAATCCCGGAAACCGGCGGCCGAGTATTTGATCACCTCGCTATCCGTCACCCGGCGCAGGTCATCGGCGACCCCAACCATCGTATAGGCGATCAGGTGGGGCACATGGCTGGTGACCGCGAGTACCAGATCGTGGTGATCGGCATCCATCGTATCCACATGGGCACCCATGCCTTCCCACAGCCGGGTCAGCCGCGCCACCGCCTGGTCCGAGGCCCCGCCTTCCGGCACCAGCAGGCACCAGCGGTTCAGGAACAGATCGGCGAACCCGGCGCGCGGCCCGGAATGCTCGGTCCCGGCCAGGGGGTGGCCAGGGATGAAGTCCACATGGTCGGGCAGGTTCGGCAGCACCGCGTCGATCACCGCGCGCTTGACCGACCCGACATCGCTGACCGTTGCACCCGGCATCAGATGCGGGGCGATTTCAGCGGCCACTGCGCCCATCGCGCCCACCGGCACGCAGAGAACCACCAGATCCGCGCCGTCTACCGCCTCGGCAGCCGTGTCAGTGATCCGGTCACACAACCCGATCTCTGCCGCGATGCGACGGGTCTCAGCCGAGCGGGCGGTGCCGACGATTTCCCCGGCCAGTCCGGCACGGCGTATGGCATGGGCCATGGAAGACGCGATCAGCCCCAACCCGATCAGCGCAACACGGGTGTAGATCTGCGTCATCAGCGCCCCCCCTTGAAGGCGGCCACGGCCTCGGCCACGCGGCGGCAAGCGGCTTCATCCCCGACGGTGATCCGCAGACAGGCCGGCAGCCCATAGCCCCCGACCCGGCGCACGATCAGCCCGGCCTGGCGCAGGGCGGTGTCAGCGGCCATGGCCTCATCGGCATCGGCAAAACGGGCCAGAACGAAATTGGCACTGGAGGTATCCGACGGCACCCCCGCATCGGCCAACGCCTGGGCCAGCCAGGCCCGCAGACGGGCGTTTTCAGCCCGGCAATGATCGGCATAGGCCGTGTCGCGCACCGCCGCCTCGGCCGTTTCCAGCTGGGTCACCGACAGGTTGAACGGGCTGCGTACCCGGTTCATCACATCGATCATCGCCTGCGGCCCATAACCCCAGCCAATGCGCAACCCGCCCAGCCCGTAAAGCTTGGAAAAGGTCCGCGTCATGACCACATTGTTGCGCGCATTGATCAGAGCCGCGCCGCCATCGTAGCCGTCGATGAATTCGGCATAGGCGCCATCCAGCACCAGAATGGCGCCCTCGGGCAGGCCATCGGCCAGGCGCGCCACCTCATTCCCGCCGATCATCGTGCCGGTGGGATTGTTGGGGTTGGCAATGAAAACCAGTCGGGTGCGCGGGGTGCAGGCGGCCAGTATCGCATCCACATCCACCACCCGGTCGCGTTCGGGCGCAACCACGGGGGTCGCGCCGGCCGCCAACGCATAGATGCGGTACATGGCAAAGCCATGCTCGGTGTGGATCACCTCATCGCCGGGGCCGGCATAGGCCTCGCACAGGTAAGACAGGATTTCATCGGATCCGGCACCACAGATGATCCGGGCGGGATCCAGGCCGTGCACCTCACCGATGGCAGCGCGCAGGGCGGCGTGATCAGTGGATGGATAGCGGTGCAGCCCGGCCAACGAGTCCTGCGCCGCCGCCACCGCCTTGGGCGATGGCCCCAGGGGGTTCTCGTTCGAGGACAGCTTGACCACATCGGCCACCCCATCCAGCGTCGCCTCGCCGCCCTGATAAAGGGCGATATCCATGATTCCGGGTTTCGGTGTGATCGCAGGCGCCATGGCCGCCCCCCTTTCCGATCTGGCGATCCGTCAGCACCCGACCGGGCAGATCCGACGGCATGTGATGGATGAAAAACGAAAAAGGGCCGCACCAGCATGGCGCGGCCCCTGAACAGACGTCTCGCGCTGACAGATCAGTTCTGCGCGTAATATTCGATGACGAGATGGGGTTCCATCTGCACCGCGTAAGGCACATCACCCAAGCCGGGGGTGCGCACGAAGGTGGCGGTCATCTTGGAATGGTCGGCTTCGATATAGTCGGGCACATCACGTTCGGCCAAGCCGACAGCTTCCAGCACCACGGCCAATTGCTTGGACTTGTCGCGAACCTCGACGATATCGCCTTCCTTGACACGGTAGGACGGGATGTTCACCCGCTTGCCGTTCACGGTGACATGGCCATGGTTCACGAACTGGCGTGCAGCGAAGACGGTGGGCACGAATTTCGCGCGGTAGACCACGGCATCCAAGCGGCGTTCCAGCAGGCCGATCAGGTTTTCACCGGTGTCGCCACGGACACGTTCGGCTTCGGCGTAGATGCGGCGGAACTGCTTTTCGGTCAGATCGCCGTAATAGCCTTTCAGCTTCTGCTTGGCGCGCAGCTGCAGGCCGAAATCGGACATCTTGCCTTTGCGGCGCTGACCGTGCTGACCGGGGCCGTAATCGCGGCGGTTGACAGGGCTTTTGGCGCGGCCCCAGATGTTTTCGCCCATGCGGCGGTCGATCTTGTACTTGGCAGAGGTGCGTTTGGTCACCGTCTGATCTCCTTCTAAGGGGGACCGCCCGGGGCAGTCCTGTGAAGGGCGTTGTCCTTTGCATCCCGGCAGGTCAGCAGCCTGACCCGATCCGGTGCGCCGACAGGCATTCCCTTGCGGGGGCCACCAACACCAATGAAGCCGCGTCTATGATCCGCACCCGCGTCGTTGTCAACCGTTAAGGTGCCTGGGCTGGGGGCGGGGTCGGGCATCCCGTTCCTGTTTGGCTTGCGGTGCTCCGAAACCGGTACCCAGTTTTGTGCAACATGCGTTAGGCGCCATCGCGCAGCACGATGATTTCGATGCGTTCGTTGCGCACCGACATCGGATTGTCGGTGACAGGCTTGCGGTCGGCAAAACCGGTGACCCGCTGAATGCGCAACGGATCGAACCCGGCCTCTTCCATCAGCCGCCGGGCTGTTCCCGCGCGGTCCATCGACAGGCCCCAGGCCGGATCGCGCGCATAGATCACGGGCTTGGCCGGCATATGTGCATCAATGGCGACGCGGTTGCGCACCACTTTCAGAACATCGGCGACCAGACCCAGGCTGGAAACCAGGATTGGCTGGGCCTTGGATCCGCCATGATCAAAGATTTGCAGATCCACCATGGAGAAGATGTCGATCACCAGCCCCTCATCGGTTACCCGGGTCACGACATTGGGCTGTTCGAGCAGCTTGGCAATGCTTTCGCCCCCGCGCGCCTTGAGATCCTCAAGCATCTGCTCGGCTTCGGCGATTCCCTTGGCATCCCCGGTTGCGGTCACCGCCCCATCCTGGTCGGCGCCGTCTTCGTCGGGCGTGGCGCCGGACAGCGGTTCACCGTCCCGGATCAGTTCCGTTTCGGAAACAGAGCTGTCGCCCCAGAATGTGTTATCGCCGCCCGAAGAAATCCCGCTGATCGGAATCGAGGGCGAGAAATAATCCGCCAATCCCTTGCGTTGCTTTTCCGTCGTCGCGTTCAACAGCCACATCAACAGGAAAAACGCCATCATCGCGGTCACGAAATCCGCATAGGCCACTTTCCAGGCGCCGCCATGGTGGCCATCGCCCCCACCGGATTTGCGCCGTTTTATGATGATTGGCGCCAACTCCTTGTCGCTCATCGTCCCACCTCACACTCATCACCCGCCATGATCCCTAAAGACGGGATCTAAACGTTGCCTTAACCCGCGCCGGAGACCGTAAATTTCGGTTAACGCGGCCAACCTGCGGGGGGATCGGCGGTGGACGGATTGCCCTTTTTTTGCCACTATTGCGCAGGCCCACCGCAAGAGTGAGTCCCCCAAGGCAAGGCAGAGCAATGAAACCGATCCAGATCGCGCCGGTCGCGGCGCTTATTTTTACCGTTACCGCCTTTGCGGCCCCTTCGGCGCAGGCCGCCGATATCGAACGCGCCTGTGTGTCCAGCGGGCGCAGCGCGGCCAGCTCATCGCTGTGCCAGTGCATCCAGGGCGTTGCCAATCAGTTGCTGACCGGTCGGGAACAGCGTATTGCCGCCGGGTTCTTCCGTGACCCCAGCCGCGCGCAGGAAATCCGCACGTCGGGCCGGCGCAGCGATGAAACCTTCTGGCTGCGCTACAAGCAGTTTGGCAGCATCGCCAGTCAGCGCTGCGGCTGATCGCGGTCCCGGCGTCAGGGTGGCGACAGATCGTGCAGCAGGGCCCGGCAACCGGCCTCAATCAGGGTCAGGGCCCCGATGAAATCGCCCGTATAATAGGGGTCGGGCACGGCCTGGCCCTTGGTGTCGGGCAGGTGATCCAACAGCAGGCCCAGGCGGGCTGTGGCATCTGCGGGGCAGATTTGGCGCAAGTGTTTCAGATTCTCGGTATCCATGGCGATCAGGTGATCGAAACGCCGGAAATCGGCCGTCTCGACCTGTCGGGCGCGCAGCCGTGCCATGTCATAGCCGCGTGCGGCCGCCGCGGCGATCATTGGCGGATGGGGCGGTTCGCCCACGTGCCAGCCCCCCGTCCCGGCGCTGTCGAGGTGCCACTGCGGGGCCAGCGCGCGCATCACCGCCTCGGCGGCGGGCGAGCGGCAGATATTGCCCAGACAGACAAAAAGGACAGAGATCGGATGGGTATTCATGCCGCCTTGCTAGCGCAGGGGCCGGACCCAGACCAGAGCGGAGACTGGTGGCCATGACCGATCATGGGCCCAGCCGCAGCCTGCCCCGGGCGCTTGGTTTGGCCTGCCTGCTGGGTTTGGCCGTGCCGCCGGCTTGGGCGCAGGAAAAAGCCGGGTTCACCGTCAGTTTTGCGGGTCTGCGCGCCGGCACCCTGGCCTATGAAGCCAGCGAAACCGATGGGCGCTATGAGGCCCGGGGCAGCGTACGCTCCGGCGGGTTGGCGGGGATCGTGTTCAATATGCGCATCGACGCCACGGCCACCGGCCAGGTGACGGGTAACCGCTATGCCCCCACGGTCTATGCCGAGATCGCCGAGGAGCGGGGCGAAACCGTGTCCCGCCGCTTTCGCTACCCCGCCGGCTGGCCCGAGATCACCCGCGATCCGCCCCGCGATCGGCCGCGCCGCCACGCCGCACCGGCAGATCAGCAGGGCGGCACCGTCGATCCGATGACGGCGGTCTTTGCCGTGTTGCGCGATCGGCCCGCATCCTTGGCCTGTCAGCTGGACATTGCTCTTTATGACGGGGCAACCCGGGCCCGGATCCGGCTGGATCAGCCCAGCCCGATCCCCAATGGGCTGCGCTGCACGGGCCGCTATGAACGCGAGGCCGGTTTCAGCCCCGCGGCCATGGCCCGGCAGAGTGTCTGGCCCCTGACCCTGACCTACCGCACCGGGCCCGAGGGCATCCTGCAGGTTCAGGATCTGCAGTTTCAGACCAACTTCGGGGCCGCCCGTATCCAGCGCCGGTGACCTGCCATGGCCAGTGACCCGCCCCTGCCGATCGATGCAGCCCTGCCGCCGCTGCTGGCGGCCTTGCGCCAGCGGGGCTGTGCGGTCCTGCAGGCGCCCCCCGGCGCGGGCAAGACCACGCGGGTGCCACTGGCGTTGCTGCGCTCGGGGCTGGTGACGGGCCGGATCCTGATGCTGGAACCCCGCCGCATCGCCGCCCGGACCAGCGCGGAACGCATGGCCGCCACCCTGGGGGAACCGGTGGGTCAGACGGTCGGCTATGCCTTTCGTGGGGCCAGCAAACGCAGTGCCGCCACCCGGATCGAGGTGATCACCGAGGGGTTGTTGACCCGGCGGCTGCAAACCGACCCGGGGCTGGAGGGCATCGGCGCGGTGATCTTTGACGAGTTCCACGAGCGGTCCCTTCAGGCCGATCTTGGCCTGGCTCTGACCGCCGAGGTCCGTGCCGCCCTGCGCGATGATTTGATCCTGCTGGTCATGTCGGCCACGCTGGATGCTGAACCGGTGGCCGCACTGCTGAATGACGCGCCGGTGATCACCTCGGCGGGCCGCGCCTTTCCGGTCGAGACCCGCTGGCTGGACAGCCCCGGCACCCGCCAGACCCGGCTGGAACAAGCTGTGGCCGATCTGATCCGGCAGGCCGTGGCGGACACCGAGGGCGGCGTGCTGGCTTTCCTGCCCGGCGAGGCCGAGATCCGCCGGACCGCCCGCGCGCTGGAGGGGCGCTTGCCCGCCGGGTGCCGGATCCTGCCCCTCTATGGCGCGCTGCCCGCCGCCGATCAACGCGCCGCGATTGAGCCCCTGGCCCAGGGCCGCAAGATCGTGCTGGCCACTGCGATTGCCGAAACCTCGCTGACCATCGAAGATGTTCGGGTCGTGGTGGATGCCGGCTGGGCGCGGCGCGCGCGCTTTGATCCCGGATCCGGCATGTCGCGGCTGGTGACCGAGCGTGTCACCCGTGCCGAGGCCGACCAGCGCCGGGGCCGGGCCGGGCGGGTGGCGTCGGGCTGGTGCTATCGGCTGTGGACCAAGGGCGAAGAGGGGGCGCTGGCGGCCTTCCCCCCGCCCGAGATCGCCGCCGCAGACCTGACCGGGCTGGCCCTGGATCTGGCGCAATGGGGGGCCGATCCGGCGGATCTGGCCTTTCTGACGCCGCCCCCCGCCCCGGCCCTGGCCGAGGCCCGCGGGCTGCTGACCGGGCTGGGGGCGCTGGACAAGGCTGGTCGGATCACCGCCCATGGCACGGCGCTGGCCGCGCTGCCCACCCATCCCCGGCTGGGCCATATGCTGGCCGTCGCCGGCGCCCCGGCCGCACCCGTGGCCGCGCTGCTGGCGGATCGCGATTTCCTGCGCGGGCAGGGCTGCGATCTGACCCGACGACTGGATATCCTGACAGGCCGCACAGCCCCCCCCGAGGGCACGAAGGGGGCCATCGCCCGGATCTGGGCCGAAGCCAAACGCCTGTCCCCGCGTGGCGCCCCCCCGGCGGATCCTCTGTCCACCGGCGCGATGCTGGCCCTGGCCTACCCGGACCGGATCGGCTTGCATCGGGGCGGACAGACGGCCCGTTATATCCTGTCGGGTGGCAAGGGCGCGGTGCTGGATACGACCGATCCGCTGGCCGGACAGCGCCTGCTGGTTGTTGCCGATACCGATGGCAACCCGCGCGAAGCCAGGATCCGGCTGGCTGCGCCCATCACCGAATCCGAGTTGCGCGGCCTCTTTGCCGATTGGATCGAGGAAATCCGCCTGTGTGAATGGGACGCCCGCCGCAACCGGGTGATGGCGCGGGTGCAGGAGCGGCTGGGCGCGCTGGTTCTGTCCGATCGCACATGGCCCGAGGCGCCCGATGCCGATCTGGCCCGCGCTGCACTGGACGGGGTCCGTGCGCTGGGGCTGCAGGCGCTGAAACCAGGGCGGGCCTTTGATCTGCTGCGCGCGCGGCTGGCCATCGCCCGGGTTGCCGGGGCAGACCTGCCCGATCCATCCGATGAGGCGCTGCTGGCCAATGCCGAGGACTGGCTGCTGCCCTATCTGTCGGGTATCCGCAGCGCCGCCGACCTGAAGGCGCTTGATCCCACTGCTGCGCTGCGTGCTGCGTTGGATTGGGCCGCGACGCAAACCCTTGATCACCTGGCCCCGGCCCATTGGGAAACGCCCCTGGGGCGCAAGATCGCCATCGACTATGGCGGTGAGGCCCCGGAAATCGCCCTCCGTTTGCAGGAACTGTTCGGCACCACGACCCACCCGATGGTCGGTGACACACCTCTGCGTGTCACCCTGCTGTCGCCTGCGGGTCGGCCGGTGCAGACCACGGCCGATCTGCCCGGTTTCTGGGCCGGCAGCTATGCCGATGTGCGCAAGGACATGCGGGCCCGCTATCCCCGCCACCCCTGGCCCGAGGATCCGACCCAGGCCCCCCCGACCCTGCGCGCCAAGCCGAGGGGCCAGTGAACCCGGCCCGGTCCAACACCCACCCTTGCCCCGGCCGCGCCAGCCAAGTATCCCGGCACCAGCCACAAGGGAGGCTGAGGGATGGAGATCTGCCCGACCAAAACCGGGATCCGCGCCACCGTGGCCCGGGCGCGCAGCGCCGGCCGCCGGATCGGTTTGGTGCCCACGATGGGCTATCTGCATGATGGGCATCTCAGCCTGGTCCGTGCCGCCCGCGCCGCTTGTGATTTTGTCGTGGTCTCAATCTTCGTGAACCCCACACAATTCGGCCCCAACGAGGATCTGGATACCTATCCGCGCGACATGGATCGCGATCTGGCCCTGCTGAGGGCCGAGGGCGTGGATGCCGTGTTCACCCCCACGCCCGAGGAAATGTACCATCCCGGGGCCCAGACCATCGTCGAAACGACGGATCTGGCCGGGATCCTGATTGGCGCGCTCCGGCCCGGGCATTTCCGCGGTGTCGCGACGGTGGTGACCAAGCTGTTCAACATTACCCAGCCCGATGCCGCCTTCTTTGGGGAAAAGGACTATCAGCAACTGGCCGTCATCCGCACCATGGTCCGCGATCTGGACATGCCCGTCGAGATCACCGGCGTGCCGATCATGCGTGAAGCTGACGGGCTGGCTATGTCCTCGCGCAATATCCGGCTAAGCGCGGCCCATCGCACCGCTGCCCCGGCGCTGAACGCGGCGCTGGACTGGGCCGAGGCCACGATGCCCGTCGATCCGGGCCTGACGGCCGAGCACCTGCAAGCCACCATTACCACCCGCATCGCTGAGGCCGAGGGCGCCGAGGTGCAATCCGTTGACATCCGCGATGCCGAAACGCTGGCCCCCCTTGCCGGCCCGATCACCCAGCCCGCCGTCATCCTGCTGGCCGTGCGCTTCGGCGCCGTCCTGCTGATCGACCAGCGGGTCGTGACCCCTGACTGACTGGAGGACCCCATGAGCAGCCAGACCGAAACCATCCGCCGCGTCACCGTGCCCCAGATTGCCGCCCGCAAGGGGGGCGAGCCGATCGTCTCGCTGACCTCGTATCACGCGCATACCGCCGCCATCGTTGATCGCTATGCCGATCTGATCCTGGTGGGCGACAGTCTGGGCATGGTCATGCACGGCATGGACAGCACCATCGGTGTCTCTCTGGACCTGATGATCATGCATGGCAAGGCGGTGGTGCGCGGCACGCAAAAGGCGCTGATCGTCGTCGATATGCCCTTCGGTTCTTATGAAGAAAGCCCCAGCATCGCCTTCCGCAACGCGGCCCGGGTGATGAAGGAAACCGGCTGTGGCGCGATCAAGCTGGAGGGCGGTGCACGCATGGCCGAAACCATCCACTTCCTGACCGAGCGCGGCATCCCGGTGATGGCCCATACCGGCCTGACCCCGCAATCCACCAATGTCATGGGCGGGTTCAAGACCCAGGGGCGCCAGGAAGACAGCTGGCCCACCCATGAGGCCGACGCCAAGGCCGTGGCCGAGGCCGGCGCCTTTGCCATCGTGCTGGAAGGCATGGTCGAGCCCCTGGCCGCCCGGATCACCAAGCAGATCCCGATCCCGACCATCGGCATCGGCGCCAGCGCGGACTGCGACGGTCAGATCCTGGTGTTGGAGGACATGCTGGGCCTGAACCCCTGGACGCCGAAATTTGTCAAGGTCTACGGGCAGTTGGGGCCAATGATCGAACAGGCCGTGTCGGACTACGCCGATGAGGTGAAATCCCGCACCTTCCCCGGGCCGGATCAAGTTTATCGGTAGCCCAGAGTACGCCTCTGGGCCTGATGACGGGATGTCAACTTTGCGGACAAAGCGGTCGTTCATCCCCTTGGCGCGG
>JBKDZR010000095.1:0-8348 GCA_047971485.1 Qingshengfaniella sp. | reverse complement strand
GTAGCGAGACCTGAGGACTTTGCACTGTCTTCAGCCAGAGCGCCAGACCGGTGGGCCGCCCCAGTGATGGCGCGGCGCCCGTTCCGGGCTTGTCCCGCGCCAAGGGGATGAACGACAGCTTTGTCCGCAAAGCCGACTATCACGATCGGGCTAAGGCTTGTTCTTTTGCCATCCTGTTGCCTCCAGGCTGTGGGTCCCTTTCCCCCGTCCGTTCGCGGCGTTAGAGGGGGGCGTGGCACAGAAAAGGGGCAGCCGATGGAAAACCAGAGTGACCGGGCCGTGGTGCGGCTGAAGCCCAAGGCCGATGCGCGGCGGATCCGCCATGGCTTCCCTTGGGCCTATGGCGATGATCTGGTTCTGGATCGGCGCACCAAGGCGCTGGCCCCGGGCACGTTGGCGGTATTGCAGGATGCGGATCGTACGCCCATGGGCCTGGTGGCGTTGACCCCGGGATCGCGGATCGCGGCGCGCTGGCTGGACAAGGATCCCGAGGCCGAGATTGATGAGGCTTGGTTTGCCGCGCGCATCACACGCGCCCTGGCCCTGCGTGCGCGTCTGTTCGATGCGCCCTTCTACCGGCTGATCCATGCCGAGGCCGACGGTTTGCCCGGTGTCGTCATCGACCGATTCGGCGATGCCGCGGTGATCCAGCCCAATGCCGCCTGGTCGGATCGCCTGCTGGAGCCGCTGGTTGCCGCGCTGCGTCAGGTCACCGGGGTCAGCACTGTGGTCAAGAACGGCGCGGGCCGGGCACGCAAGCTGGAAGGGCTGGATGACCGGACCGAGGTGCTGACCGGTGCGTTGGAGGGGCCCATCGAGGTGCCGATGAATGGCGCTGTCTATATGGCCGATCTGATTGGCGGGCAGAAAACAGGTCTCTTCTATGATCAACGCCCGAACCATGCCTTCGCTGCGGGGCTGGCCCGTGGCGGTCGGGTGCTGGATGTGTTTTCCCATGTGGGTGGGTTCGGGCTGGCCGCACTGGCCGGCGGTGCGGCCCATGTCATGGCGGTGGACGGGTCCGCCCCGGCGTTGGAACTGGCCGAGCGCGGTGCCCAGGCCATGGGGGTGGCGGACCGTTTCGGCACCATGCCGGGGGATGCCTTCACCGCGCTGACCGCGCTTGGCGAGGGGGGCATGAAATTCGACATGGTGGTCTGTGATCCGCCAGCCTTTGCCCCGGCGAAAACGGCGCTGGAACAGGGTTTGCGTGCCTATGAACGGGTGGCGCGTCTGGGCGCGGGACTGGTGGCGCCGGGTGGGTTTCTGGTGCTGTGCTCGTGTTCCCACGCCGCCACGCCTGAGAAATTCCGGGCCGCCTGCATCCGTGGTATCGGCAAGGCGGGCCGGGCCGGCCAGATCCTGCACAGCGGCCAGGCCGGACCGGATCACCCGCAGCATCCGCATCTGGCCGAAAGTGGCTATCTGAAGGCGCTGTTCTTCCGACTGGATGGGTGATGCGGGCGGTTCTCGATGCCTGCGTTCTTTATCCCACGCTCTTGCGCGCGGTGCTGCTGGGCGCGGCGCGGCGCGGCTTGTTTACGCCGCTCTGGTCCGATCGGATCCTTGAGGAATGGCGCCGCGCGGTGATCCGCAACCACCCGGTGCAGACCGATGAGGCAGGGGCCGAGATCGCCCTTGTCACGGCGGCCTTCCCCGGGGCGGGTGTGGCCGTGTCCGGGGCAACGCTGGCCCGTCTCAGCCTGCCCGATGCGGCTGATTGCCATGTGCTGGCGGCGGCGATCGACGGGGGCGCGACGGCGCTGGTGACGCTGAACCTGCGCGATTTTCCGGGCCGTACCTTGGCGCGCGACGGTGTGACCCCGCGCAGCCCGGACAGCCTGATGCTGGAACTGCATGGGGAGGCGCCCGGGGCCGTTGCCGATGCGGTGGCCGAGGCGCTGGCGCATCTGCGAACACTGTCTGGCAATGAGGCGGGCGACCGGGCGCTGCTGAAACGCGCGGGCTTGCCCCGGCTTGGCAAGGCTCTGGGTCGGGGGTGAGGCTCCATAACCGCGCTTTGGTGTGCCCAATGCGGGGTAGAGTTTAAGGGCATAGTGCCGATGGCATTGGCAGCAGGGAAGGGGGGCCGTCTGGCCACAGGCGGCATGGTCGACAAAGCGGCCGTTACCACCAGCAGAGCCAGCCGCGCCAGCGCCGGACCGGGGGCTGGCGCACCCAACCTGCCTGCTATGCGATTTATGGTAGCCGTGGTGGCGCGATATTCCAGCTTCGCGCTTCCTTCAGCCAAAGCGCCAGACCGGTGGGCCGCCCCAGTGATGGCGCGGCGCCCGTTCCGGGCTTGTCCCGCGCCGGGAGGGGGCAGCGTCAATATGGCCTCAAAGCGGGCGTTCGTGGGGGGCTTGATCCCCTTACGGTCCGCTATTCTGGGATCCAGCGGGCCTCATTGGCCTCAATCGCGCGGATCCGCTCCTCGGCCTTGGGGTGGCTCAGAAACCAGGCGGGTGTTGCGGCGCCATGGTTGCCGGTCATCGCGCCCAGTTTGCGGAACAGGGATTTCTGCGGCCCGGTCCCGATCCCGGCCTTGATCAGCAGGGCCGTGGCATAGGCGTCGGCCTCGAATTCATCGTCGCGGGACATGCGCGCAGCGAAGAGCGAGGCGACCATATTGGCGATCCACACCCCGATCCCGGGCAGAAAGCGGGACAGCAGGACCGCCAGCGCCGTGCGCAGGGCGTTCTGGCCGGAAAAGTCGATCATCCGCTTGCGGCTGTGGCCCAGGGCGACATGGCCCAGTTCATGGGCGATGACGCCGGCCATTTCCTCGGCGCTGACATCACCCAGACGGAACTTGTCATAGAAACCACGGGTGATGAAAATCCGTCCATCGGGGGCGGCCAGCCCGTTGACCGGGGTGATTTCATAGATGTGGACCCGGATTTTTGGCACATCCAGGGCCTGGGCCAGATGCATGAAGGTGGCATTCAACACCGGATCGGCCAGTTCGGTCGAGCGCGCATCCAGGTCCCGTCGCGTCCGCCAGGCCGAAACCATGTACAGGGTAACGGCATAGAGGACGGCCAGAAGGATCGGGGTCAGCTTGAGCATGGATAAGATATGTTCTGCCTCGGGTCTCCAGGCAAGGACCGAGCATGGGAAAGCTGTTTTCAGGGGCAGGAGAGATCCGTGGCGTTGGTTGGTGCGAGATATCTTATCAAAAAAGTCAGGAAGACTTGACGGGCGCGGGCGTCAGGTCTAACGCTGCCCCATTCATGATGGAAATCGTTGGAAAAGGCACCCTCTCGGCACCAATGATGCGGTTTTCTGCCCTCAGGAGACAGGATATGATCCAGACCCACACGTTCCGCCCCGTCGCCACGGTGCTGACCCTGGCCGCGCTGATGACCGGCCCGGGCGCGTTGCATGCCCAGCAGATTACCATAGCCCATAATCAGGGCGAGACGGTCCTGGCGGACACGCCCGAGACGGTGCTGGTGACCGACTGGGCGGCCTTCGACAATCTCGACGCCCTTGGCATCGCCGTGGCCGGGGTGCCGTCCAGCAACGCGCCGGGATATCTGGCGGATCGGGTGTCGGCGGATGCCGCCCGTCTCGGATCGCTGCAGGAACCCGATATCGAAGGGATCGTTGCCGCTGCGCCGGATCTGGTCATCATCGGGGCCCGGTCGCGGCGCAGCTATGCGACCCTGGCGCCATTTGTCCCGACCATGGATGCCTCGATCTCGAACGAGGATCTGATCGCGGGGGTTGAGGCGCGCCTGACCCAATATGGTGCGATCTTCGGGGTTGAGGATCGGGCCGCAGCCCTGATCGCCAACCTGGAGGCCAAACTGGACACCGCGCGCGCGGCAGCGGCGGATCAGGGCAGCGGGCTGGTCATTATCACCAATGGCGGCAAGCTGGGGGTCTATGGACCGGGATCGCGAGTGTCGTGGATCTACAAGGATCTTCAGATCCCGTCTGTGTTCGATACCGTGGATGACCGCGATCATGGGGGCGATGCGATCTCGTTCGAGTATTTGGTCGAAACCGCCCCTGACTGGCTGTTCGTGATCGACCGCGATGCAGGGGTCGGCAATACGGGTGCCGCCCGGGAATTGCTGGATAACGAATTGCTGCATCAGACCGGGTTCTGGCAAAATGACCAGATTGTGTATCTGGACAGTCAGGCGGCCTATGTGACCATGCATGGCTATCAGGGGATCATGCTTCTGCTCGATCAGCTGATCGAGGCCTTTTCTGGCACCTCCTGAGCACGAGGGTCGTGACGGATCGGCCCGGGGGTGTTCGCCGCCGGGCTTTCTTTTTCCCGCTTCCGGTTGGGCCCTCGGGTGGGCCGGGACAAACGAGACAGGCATGAGATGAAGGGCTATGGGCCACTTGCAGGGTGCTTTTTGCTGATGACGGGGCTGGCGCTGACCAGCCTCTTCGTCGGTATCAGCGATGTGTCCCTGGCCACCCTGTTCGGTCCTGACGCCAATGATCGCGCGGTGCTGGTCCTGATGGCCAGCCGGATCCCGCGCACCCTGGCCCTGATCCTGGCGGGATCGTCGCTGGCGATTGCGGGGCTGGTCATGCAGATCATCGTGCGCAACCGTTTTGTCGAGCCCTCGACCACGGGCACCAGCGAATCCGCCGCCCTGGGGTTCCTGGCTGTGACGCTGCTGGCACCAGGCTGGCCGCTGATGGCCAAGATGCTGGTGGCGGCAGGCTTTGCCCTGGCGGGGACGGCCCTGTTCCTGCGTATCCTGCGTTTTGTACCCCCGCGCGAGGTGCTGCTGGTGCCGCTGGTGGGGATCATGCTGGCCGGGGTGATCGGGGCGGTTGGCACGTTCATCGCCTATCGGTTCAATCTGATGGGATCGCTGCTGGCCTGGACCATGGGGGATTTCTCGGGTGTGCTGCGCGGCCGGTATGAATTGCTGTGGCTGGGGCTGGCGGCAACCGTGTTGGCCTGGATCGCCGCCGACCGGTTGACCGTGGCCGGGATGGGCAAGGATTTCACCACCAATCTGGGGCTGAATTATGGCGCGGTGATGGGCCTTGGGCTGGTCATCGTCGCGGTGGTGGCCGCGGTCGGGCTGGTCTCAGTGGGCACGATCCCGTTTTTGGGGCTGATCGTGCCCAATGTCGTCAGCTTGCTGGTGGGCGACAACATGCGGATCACGGTACCCTGGGTGGCGGTTGGCGGCTCGGTGTTCGTACTGGCCTGCGATATCCTGGGCCGCGTCGTCCGCTATCCTTATGAGATCCCGATCGCCGTTGTCGTCGGGGTGATCGGCAGCGCTGTCTTTCTGGTCCTGCTGCTGAGGGCGCCGCGTCATGGCGCCTGACCAGCCCCACAGCCGACAATGGCGCATGCTGACCCTGATGGCCGTTCTGGCGGCGATCTGTGTGGTCTGTTTCATGGTCGTCGATGCCAAGGGCAGCTGGAACTTCGTTCTGAGCTTTCGGGGACGCAAGCTGGCGGGGCTGATCCTGGTTGCCTGGTCGGTGGCCGTCTCGACGGTGCTGTTCCAGACAGTCACGGCCAACCGCATTCTGACGCCCTCGATCATGGGGTTCGATGCGCTGTACGTGTTGATCCAGACCGCCGTGGTATTCTTTCTCGGTGCAGGGGCGCTGACCGGGATTGGACCATGGCAGAAATTCATCATGGAAGTCGGGCTGATGGTCGGCTTTTCGGGCCTGCTGTTCCGTTGGCTGTTCCTGGGGCAGGACCGCAGCCTGCATCTGCTGGTGCTGGTCGGCATCGTCTTCGGCGTATTTTTCCGCAGCTTGTCCAGCTTCATGCAGCGGATGATGGACCCGAACGCCTTTCAAGTCTTGCAGGACAGCTTCTTTGCCAGTTTCTCGGCGATTGAGCCCGGGCTTCTGGGGATCTCGACGGCCATCGTGGCCGGGGTCAGCCTGATCTTCTGGCGGATGGGCCCGGTCTTTGATGTGCTGGCCCTGGGCCGAGCCCAGGCGATCAACTTGGGGGTCAGCTATCGCCGCACGGTGGTGTCGATCCTGGTCATGGTGTCGATCCTGGTGGCGGTGTCGACCGCGCTGGTTGGCCCGATCACCTTTTTCGGTCTGCTTGTGGCCAGTCTGGCCCATGGCCTGATGGGATCGTCCCGTCACCGTTTCGTGCTGCCGGCGGCTGTGCTGCTGGCGGTGATCTGCCTTGTCGGTGGTCAGATGGTGCTGGAGCGGGTTTTTGCCTTCGATACCGCGCTGTCGATCATCATCGAATTCCTGGGCGGTCTTGTCTTTCTTTTCCTGGTCATGAAAGGGGCGGCCCGATGATCGTCGCGGAACATGTGGTCAAATCTCTGGGCCGGTCGCTGATCCTGGATGACATCTCGGTGACGGTCCCGCGCGGCGGGCTGACCGCGATCATCGGACCGAACGGTGCGGGAAAATCGACCCTTCTGTCGGTGATCAGCCGGTTGGTTGGCGTGGAGGGCGGACGGGTGACGGTGGATGGAATGGATGTCAGCCGGACCCCGGGGGACAGGCTTGCCCGTCATTTGTCGATCCTGCGCCAGGACAATCACATGACCGCGCGGCTGACCGTGCGCGATCTGGTCTCGTTCGGGCGCTATCCCCATGGCAAGGGCCGGTTGTGTGATGGCGATCGGGGCCATATCGCCCGGGCGCTGGGGTACATGCAGCTTGAGGATCTGGCGGATCGTTTTCTCGATGAATTGTCGGGGGGGCAGCGTCAACGGGCCTTTGTTGCCATGATCCTGTGTCAGGATACCGATTATGTCCTGCTGGATGAACCGCTGAACAATCTGGACATGAGGCATGCGAGGGCGATGATGCAGCTTTTGCACTGCATGTGCCGTGAACTGGGCAAGACGGTGGTCATGGTGCTGCATGATATCAATTTCGCCTCCTGGTATTCCGATCACATCATCGCACTGAAGGACGGGCGGGTGTGTCTGCACGGCGGGGTCGAGACGATCATGACGACCGAGGCCCTGCGCCAGGTCTATGACATGGAGATCAAGGTGACAGAGATTCAGGGCCGGCGCACGGCGATCTATTACGGCTGATCCGAAGCGGTCCCGTCCGGATGTCCCCTGGAAAGGATCGCTCACCACAGTCTTTCGACGCGGAGCCACGTGCAGTGGCGTTCGCTTTGGCCTGAAGGATCTGATCAAAGATTTGGCCTGTGCCTGAAATCTGGCCGCTTGGCAGGAGAGGCCTTGCCAAGGCGTGCTTCACGGTCGACCTTCCCGGTCCGGCAGGCCATGGTGGCTGCAGACCGTCTAACGGGTGTGGCCGGGGTCCCCGACACGGGGATGGTGATCGGGCCCGGACAAGAGAAAGACAAAACGTGACCGATCCCTGTACACGCTTTCCCCTGTCGGGCTGTGGTGGCCGCCCTTGCTGGCCGTACGTTCCGGGCCATCCGGGATGAGCGCACATCTGGCTGTCGATCTTGGGGCGCGCTTTGCCGATTTTGTCTTCTGGGACGCGTCCGGATTGCGTGTGGCCAAGGTGCCCAACCAACCCGACATGGCAGCGGCCCTGGCCGAGGGCATCGCGCGGCTGGCGGCTGACCTGCGGGCGGGGCGTTCCTGACCGAGACGGCCGCGTCGCTGGACCGGGCCGAGGCGGAAACCGGTGCCTGCCTGGCCTCGCTGCCGCCTGGCCCATTTCACGGGGCAGATGAATTGGATCCGGTTGCCGATCTGGGTGTTTGATCCCACGGTTTGACGGTGTGCTTCCTTCCAGTCCGACGAATGGACCGTGGGACTAAACACCTAGGCGGTGTCATCACTCATGGGATTCCCAAATCGGCGTTTGCGTGATTCCTGGGGTGTCGACTTTAACGACGGAGCTGACACAGGATGCGCCGATACGCCCTTCGCGATGAGCAATGGGAATGGATAGCCCCGCTTTTGCCGGGCAAGGCTTCGGACAGCGGTATGACCGCCCGCGACAACCGGCTGTTCGTGGAAGCGGTGCTCTACCGCTATCGCGCGGGCATCCCGTGGCGCGATCTTCCTGAGCGGTTCGGTGACTTCCGGGTCATCCACACGCGCCATATGCGCTGGAGCCGCAAGGGCGTCTGGAAGCGTGTTTTCAATGCCTTGTCGCAGGACGCCGACAACGAATACGCCATGATCGACAGCACCATCGTGGGGGCACATCAACATGCGGCCGGAGCGAAGGGTTCGTCAAAAAACCGAATGCATCGGGCGATCACGAGGTGGTCTGAGCACCAAAATCCACGCGACCTGCGATGCTTTGGGCAACCCGACCGGCTTTCACCTGACACCTGGACAGGCCTGTGATCTGGACGGAGCCGATGTGCTGATTGACGAAATCGACGCTGATATCCTGATCGCCGATAAGGGGTACGACGC
>JBKDZR010000094.1:0-24168 GCA_047971485.1 Qingshengfaniella sp. | reverse complement strand
GAACGGCCATGTATTGGCCGCGACACTGTCGTGCAGGACGGCAACCGCCCTGCACCAGCACACTTAAGCCTGATTACGGGCCGTCAGGGCATCGCGAATCTCGACCAACAGATCTTTCTCGCTGGGGCCCGGATCGGCAGCGGGGGCCTCTTCTTCAGGGCTGGTTGCCGCCTCTTTCACCGCATTCACGCCCTTGACCAGCAGGAACACCACCCAGGCAACGATCAGGAAGTTGATGACGGCGGTAATGAACTTGCCATAGGCGAAGACGGCGGCATCCTCACCGCTGCCGATGGTGAACCCAAGCCCCGAGAAATCGACACCGCCCATGAACAGGCCGATGAACGGGTTGATCAAGTCGTCGACCAGCGAAGTGACGATGGCAGTAAACGCCGCCCCGATGATGATCCCGACCGCCATGTCCATGACATTGCCCCGGGCGATAAATTTCTGGAACTCCTTGAGCATACCGCTCTCCTGTTTTCGCTTTTATGAAAAACCGGTTAGGCGGCCAGCTGCGGGACGTCAAGGAATCGTGCGACCAAAGGGCGCAGTGTTCGCGGAACCGATGGAAACCAGCCCGACAATCACACCGTGAAGGCCGGACAGGCAGACAGCGGGAAAAAGTGCCAGGCTGCCGGACGCCGACATATGCCCCAAGGCGACCAGCCGGGGGCACATACGACAGATCAGGGCCTATTCGGCGGCCTCTTCCCGGACCGCCGGCAGTTTACCGGTCAGCACATAGCGCAAGATCGCCACTACCTGGGCGGGATCCTCGGCCACGGCAAGGGCGGCGGCATCCACCTCTTTGAGGGCATGCTGATGATCGCGCTGATGCAGCACGATCAGCGATTTGCCCAGTGCAGCCGCATAGCCCGCATCGAAGGCCGCATTCCATTGCCGGTATTTCTCGCCAAAGCGCACAACCACGACATCGGCCTGTTCAATACCGCGACGGGTGCGGATGGCGTTGACCTGGGCCCCCTTGCGATCATGCCAGAACTTGTTCGGTTCATCGCCCAAGATGGCCACACCGCAATCGTCGCTGGCATCGTGATCGGTCACCGGCCCATCAAAGGCGATCTCCAAACCCTTTGATCCCTCAATGATCCGTTCACGCCAGTCGGTATGGATCTCACCGGACAGATAGACTTTCAGTTTCATGGGTAACTCTCCTCTGTCAGCCGCGCAGCGTGCCGCCGGTGGCCTTGGCGACCTTTTCGACGATCTTCGCGGCAACGGCCTCGATTTCCTTTTCCGTCAGGGTCTTCTCGGTGGGTTGCAGGCGCACGGCAATGGCCAGGGATTTCTTGCCCGCCCCCATCTGGACCTCGGCTTTTTCCCCCGAAAATTCATCGAAAACCCGGACATCAGCGATCAGCGCCTTGTCGGCCCCGGCCGCTGCGTTGACCACGCTGGCCGCCTCGACCCGCTGATCGAGGACGAAGGCAAAATCGCGTTCAACCGCCTGCAGATCGCTCAGCACCAACGCCGGCCGTGTCGCCCGACCGGCGCGCGGCAGCGGCACCTGGTCCAGCCACACGCTAAAGGCTACAGCCGGCCCCTTGACGTCAAAAGCCTCCAGGATTCCAGGGTGCACTTCACCAAATTCGGCCAGGGTTTTCTTCGGCCCCAGGCAGATCCGCCCCGAACGGCCCGGGTGGAACCAACTGGCCGTGTCGCGCAGGATCATCACCTTGGCCGGCGCGCCAGCGGCAGACAACACCGCCTCGACATCAGCCTTGGCATCATAGACATCCACGCTCCGACGCGCGCCATGGGGATCACGCGGACCGGTCTGACCAACCAGCAGGCCGGTGGCCAGCAGCACCTGTTCCCCCGGCTCGCCACCGGTAAAGCCCTGCCCCACCTCGAACAGGGCCAGATCGCCCATGCCCCGCGCCTGATTGCGCGCCGCAGCCTGCAACAGCCCCGGCAGGGGCGAGGGGCGCATATGGGTCATCTCGGAACTGATCGGGTTTTCCAGCCGAAGGCTGTCGGCGCCATTGCCGAACAGATCCGCCGCCTTGCCGTCAATGAAACTGTAGGTAACGCATTCATTATAGCCCAGCCCGGCCAGCATCCGCCGCGCGGCCCCTTCCCGGCGCTGCATGGGCGTCAGGATCGGGCGGGGAACGCCGGGATGCGGCCGGGCCATGGGCTGGCCAACCAGCCCGGTCAGGGATGCGATGCGCGCCACTTCCTCAACCAGATCGGCCGAGCCCTGCACATCGGGGCGCCAGGACGGCACATGGGCCAGGTCCCCCTCCATGCGGAAACCAAGGGCCGTCAGGGTGGCGCGCTGGGTATCGGCCGGGATCTCCATCCCCACCAGGCTGATCACCCGCGCAGTGTCCAGCGGATAGGCGCGCGCGGTGTCCGGCACGGCCCCTGCGGTCACCACATCCGAGGCCTCACCCCCGCAGAGATCAAGGATCATCCGGGTCGCCAGTTCCAGCCCCGGCAGCGAAAAGGCCGGATCAACGCCGCGTTCGAACCGGTAGCGGGCATCGGAATTGATCTTCAGCGCGCGGCCCGTATAGGCGATGCGGATCGGATCCCAATAGGCGCTTTCCAGGAACACATCGGTGGTGGCCTCGGTCACGCCGGTTTCCTCGCCGCCCATGATGCCGGCGATGCTTTCGGGACCATTATCATCCGAGATGACGATCATGCCCGGCGCGAAGGTATAGGTCTTTTCGTCCAGCGCCTGCATCGTTTCACCACCCTGGGCGCGGTGCACACGCAGATCGCCCTTGACCTTGGCCATGTCGAACACGTGCAACGGGCGGTTCTGATCATAGGTGAAGAAGTTGGTGATATCGACCAGGGTCGAGATGGGCCGCAACCCGATGGCCCGCAGGCGATCCTGCAGCCATGCGGGGCTGGGACCGTTCTTTACCCCACGGATCACCCGGCCGGCAAAGAACGGCGCCTCATCCAGCGTGTCGGCATCAATCGACACGGAAATCGGCGACGGAAAGCTGCCGGGCACGGGGGCCACCGGGGCCTCTTTCAGCCGGCCCAGTCCGCGCGCGGCCAGATCCCGGGCAATACCAAGAACCCCCAGCGCATCGGGGCGGTTCGGCGTGATGGCGATCTCGATCACCGGGTCGACCTTGGCGGGATCGTTCTCGGCCAGCCAGTCGGTGAAGCGCTGCCCAACCGCGCCTGAGGGCAATTCAATGATGCCACTGTGTTCGTCGGACAGTTCCATCTCGCGTTCCGAGGCCATCATGCCATGGCTTTCGATGCCCCGGATCTTGCCGACCTGAATGGTGGTGTCGATGCCGGGCACATAGGTGCCGGGCTTCGCCACGACCACGGTGATACCCGCGCGGGCATTGGGGGCGCCGCAGATGATCTGGGTATCGCCCTCATCGGTTTCCACCACGCAAACCCGCAGACGATCGGCATCGGGGTGCTTCTCGGCCTGTTTGACATAGCCCAGGGTGAAATCGCGCAGCTTGTCGGCCGGGTTTTCGACGCCCTCGACCTCAAGGCCCAGATCGGTCAGGGCATAGAGGATCTCATCGAGGCTGGCCTCGGTTTCCAGATGGGTTTTCAGCCAGGAGAGGGTGAATTTCATGTCAGCCAGCCAGTTTCCAGAGATTGAACAGGGACGTCAGGAACAAAAAGCCCCCAATCGTCAGAAGAAAATACACGGTAGAGTCGATGACTTGCATCATTGCGGCCTTTTGGGCAACCGCCCCCTCCAAACATGACATCCAGTCGTCGGCAGTCCGGGACTGAAGCCGGGGGTTATCCAGCCCCGCGAACGGCCGGAGGCGTCCGCCCCGCCGGCGGGGCGGACGTTCCAGAACATGGCTGCGGATAAAGCCACAGGCTGACAGAAGAAAGACCAGCAACATCAACAGCATAGCGAATATCAGGCTGAGGATCATCCAGAACAGCATACCCCCTTTGCCCATCTCGCCTTGCATCACCTGCCACATGGCGGCCCGAGACGCGGGATCGCGCAGTGCCAGCCACTGCATGACCCCGACAAGCGCAATGGTCAGCCCCGAGATATATTTCAGCTTGGCCCGCGCATCCCGTTCATAGCCCTCGATCTCGGCCACAAGGGCGGCAGCGTAAGCCCCGATTTCACCGCATTTGACCGCGACATAGGACAGGGCAGCCGGCACGGGATCAGCCTGCGAAGGATCTGCCACGTTCATCGCCGCATCAGCGGTTCACCCCGCCATAAAGCGTCGGCACATCCAGGGCGCTGAACCCGTAATGGCGCAGCCAGCGCAGATCGCTGTCGAAAAAGGCGCGCAGGTCGGGGATGCCGTATTTCAGCATGGCGATCCGGTCGATCCCCATACCGAAGGCAAAGCCCTGCCATTCGGACGGATCGACATTGGCGGCCTTCAGCACCGATGGGTGGACCATGCCTGAGCCGAGCACCTCAAGCCAGCCATCGCCCTCGCCGACCTTCAAACTGCCCCCTTCCCAGGAGCACTGGATATCAACCTCGGCCGAGGGCTCGGTGAAGGGGAAATGCGAAGCGCGGAAACGGGTTTTGACGGCGGTGCCGAAATAGGCGGTGAAGAATTCCTCCAGCACCCATTTCAGGTTGGCCATGGAAATGTCGCGATCAATGGCCAACCCCTCGACCTGATGGAACATGGGCGTGTGGGTCTGGTCGTAATCGGCGCGGTAGACACGGCCCGGGGCGATCACCCGGATCGGCGCGCCCTGATCCTGCAGCGCCCGGATCTGCACCGGCGAGGTATGGGTGCGCAGCACATGGGGGGGGCGGTCATCATCCCGTGCGCGGTGCATGTAGAACGTGTCCATCTCGGCGCGGGCGGGGTGGTGGCCGGGAATGTTCAGGGCGTCGAAGTTGTACCAGTCGGTTTCGATCTGCGGGCCCTCGGCCACGGCAAAGCCCATATCGGCGAAGATGGCGGTGACCTCATCCATCACCTGGCTGACCGGGTGGATCGTGCCCTGCCCCCGTGCGGCGGACCGGCCCGGCAGGGTGACATCCAGCCATTCGGCTTCCAGCCGCTCGGCCAGGGCCTTGTCCCCCAGTGCGGATTTCCGGGCCGCCAGAGCGCTGTTGATTTCATTCTTCAGGGCATTGAGGCGCGGGCCGGCAGTTTGCCGTTCCTCGGGCGTCATCTTGCCCAGTTCGCGCATTTTCAGGCTGATCTCGCCCTTCTTTCCGACGGCTTGGACCCGCAGGTCCTCAAGCGCGGATTCATCCTCTGCCCCGGCTATCGCCGCCAGATATTTGTCGCGCAGATCATCCATCATCCGTCTCCCCTGAGCAGGCGGTGGCAGTGTCGCCGACACCTGCCTGCTTATGATTCTTCTGAGTTTGCAGAATGTTCATCCGAAGACCGGCGTCCAGCTTTCGGAAATCCTGCATAGGGTCCGCCGTCTGCTAGCCAGTGGGGACCATGAATGCAAGCGGGGCTGCGAGAGACGGCCCGGGAAAGGGGCCCTCCCGCCTGAAAGCGCGCCCTTCGGGCTGCGCGTTCAGTTGGGCCGGGCGCCGCCGCCAAGGCGTCGGCGCGGTTGCGCCAGAACGGAAAAGGCCGCCCCCGGGAGAGCGGCCTTTCGACAGTCGGCGAACCGGACCTCTGACCCTGGATCAGGCCAGGGCAGCCTTGGCCTGGCCGACGATCGCCCCGAACGCATCGGGTTCGTTGACGGCGAGATCGGCCAGAACCTTGCGGTCCACTTCAATCCCGGCCTTGGCCAGGCCGTTGATGAAGCGTGAATAGGTCAGTTCGGCATCATGCAGGCGCACCGCCGCATTGATCCGCTGGATCCACAGGGCGCGGAAGTTGCGCTTGCGGTTCTTGCGGTCGCGGGTGGCGTATTGGTTGGCCTTGTCGACAGCCTGGGTTGCAGTGCGGAAGGCATTGCTGCGGCGGCCGTAATAACCTTTGGCAGCCTTGATGACCTTCTTGTGGCGAGCGTGGGTAACAGTACCCCCTTTGACGCGAGACATGGGTTGCGGCCTCCTTAGCGGTCGTAGGGCATGTAGGATTTGACGATCTTGGCATCCGGCGCCGACAGCGTCGTGGTGCCACGCGCATCACGGATGAATTTCCGCGTCCGCTTGATCATCCCGTGACGCTTGCCCGCCTGGGCCGCCAGGACCTTGCCGGTCCCCGTCACCTTGAAGCGCTTTTTGGCGCTTGATTTTGTCTTCATCTTGGGCATTTCCAGCTCCTCTTGATGGGCGGTTGAACCGCGCCGACTCGGCATGCCACTGACCGGCCGTGCGGGACGAAGCTGGGCAGATACACTGCAAACGGGATTGGCGCAACCCGAAAGGCCTGCAGCCGCAAGGATGTGCCCCGTTCGACAGCCGGCCCGATCCGGCCGGCTTCAGCCCGGTTCGTTCGCGTAGATCTGGCTTTCGTCGCAGGGCGCCACGCGCAGGATGTTGGTGGTGCCGGATCGGTTGAACGGCACCCCTGCCGTCACCACGATCTGATCCTCGGGCGTTGCCTGCCCGATCTGCACCGCCGCGCGCGCGGCACTGACCACAGCCATCTTGAAGCGTTCGACCGGTTCGGTGACCATCGTGCAGTTCATCCCCCAGGTCATGCACAGCCGCCGGGCCGTGGTCACCGATGGCGTCAGCGCGATGATCGGGATCGAGGGCCGTTCGCGCGCCACCAGCGTCGCGGTGGTGCCGGACTGGGTAAAGCAGCAGATTGCCTTGGCCGAGATCGATTCTGCCAGATTGCGCGCCGCATGCACGATGCCGTCGGCCACGGTTCGGCGCAACACACTGCGGCTGGCATCAATGGCGATGCGATAGCCGGGATCGCCCTCAACCTCGATGGCGATCTTGTCCATGGTCGCCACCGCCTCGACCGGATAGTTGCCGGCCGCCGACTCTGCCGACAGCATGATCCCGTCGGCCCCTTCATAGATGGCATTGGCCACATCGGACACCTCGGCGCGTGTCGGCACCGGACTGTCGATCATGCTTTCCAGCATCTGCGTGGCCACGATCACCGGCTTGGCAGCATCCCGGCATTTCTGGATCAGGCGCTTCTGAATAGGCGGCACATTCTGCAACGGCAATTCCACGCCCAGATCACCACGCGCCACCATGACACCGTCGCAGACCTCAAGGATCTGGTCAAAGCGGGTCACGCAGGCCGGTTTCTCGACCTTCACCATGATCGCCGCGCGATCCCCGGCCAGGGCGCGGGCCTCGGCGACATCCTCGACCCGCTGCACGAAGCTGAGCGCCAGCCAGTCGACCCCCAGCCCCAGCACAAAGTCCAGATCGGCCCGGTCCTTTTCGGACAGCGCCGCCAGCGGCAGCACCACATCGGGCACGTTCACCCCCTTGCGGTCCGAGACTTCCCCCGTGTTCAGCACCGTGCACTGGGCGTATTCGCGGGTGCAGTCCGTCACCCGCAGCCGCACCTTGCCGTCATTGATCAGCAGCCGGGCGCCCGGTTCCAGCGCAGCGAAGATTTCCGGGTGTGGCAGGCAAACCCGGGCCTGATCGCCCGGCGCCGGATCCAGATCCAGCCGGAAATCGGCCCCCTCCCGCAGCGTCACCGGACCATCGGCAAAAACCCCGACCCGCAGTTTGGGCCCCTGCAAATCGGCCAGGATGGCAATCGGACGGCCGGTTTCCGCCTCGACCTCGCGGATCGCCCGATGGCGGGCCTCGATCTCGGCATGGACCCCATGGCTCATGTTCAGCCGAAAGACGTCGGCCCCGGCATCCGCCAGGGCGCGAATGACCGCCTTATCGCTGGAGGCAGGCCCCAGGGTCGCCACGATCTTGATATTTCGGCTCCGGTTCATCGGCTCTTCTCCGGCAATCTGTCGTTTGTTAGCGATAACTAATCCGTTCATCCTGTGCCGCATCCGGGCCCGAATGGCAACTGGCACATCACACCGGACCGCATTATGTCATCCTCCAACAGATAGCGTATGGGCATGACATGGTGATGACGACGCCCCCTTGACCGGGGCCCGGTGCAAAAACGGTCCACCAAAGCCCGCATCATGCCCTAGATTGACACCCGGACAGGAGAACGCCCATGACCCGGATCGACACCAAAACCCAAACCGAACTCGAAGCCGCCGCCTTTCGCCGTCTGCGCGATCACCTGCGGACCCGCACCGATGTGCAGAATATCGACCTGATGAACATGGCCGGATTTTGCCGCAACTGCCTGAGCCGCTGGTATCAGGAGGCAGCGGACGAACGGGGGCTGACGATCGACAAGGAAGACGCCCGGACCGAGTTTTACGGGATGCCCTATGCCGACTGGAAGGCCCGCCACCAGACCGAGGCCAGCGCCGAGCAACAGGCCCGCTTCGCCGCCCGCCCCAAGGAGGACTGAGCCCGAAACGGCCAGTCTCGTCCACCGCGCAGCAGCGGGCCACGCCCCCCCCGATCACGGGATCCCGGAAGCGCCCTGATCCCGTGGCAACCAGACCGGCGCATGCGCCCCGGGCGGCGACGGGGGTAGGGCCCAATCGGCCTGACTGTGGGAAAACCGGGCAAAGGGCGCCAGATGGCGCAGCAAACCATAGGCGCTGTCGCGCTGGATCGACGGCGGCATTTGCGGCGGCGGAAACGGCGCGCCAGCCACCCGGGCCGGGGCCGTCAGGGCCTGGGCCCACATGGTCACCCGGGCCAGGGAGACATGCACCCGATAGCTGCCCCCGTCACGCCGGCGCCGGATCAGCGCGGCAACGGTACCCGCCGCACCCAGATAAGCGGCCAGGTAATCGGCCAACAGCGCCGTCGGCACATAGCACGGCCGGCCGTCGCGCGCCTCTTGCAGGGCCACGCCGGTCGCTGCCTGGGCCAGCTGTTCAAAGCCCTTGCGATTGGCCCAGGGCCCAGTCCGGCCCCAACTGTCCACAGTGACATGGATCAAACCGGCGGGATGATCGGCGGCCAGTTCCTCGGCGGTCAGGCCCCATTTCTCCATCGCACCCGGACGCCAGGATTGTACGAAGACATCGCCCCGGCGCACCAGATCCCGCATCCGGTCCAGATCCCCGGCCCGGGCGAAATCCAGATGGGCCGAGCGCTTACCCCAGGCCGTTTCGATCAGGAAGGCTTGGGGATCGGCATGGCCCGGCGCACTGAGCCGCAGGCAGTCGGCGCCCTGTTCGGCCAGCGTCCGGGTCAGGACCGGCCCGGCGATCACATGGGTGAAATCCAGCACCCGCAGCCCGGCAAAGGGGCGCGGCGGCGGCGCGGACTGGACCGGGGCGCCATCGGCGATCTTCTCGACGGTGACCAGGGGCGCCGCCGCCAGGGCCTGGCCCTGGGGGTGGGCGGCCCATTCGGCACGGCTGCGCACCATGGTACCGGCAAGATTGGCGGCAGCGAAGGCCTCTTCCAGGTCCAGCGCATCACGCCCGGCGATCGCCCGGGCGATCGCCTCGGGCGTATTGGCACAATCGAGCAGTGCCAACGCCCCGTCGCGCAACCCCGGATAGGTGCCCATGGGATGAAACCAGCGCCCGTCGCGCGCCTGGTAAAAGCCGCTCATCGCCGCAGCGGCGCCGCTGGCTATGGTCATGTCATGGCCATGGCTGGATTGGAACAACCCGCAGCACAGGGCGAAGACGGCATCGTTGCGACTGACCGAAACCTCTTGCACCGGCCCGCCACAATGTCGCCAGTATTCTGCCGTGGTCAGGGCCTGGGCGGCAACAATGGTCCGACCCGCCAAGGCCAAGGCCACGGACGAATCCATATCCGGCGCCACATCGTGATACTGCAAACGGGTCTCCAGACCGGTTGGCGCCAGCCCCAAGGGGGCCAGCACATCGTCCAGCGCGTCCCTCTCGATCCTGTGTTCATCCATGATGCGGCCGTTTCCTCCCTGTCCGTCTGTCCCCGTGGCAGGCTATCGCCCCCACCCGGCCTTGACCAGAGATCACCGGCACAGACAACAACGGGGCCTTTCAAGCGGATCGTCAAGCTGGCTTGCCCCCGGCCACCCCCGTTTGCTTTCCCCGGCGATCCATGCACTATGCCCGCGAAACGCAGGCCCACCTGCCTGCCGGGAGGAGACCACCATGTCCTTGAAAACCATCACCGCCGCAGCCGCCCTCGCAGTTCTTTGCACCGAGACGGCCCTGGCCCAGGAGGTCACGCTGCGCCTGTCGCACTGGGTGCCGGCGACCCATCCGACCCATACCCAAAGCATCGAACCCTGGGCCGAGTCGATCAGCCAGGCCTCGGACGGGCGGATCAAGATCCAGATCTTTCCCGCCCAGCAACTGGGCACCGCCCCGAACCACTACGACATGACCCGCGATCGGATCGTCGATTTCGGCTATACCAACCCCGGCTATCAGGCCGGCCGCTTTCCGATCTACAGCCTGGCGGAAATGCCGTTCCTGATTTCCAACGCACCGCGCGGGGCCGCCGCGTTGCACGAATGGTACGCGCCGCTGGCCGAAACCGAGATGAAGGACGTCAAGTTCTGCCTGGCCAATCCCCATGATCCGGGCACCATCCATTCCAAGGTCCCGATCATGGAACCCGGCGATATCAAGGGGCTGAACGTGCGCCCGGCAGATGCCACGATTTCACGCTTCATCTCGCTTCTCGGCGGCGGCCCCGTACAAGTCCCTGCCCCCGAAGCGCGTGAGGCCATCGCCAATGGCGTCGCCGACGCGATCACCTTTCCCTGGGGGTCCATCTATATCTTCAGCATCGATTCCGAGACCAAGCAGCACTTGGACATGCCATTCTATTCCTCTGTCCCGATGATGCTGATGAACAAAACCGCCTATGCCGCCCTGCCCGACGACCTGAAGCAGGTGATCGACAATCACTGCACCCCGGAATGGTCCGAGAAATTCTCGGTCGGATGGGCCGAGGCCGAGGCCTCTGGCCGGGAACGCGCGCTGGCCGATCCGAGCCATTCGGTCAATGCCCCCACCGCCGAGCAGATCCAGATGTGGCGTGACGCCGCCCAGCCGCTGCTGGAGGAATGGAAGGCAGATGTGGCCAAGACCGGGGCTGACGCCGATGCGATCCTGTCGTCCTTCATCGACCGGCTGAAGGCCCATGACGCCCTCTACTGATCCCTGACCAAGGCGTGCCCGGGCCAGTCCCGGGCGCGCTCAGCCCGGCTGTTGGTCCAGCTTTTTCGCGTAACCACGCGGGGTGTACATGCGCGGCCCGTCACCGGTTTCGATCAGCCGCGAATGGGACGATCCGACCAGCACCACGGTCAGCATATCCACCTCGTCAACCTTCAGATCCTCCAGCTGCCGGTAACGCAGGCTTTCCTCGGGCCGGCCCAGGGATGTGGCCAGCAGCACCGGCGTGCCGGCGGGCCTGTGGCGCAGCAGGATATGGCGGGCCTCGGCCAGCAGGGTGCGGCGGGTGCGCGAGACCGGGTTGTAAAAGGCGATGACGAAATCGCCCTCGGCTGCCGCGCGGATCCGGCGCAGGATATCATCGCGCGGGGTCAGCAGGTCGGACAGTGAAATGGCGCAGAAATCATGACCCAAGGGGGCGCCGGCCCGGGCCGCCGCCGCCTGCAGCGCGGAAATGCCCGGTGCACTGATCACCTGCACCCGCCGAGCCGCCGCGCTGACGCCACCCTTGTCTGGCGCGCGATCGAGCAGTTCATAGACCAGCGCACCCATGGCATAGATCCCGGCATCCCCGGAACAGATCAGCGCCACATTGCGCCCCTCGGCGGCCCGTTCCAGCGCATGGCGGCAGCGCGCCTCTTCGCCCCCCAAGGGAAAATCCGTGCGCGTCTTGCCCGCCGCCAGCGGCCCCAGAAGGTCGATATACAGGCCATAGCCCACCAGGTCCTCGGCCTCGGCGATCATCCGACTGGCCTCAGGCGCGCGCCAGGTGGCTTGCCCCGGCCCGATCCCCACCAGCGCCAGCCGCCCGCGCCCCTGCCCCGGCAAGTCAACCAGCGGGGCGGGCGCAGTGGCCAGGGCACAGGTGGCATTGGCCGTCTTGCGCTTGGCCACTGTCAACGCCCCCTCTGGCCCGATCAGGGCCAGCGCCGCGCCCTCGGCCACGCCATGGCAGCCGACCTCGGCGAAAACCACATCCGAGGGGGTCTGCAGCCGGGGCCGCTGGGCTTCCAGCTCGGCCGGGGTGAAAAGGCGCAAGGGCACGCCCAGGGCCTCAGCCAGCGCGATCACCGCCGGCTCATCGCCCTTCAGATCTACGGATCCGACCGCGGCCACGGCCCCCGGCGCAACCCCGGCCTCGGCCAGCACCCGCCCCGCCAGATCGGCCAGTTCTGCCGGGTCGGCCCCCCGCGCCGTCCCCACCCCCAGCACATGGCGTTGGGGGTGGTAGATCAGCCGCGCGGGGCCGGGATCGGCGGGGGCGTCGGTCACGGTGATTTCCACACCGCCCTCGGGATCGTGGGGCAGAGCGAACGGCACCGGGCCATTCAGCCGCGCCCCGTCCCCGGACAGCAGTGCCGCCATCACCCCCTTGGCCTCGCCGGGATTGGCCAACCGATAGCCCGCAGGCGGGGCATCCAGCGCGATACCCAGGGTGGCCTCGCCTGCCGTGGTGATGGCCGGTGCCCGCCCCAGAGCCGCCGCAATCCGCCCGGCCAGATCATTGGCCCCGCGATGCCCGCCAAGCAAGGGCACGATGGCGTGGCCGTCCTCGGACACGGCGATGACGGGGGGCTCTTGCCGCTTGTCGGCCAGCAAAGGGGCCACGGCCCGGATCAGGATCCCCGCTGCGCAGATCCCGATCACCGGGATGCCGGCGGCAAACAGATCGCGGATATGGGCTGTAGTTTCTGCAAAGGGAACGTCGGCGCCTTGCACCCGGCCCTCACGCCCGTGCAGCACGGCACCAAGGGTGTCGGCGATTTGCCGGGCCAGGGGGGCGCCGGATTGCGACAGGCACAGGATAACGGGGGTCACAGCCACGGATCGGCGCCTTTCGTAACAAGGATCATCGAGAAATAGGGGGCCGGATCGGGGGCTTCGGCCAAGGGCAGCACCTGTTCGCCGAGCTGGGTGGCGCGTTCCACATAGACCGCGCGATCGGCCAGCCCGAGGGTGCCCAGCAGCACCCGCACCCGGCCCAGATGGCGGCCCACCTTCATCAGGACCACCGTATCCGCCCCCTGAAAATGACGGGTCAGATCGGCGTCGGGCAAAGGAGCAGGCAGCACGCTGAGCACGGCATTCCGCGCCACAAGCGGCAGGGCGGCACGGGCGGCACAAGCGCTAAACGCGGTGACACCGGGGGTGATCTGAACCGGAAAATCCGGCGACAGGCGGGCCTGCAGATACATGAACGAGCCATAGAACAGGGGATCGCCTTCGCACAGGGCCACCACATCCTGGCCGGTCTGCAGCACCCCGGCAATCTCGGCTGCGGCCCGATCATAGACAGCCTGGGCCGGTTCACGATCTCCGCGCATGGGCAAGGGGATGGGGATTTCCCGGGTACCGGGTGCAATCAGGTCGGCGGCGATGCTGCGGGCCAGGCTGGTCCCATCCTCACGCGCCGGATAGGCGATCACCGGGGTACTGGCGATCAGGCGCGCGGCCCGGCGGGTGATCAGATCCGGATCGCCGGGGCCCAGCCCGACGCCATGCAGCGTGCCGTTTTCAGCCGTCATCGCTTGATCAGGCTCCATTGGGTGATGGGCATGGCCGGGCGCCAGGCGCGGTAGCCACCGATGGGGGCGGCCCGATCCACCCGCAGCCGGATCAGATCGCCGCCCAAATCGGCCTGCACCGCACTCAGAACGGCCTCGCTTTCCAGGGTCACGGCATTGGCGACAAGCCGGCCAAAGGGCTTCAGCGCAGCCCATGCGGCATGGACGGCCGGGGCGCTGATCCCCCCGCCAAAGAACACCGCATCGGGGGCAGGCAGGCCGGCAAACCCATCCGGGGCGCGCAGATCGCGCAGGTCCAGACGCGGCGCACCCAGGGCAAGGGCATTCTGCGCGGCCATGGCGCGACGGGCGGGATCGGGCTCCAACCCGATGGCGCGGGCATCACGGGCGGCGCGGATCCACTCGATCCCCACGGATCCGCAACCGGCCCCCACATCCCACAGCAGGGCCCCGCGCATGGGCATCAGGCGGGCCAGGGTGAGGGCGCGGATCTCGGAGTTGGTCAGCTTGCCGTCATGGGTATACATCGCATCAGGCAGGCCCGGTGTGCGCGCGGTGATCACCGCATCGGGGCCGGCCACGCAGTCTATGGCCAGGGTGTGGAAATCCGGCACCTCATGGGCCCAGCCTTGGGCCGTGCCGTCAAAACGGGCTTCATCCGGGCCGCCCAGATGGGCCAGCACGGTCATCGGGCTGGCACCATAGCCGCGATCGGCCAGCAGTGCCCCGACCGTGGCCGGGGTGGTGCGATCCTTGGTCAGCAGCAGGATACGGATGCCCGGCGCGATGAAGGGCAGGATCTGTTCAGGAGGGCGGCCATGGGCGGTCAGCAATTCCGTATCGGCCAGGGACCAGCCCATGCGCGCCGCCGACATCTGAAACGCCGAGATCTGCGGGTGATAGATGATCTCGGCGGGATCAATCCCCCGCCCGATCCGCGCGCCCACCGAAAACCACAGCGGATCGCCCGTGGCCAGCACCACGACACGGCGGCCGCGATGGGCCTTCATCGTAGCGATCAGATCGTCGAACGGGCTGGGCCAGCGGACCCGTTCCCCGGCCAGCCCCGGCGCGCGGTTGTGCAGCCGATCCGAGGCGATGATCACCTCGGCGGCCTCGACAAGGACGCGGGTGGCGGGCTGCAGGCTGTCCAGCCCCGTCTCGCCCATGCCGACGATATGCAGCCAGGGGGTCATGGCGTTTCTCCCGGCAGACCGGCAGCCAGGGCATTGACGGCTGCCGAGGCGATGGCCGAGCCCCCCCGCCGCCCCCTGAGTGCGATGAAATCGCAGCCGCGTGGGCGGGCGGCCAGCTCGGCCTTGCTTTCGGCGGCTCCGACAAAGCCCACGGGAAAACCCAGGATCAGTGCCGGGCGGGGCCAGCCCTGATCCAGCCGTTCCAGCAAGTGAAACAGGGCCGTGGGCGCGTTGCCGATGGCGACGACGGCCCCCTCGATCCGGTCCTGCCACAGATCAACGGCGGCGGCGGACCGGGTGGTGCCCAGGTCCCCGGCCATGGCGGGCACGCGGGGATCGTTCAGGGTGACGTCAACCGCATTCCCGGCAGGCAGGCTGCGGCGGATGATCCCGGCGGCCACCATGGTGCAATCGCACAGGATCGGGGCACCGGCGGCAAGGGCGCGCTGGCCGGCCTCATACGCACCGCGGCTGTGGGTGATCCGATCGGCGATCTCGATCATCCCGCAGGCATGGATCAGCCGGATGGCCAGGGCCTGCATGCCGGGATCAAAGCGATCCAGCCGCGCCTCGGCCCGCACGGTGGCAAAGCTGGCAGCATAGATTGCGCCCGGATCCTTCAGATAAGGCCGCATCATTTGCGCCGCGCGCTTTCCGGACCCAGCGGGTGCTTGGCATGGGGATAGGGGGCGTGGTGGTGATCGTGGCTGTGATCATGCCCGTGATGATGGGAATGCCCGTCATGGGTATGGTCATGGCTGTGATCGTGGGAATGATCGTGACCATGGTCATGATGATGGTGGTGGTGGTCATGCCCCATCTCCAGCCGGCATTCCCCGGTACAAAAGGTATCGCACAACGCACAATCGGCCACGTTCGAACCCGGCGCCGAGGCCCCCTGCCCCTCCACATGATGGTGGTGGCTTTCCTGGGGCGCGCCGACCTCGGCTTCAAACCCCAGGATCTGGGTACGGTACTTGCACAGCGAACAGGTGGGCGGTGGCGGCACATCCCCGGCCAGTTCCGTCACCCGTTCCGCAAAGGTATCCAGCACACCGGGATGATCGCCCAGATAGCCGGCCTTGATGAATTCGATTTCAGGATGAGCGGCGGCGACCTTGTCGGTGAAACCATAGATCCGATCAATCAGGATCCCCGAAAACAGGAAATAGGGGAAGACGACAACCCGGCGATAGCCCAACCGCGTGACATGGGTCAGGCAGGGCTCGACCAGCGGGAAGGTGACGCCGGAATAGCCGACCTCGCACCAGCCGAAACCCATCCCCTCCCACAACATCCGCGCCACCTTGGAGACGTTGGAATTGGCGTCGGGGTCCGAAGCCCCGCGCCCGATCACCACCAGACAGGTCTCGGACAGAGGCACAGGGCCCGTGGCGGCGTCGGCCCGCGCGATGGCCTGGGCGATTCGATCGCCTGCGGCAGCGATCATGCGCGGATCAATGCCCAGCTCGCGGCCATAGACCACCTCGATCCCGTGTTCGGCCGCATAGGTGCTGAGCACGGTGGGGATGTCATTCTTGGCATGCATGGCAGCGAACAGCATCCCCGGCACCGCCAGGATCCGATCGCAGCCGGCGACGCGCAGCTTGTCCAGCCCATCGCGCAGCACCGGGTTGGCGAATTCGAGATAGCCGTATTCGGTCGGCCAGCCCTCGGGCAGGCGGGCGGGCAACTGGCGCGCGAAACCGGCGAATTCATCGACCGCCGACTGGCTGCGGGATCCGTGACCGCACAACATGACACCGGTGCGGATCATGCGCGGGACCGACGGGCAAAGGAACGGGGCAGGACAGAACAGGGCATGGGCGGCTCCAGTCAGGGTGGCCAGGGCCGGGCGGGTTCGCGTGACGATGCGGCTTTGGGCCCCCGGCATGGGTCAGCCCTCTGCCGCCAACCTTTCCGGCCATGGGGCGTCGTCCTCGACCTCATAGAAAGGCACGGGCAGGTCTGCAACGGCTTTCGGCCCCTTACCCCAGCGCCGTCAGCCCGATCCCCCCGATTGCGGCGACAACCACCACCCGCCAGGGCGACACCCGCCAGGCGGTCAGCAGGACGTAGCACACCAGGGCCAGCGTCAGGTCACGCAGATCACCGATGGCACTGACAAAGACCGGCGCATAAAGCGCAGCCCCCAGGATCCCGACGACGGCGGCATTCGCCCCCTGCATCAGGGACTGTGCGACCGCCCCGGTCCGAAACCGATCCCAAAAGGGCAACACAGCAATCAAAATCAGAAACCCCGGTAAAAAGATCGCCACCAGGGCCAGCCCCGCACCAACCCCGCCACTGGATACGGCCCCCAGATAGGCGGCAAAGGTGAACAGCGGCCCCGGCATCGCCTGCGCCGCGCCATAGCCGGCCAGAAACGTCTCGGCCGTGACCCACCCGGGCAGCACCGTTTCGGCCTGCAACAGCGGCAGCACCACATGTCCACCGCCAAAGACAAGCGCCCCGGCCCGATAAAAGCCATCCAGCATCGCCCAGCCCTGCCCCAGCCCGGCGATCAGCGGCAACAGGATCAGAAGCCCCAGAAAAGCAGCCCCCGCCCCCAACGCCACGCCGCGCGGCACCGGCAGGGCCACAGGCCCGCCAACGGCCCGGACCTCTCCCCCCCCGCGTCCCAACGCCAGCCCCAGCCCCGCGCCCAGCACGATCGCCCCGATCATGCCAAAGGCCCCGGGCAGGACGGCCAGAACCGCCACCGCGGCCACCGCGATTGCCCCCCGTGCCCGGTCCGGACACAGGCTGATGGCCATGCCCCGGACAGCCTGTGCGACAATTGCCACCGCGACAATCTTCAGCCCATGCACCGCACCGGTTCCGACCGGACCAGAGAAAGCACCGGCCCCCATGGCAAAGGCGACAAGCAACAGCGCCGATGGCAGGGTAAAGGCCACAAAGGCCGCCAGCGCCCCCCACCAGCCGGCACGCATCAGGCCCAGGGCAAACCCCACCTGGCTGGAGGCCGGCCCGGGCAGAAACTGACACAGCGCCACCAGATCAGCATAGGCACTGTCGTCCAGCCAACGGCGCCGGATCACCAGTTCATCGCGGAAATACCCCAGATGCGCCACCGGGCCACCAAAGCTGGTCAGGCCCAGCTTCAGAAAAACGGCAAAAACCTCGGCCACCGTGCCCTTGGCCTCCCGCTGGTTCACCCGTTCCCCATGATCTGTCATTCCGCCCCGCTGTGTGCCGCTGTCCATCGCCCCGGCCCGGGAGCCCGAAAAAGACCCACCAGTTTCCGGGGGCACCCTGCCGGATCAACGGCACCAACGCAATCGCCCCCAGACAGGCACGGGCAGCCCTCGTCTGGGCCTGTGCGCCAACGCGGGGGCATTGTGCCCGGATCGGGGGGGCACATTCGCCAGAAGCTGCGCTATGAAGCGACAAACAGAAACGTCACGGAGGGAACCATGGGCCAGTTGATCAACGGCGAATGGAAAGACGAATGGTATGACACCGACAGCACCGGGGGCCACTTCGTGCGCGGCACCACCAGCTTTCGCAACTGGATCACCCCGGATGGCAGCCCCGGCCCCAGTGGTACGGGCGGGTTCGCGGCGGAAAGCGGGCGCTATCATCTTTATGTGTCCTATGCCTGTCCCTGGGCGCACCGGACGCTGATATTCCTGGCGCTCAAGGGTCTGACCCCGCATATCGGCGTCTCGGCAGTGCATCCCGACATGCTGGCCGAGGGCTGGGAATTCCGCACCGGTTTTCGCGGGGCGACAGGCGATCGGCTGGGCGGGCGGGCCTTTCTGCGCCAGCTGTACACCGATGCCGATCCCGCCATCAGCGGGCGGGTCACCGTGCCGGTTCTCTGGGATACGGCGCGCGGGACCATCGTCTCCAATGAAAGCGCCGAGATCATCCGCATGTTCAACAGCGCCTTCAACGGGATGACCGGCGATGACCAGGATTTCCACCCCGAGGCCCTGCGCCCCCGGATCGACGCGATCAATGAACGGGTCTATGACACCATCAACAACGGCGTCTACAAGGCCGGCTTCGCCACCAGTCAGGACGCCTATGATGCCGCCATCACCCCCCTTTTCGACAGTCTCGACTGGCTTGAAGGGATCCTGGCCCAATCACGCTATCTGACCGGCGATCGGGTCACCGAGGCCGACTGGCGCCTGTTCACCACGCTGATCCGCTTTGACAAGGTCTATCACACCCATTTCAAGTGCAACCTGCGCCAGATCGCCGACTATCCGAACCTCTGGGCCTATACCCGCGAGCTGTATCAATGGCCGGGGGTGGCCGAGACGGTGCTGTTCGGCCATATCATCCGCCATTATTATTACAGCCATGAACAGATCAACCCGCACCGCATCGTGCCGGTCACACCCGATCTGGATCTGAACCGTCCCCATGGGCGGGATCGCGCCGCAGAGGGCTAGCGACTGCCGGAAAAGCCCCCGGCCCGTCGATGCGCGGCTTGGGCGGCCCGATCCAAACGCCGTTTCGCCCGACAGACCTGACTGTGGCAAACGGTCAATCCCCGGGGGCGTTGGTATCCGCAGGGCGCGGCCGGGCCGCATGATGATCAACCATCAACGCCAGATCCTCGGGCCGGATGCCAGCGGGAACGAAACCGCAGGCATTCGGCGCGTGACGAAAGATCGAGCCATCGGTAAAGACCGGTCGCGCGGTCAGGAACAGAACCCGCAGGTCCGGGTGGCGATATCCCGCGAAATCCGCAATCGCCAGCGCACTGCCTGCGCGCAGATCCATATCCAGCAGGATCAGCGCCACATCGCAGGATTGCAGCGCCCGGATTGCCGCGCTCTGATCACAGGCCAATTCAACCCGATGGCCGAGGGACTCGATATGCCCCCGCCAAACCTGTCCCAGATCGGGATCATCTTCGACTATCAGAACACTCATCTGTCGGATGGCTCGTGGTGTGACCTGTGCATGGCGCGTCGCCTTTGCCGGCGATCAGCCTGTGTATTTATTAACCAACCATTACCACAAAAGTGAAGTTGTTAACATACGTCCTGAAAAATGGCACGAAAGATTGATTCTTCCAGGACATCGGGCGACAACACTCGGGTTCGAAACACATTGGCGCCATCCCCCGACATGACCAGCTGGATCACAGTCTGCGACACCTGCCGTCGCCCCGATACCGACCGCACCGCAGACGGCCCGACCGATGGTAGCCGATTCGCAGCCTTGGTCGAGACCGCCGCCCTGACAACGGACGGACAGGTGAAAGTCCGCCGACATGCCTGCCTGATGGGCTGTGCCCGGGCCTGCAATGTCACGATCCAGGCACCGGGGAAAACCGGGTACACGCTGGCCGGTTTTTCCCCCGACATGGATGCCGCCGCCGGGCTGGTCGCCTATGCTGCCGAACATGCCGAAAGCGAGACCGGCCAGGTGCCCTACCGGACCTGGCCCCAGGCGGTGAAGGGGCATTTCATCAGCCGCCATCCACCCCTGCCAGTCGAATGACGCCTGCGGAATCCCCCCCTCGCGATCATGGCGGGGGCATTGATGCGGCGCTGCTGCGCTTTGGCGGGGCCCGCGCGGATTGGCTGGACCTGTCCACCGGGATCAACCCGCGCCCGTATCCCTGTGGCGCCCTGCCCGGCGCAGCCTGGACGGCCCTGCCGGATCAGGGGGCCACGGCGCGCCTGCGCCTGGCGGCGCGCCAGGCCTGGTCGGTCCCGGCCGGTGCTGCGGTCCTGCCCGCACCGGGCGCCTCGGCGCTGATCGCCCGCCTGCCGGCGCTGGCTGCCCCGGGACACGCGACAATCCCCGGGCCAACCTATAACGAACACGCCGCCGCCTTTGCCACCAATGGCTGGCAAATCACGGACCAGGCAGGCTTCTCCTTTTCGCAAACGGCCGCCGACGCGCTGGTCGTGGTCCACCCGAACAATCCCGACGGGCGGCTTTGGCGAGCCGGCGATCTGCCCGCCACCGGCCTGACCGTCATCGACGAAAGCTTTTGCGACATCGCCCCTGAAACCAGCCTGATCGCCCTGGCCGCACAACCCGGGGTGATCGTGTTGAAAAGCTTTGGCAAGTTCTGGGGGCTGGCCGGGCTACGGCTGGGCTTTGCCATCGGCGACCCGGATCTGCTGGCCCGGCTGGCCGCGATGCTGGGGCCCTGGCCCGTCTCCGGCCCGGCGCTGGAAATCGGCACCCGCGCGCTGAGCGATTCCGGCTGGGCCACACAGACCCGCCGACGCCTGACCACCGATGCGGCACGGCTTGACCGGCTGGCGGCGCATCGCGGGCTGCGCCTGCTGGGGGGCACCCCCCTGTTCCGGCTGTACGATTGCGAGGCCGGGGTGGTGCATGACCGGCTGGCCCGGGCCCATATCCTGACCCGGACCTTCCCCTATAATCCGCGGTGGCTGCGCCTCGGCCTGCCCGATGGACAGACACAGTGGCAGCGGCTGGAAACGGCGCTGTGACCGGCGCCGCCCCCCTGGCCGTCGCCCTGGTCCTGGACGCCCTGTTCGGGGAACCCGCCTGGCTCTGGCGACGTTTTCCCCATCCGGCGGTCCTGATGGGACGGCTGATCGGCTGGATGGACACGCGGTTCAACCACCCGCCCCAGGCCCGCCGCAACGGCGTGCTGGCGCTGTTGGCGATGATCGGTCTGGCCGGGATGACCGGGGCCACCATTGCCGCCCTACCCCTGGCCCCGATCTGGGAAATCCTTGTCGCCGCGATCCTTCTGGCCCAGAACAGCCTGGCCCAGCATGTGCGCGCCGTCGCCCACGGCCTGCGGCGCGGCACCGGGCCGGGGCGGCAGGCCGTGGCCCTAATCGTCGGCCGGGACGTGGCCGGAATGGATAGCCCTGCCGTGGCCCGCGCCGCCATCGAAAGCGCGGCCGAGAACCTCTCGGATGGGGTCATCGCGCCACTGTTCTGGTTTCTCGTCGCCGGGCTGCCCGGCATGGTCGCCTACAAGATCGTCAACACAGCCGACAGCATGATCGGCTATCGCACACCCCGGCATGCGGCCTTTGGCTGGGCTGCGGCACGCTGTGACGACCTGCTGAACCTGATCCCGGCCCGCCTGACCGCCGCGCTGATCCTGATCGCCGCAGGCCGGCCCCTGCGGTGGCGTCCGGTGTGGCGCGACGCACGACTGCACCGGTCCCCCAATGCTGGCTGGCCCGAGGCAGCGATGGCCGTGGCGCTGAACGTCGCCCTGTCGGGGCCACGCAGCTATGACGGCGAGATGCGCGATTTCCCTTGGGTCTGGCCCGAGGGACGGCGCACCCCCGGCGTGCGCGAAATCCTGCGTGCCGTCAGCCTGTTATGGCGGGTCTGGGCGCTGACATTGGTGCTGATCACCGGGCTTTGCCTGATCTGATGCGCCAATCGCGCCCTGTCAGCGGAAACTTGCCGCAGTGCCGCAACGGCCTGTATGGCGCCGGCGATCTGTGTCAGGTTAATGGGAGGTTAACAGGAACGTGCCATGCCAGCGCCATCGGACGCGCCGCAAGACGGGGCCTTGCCCTATGATCCCAGAGATTGGGAAAGCCGCTTGGCCGAGGCACGGGCCAAGCGCCAAGAGGTGCTGCGCGCCCGCGGCGCATCCCCCCCAACCACCAAGCCGCTGCCCCACCCGGCGGATCGCCTGCCCGCCAAACCCGGCGACAGGCCACAGGGCCTGTCAGCACCGGTTCAAGACCTGACGGATGCGCCCACCGGCCCCAACACAGCAACCGGTTCTGTCAAAAACGGTGCCCCCCCGTCGTCCTCTGCAGGTGGACCCACGGGCACCCTGCCGCTTGACCGGCTGGCCGGGGCCCTTGGGGCCCAACGCCGCCGCCCCAAGACAGCCGCCGCGCCCCCGGCCAAACCCGCCCCGGCGCCCGTGGCACAAAGGCCCCAGCCACACAGCCGGCCCCAGGGCCACAGCCCGGGGCGCGGCTGGCGCATCGCAACCATCCTCTGCCTGATCTGCGGCCTGAGCGCCGGGATCGCCATCGGCCTGCGCCTGGCCCCGGGCACCTCGCCTGTCACACCTGTTTCCGCGACAGGGGCCCAGCCCGGCACGCCCGACACAACGGCCCTGTCGATCGCGAACGCGGCAATGGATCGTCCCATAGTGCCCCTGCCGAACGAGACCGTTTCAATCCCGTCCACAACGGATGATGGGATCGCGCCACCACGGCCTTCTGCCGCTGCAGCCCCCTCGGACTCCGGGGAAAACAGCCCTTCCACGGCCAATTCCACACCGACCCAAACTGCGACGCCAGGTGCATCCCTCTCTTTCCCGGTGGCGGTCCCCCGGTTGCCGGCAGCACCCGCACCAGCCGAACCGCCCGGCCAGACCCAAAGGACCCCGTCAGATCCGGCACCGATCCTGCTGATCCAGGGCACCGATCCGCTTTTGGGCACCATCGCGCCACCGGCCGACACGCCCGCACCCCGGTCACTGCCCCTGGCCCCTGCGGTTCCCGACACGGCATCCCCGGATCTCCCCCCGGTGCTGAGCAAAACCCCAATGCCGCGCCCAGCCGATCCTACACCCACCAGCCAGGGAGCTGCCGTCCTGTCCTCACCGGCCGGCACAAGCGTGGACATGCCAGCGGCATCCGATCCGGCACTGGTCGGCAAACGTGCCGTGATCCATGTGCCCTCGGTCACCCCACCCGACCGGATCACCACGCTGATCCAACAGCTCGACACCGCCGGCCTGAGCGACTGGCGACAGGCACCGGTCAACATCACCATCGGCGAAACCCATCTGCGCTATTACCACGACAGCGATGCCGAAGCGGCGCGTATCCTGGCCGAGCGGCTGGATATTCAGGCCCGCGACTTCACCACCTTCAGACCCGGCCCCGAAAGCGGCCTGCTGGAGATCTGGGTGGCGGGCAGCGGCGGCGGGCAACGGACGGGATCCTCCCAAAACAATGGCTCGGATCTGGGACAAAGCCTCCGCGAGGCAACCCGCGGCATCCGAAGCCTGTTCGACCGCATCCCGCCCAGCGAAAACACGATCTCAACGGACACTGACAACTGAGGTCAACACCGGTCAGGCCGCAAAACCCGCCCCGGCCCTCTGCCGCGCATCGACGGGCCGCGGTGCGGCGATCCACGGCCTGGACCCGTGAGATTTATGACTGCAATGATAGCGCGACCCCAGACCTTCGCGCTGTCGTCAGCCAATCGCCAGACCGCGGGCCGGTCCGGCGCTGGCGCGGCGCCCTACGGGCTTGATTCCGCGCCAAAGGGGGGGGGAACGACAGCTTCGCCCGCAAAGCCGACGATTGCGAACGTGTCAATCCTTAGGGCCGTTGGTATAAGTCCCGGTAAGGGCACGGCAGAACAGCGCCGGGTCGACATTGCCGCCC
>JBKDZR010000093.1:0-11072 GCA_047971485.1 Qingshengfaniella sp. | reverse complement strand
GCGCTTCGGCCGTGTCCCGGTCGATCATCAGCCCCCCACCGGCCAGGGCAAGGGGCAAGCGCCCGAGATAGACATTCGCATCGGTTACGGTGGGCAGGGTTCCCCCCTTGCCATAACAGGCCGGGCCCGTAACAGCCCCGGCGCTTTCCGGACCAACCTTCATCAGCCCATCGGCCCCGATCTGTGCAATCGACCCGCCACCGGCCCCAACAGTATGAATATCGACCATTGGCAGGCGGATGCGGAAGCCGGCGATCTCGCGAATATGGGTGATCTCGGTCCGTCCATCCCGGATCAGGCAAACATCTGTCGATGTGCCCCCGATATCAAGCGTGACGATATCCCCAATGCCGGACGCAGCCCCGGCAGCGGCAGCCCCCACCGCCCCGGCAGCGGGGCCGGACAGCGCAGTACGCACGGGATAAAGGGCGGCCCGTTCGACGGACATCAGCCCCCCCGATGACTGGAAGATGCCGAACCGGGCACGGGGGGCCATCGACCCGATCGCCTCTTTCAGCCGGTCCATGTATCGGCTGACCTCGGGCTGAAGAAAAGCGTTGATCAGCGCCGTGGAGAAGCGTTCATATTCACGGAATTCCGGCTGCACCTCTGAGGAGATCGACACGTAAAGATCCGGGCGGGCCTGCCGAATGGCCGATGCGATCCTCTGTTCATGAACCGGATTGATGAATGAAAACAGCAGGCAAACCGCTATGCTCTGGATATCACCCAGGGCCGCGATCTGGTCAAGCATGCCGGCAACGGCCTTATCGTCGAGTTCCTCGATAACACTGCCGTCAAATGCAATGCGTTCCGCAACCTCCAGGCGATTGCGCCGCTCCGCAAGGGACGGCGGCGCATCCATTTGAAGATCATAGATCGCGGGACGCACCTGACGGCCGATCTCAAGCAGGTCCCGGAAGCCCTTGGTGGTGACGACACCGACCTTTGCCCCCTTGCGCTGCAACAACGCGTTGGTCGCGACAGTCGTGCCGTGGGCGAAGCGCTGAACCGCATCTCCGCTGATCCCGATCTTGTCCTGCAATTCGCGAAATCCGTTAAGAATCGCCTCGGATGGATCGGCCGGCGTTGAGGGCCGCTTGTGAACAAAAAGTTCGCCGGACGTCACATTCCGAGCGGAAAAGTCGGTGAACGTCCCGCCGACATCCACCCCGACGATCCAGTCAGACGTCCCACCATTGTCGAGCATTTTCGGGTCTTCCTCTCATGTCCCCTTTTAAGTATCCATTTTGGATACTTAAAATCAAGAAAACTCTGTTTCCATCCTCTGCGCAGAAGCAGATGACTGATTATTCATCATTTTTCAGGCACGGGGCCCAAAAACGATCACGCAATGGACAGGCTGCGAAACCGTCTCGGCTCGGGCAGATTCCGGCCGGCCAGGGTTGATTCGACCAATTCCCCGCCCCTCCCAGTCAGGGAAGGGCACCCCTTTTTGCCGCGACACGCACAGCTTGCCGCACAACCGAAGCCTCCCTACCCCGCCGGGGACAGGGAAACCGCCTACGGGGACAGGCCGTTACTGGCGATACCTTTCGACCAACAAGGCAAGACGTTCGACCGCCGCGACCGCCGCCGCATGCCCCTGCGAAAAGTTCAGCCTAACACTTGTGCCTGTATGCGGGCTGAATTCCGTACCCGGCGTGACAATGACACCGGCTTGCATCCGAAGCGCCTTGACGAAATCGGCGGGCGACAGGGACAGCGGGGGAAGTTTCGGGAACAAGTAACTGCCAGCCTGCGGCGTGCGCACATCACAACCCTCAATCCCACGAAACAGCGCCAACAGATCGTCCCGGATGGCCTGATGTGCGGCGATGCGGGCGGCCATCCAGCCGCCGGGTTCATCAAACCAGGTGCGCAGCACCGCCTGCGCATAGCCTGCCGCACGCAACGACACGATGGCCTGCAACTTTTCCATGCGGGCAATGATCGTCTTCGACCCAAAAGCCACGCCCAGACGATACCCGCTAAGCGATTCCGTTTTGGAAGGCCCCATGATCGTCACGACTGCCTCGGGGTCGATATCGCCGACGGCGCGTAGATGGGTATAGATTACATCCGCATAACGCAGCCGGGAATACAACTGATCAACGATGACCGTCGCACCATAACGCGTTGCAAGTGCCGCAATCCGGGCAATTTCGTCGGGGGCGTAAACCACACCGCTGGGATTGTTTGGATTGGAGAAAAGGAAGGTGCGCGCACCCGCCCGGAACGCCTGTTCAAGCTCGTCAAGATCCAGCCCGGCCTGGCCAGGCGCGGCCCGGGCATAGGCCATCTGGACCGGCACGATCTCGGCCTCGACAAACGCGGCAATCTTTCGGTTGGCAAAATAATCCGGCTGAACGATCGCAATCTTGTCGCCCCGGGCAACCGTTGCCGCCACAGCCAGAAACAGCGCCCCTTGCGTGCCCGGCGTAATGATCAGCCCATCCTTGGCATCCACATCCGCACCGGTAAACGCAGCCAGCCGGGCCCCAAGCCCTTCCCGGATATCCAGGGCGCCCCGATACTCGGTATAGGCCTGCGCACCACCCCGTGCGACACCCTCGGAAAACACCTCGAACGATCCCGGCGTGGGTTCATGCGCATCCACATCCCCGTGGGAAAAATCCACTGGGCGGCCTTCAAGGTTATCCCCGACAAGGACAGCCTTCAGGCCGGATGCATCCTGGCGCCCTTCTTGCCCCGGGGCGTTATCGGTTCCCAGCTTGGTGAACTTATCAATGACAGACATCCGCTTTCCCTGTTCCACTGTGCGTGCAGCATCTGGCCACAGACCCTACAAAGGCACACCATTCAGAAAAAACTGTTTCTTATGACTTTAAATGATAGAAATTCTTTCTTATGGATATTCGCTTTCTTGAAACCTTCCTCGCGGTTGCCGACTGCGGATCGATCGCCGAAGCCGCGCGGCGGATCAACCTGACCTCTGCTGCCGTTTCCCAGCGGTTGCGCGCCCTGGAAAGCGACCTGGGCCAATCCCTTGTGGCCCGGTCCGGAAAGACGATCCAGCCGACCCCAGGGGGCCTGGCCGTTCTGGACGCCGCGCGCGCCCTTGTGGCGGATGCCCGGAACCTGCGGGCCATCGCAGCCAACGGGGAACCCGCCGGGCAATTGCGTCTTGGGGCCACGGCAAGCGCCCTGACCGGCATCCTACCCCAGGTCATTGCGACGTTGCGCACCCGTCATCCTGTGATCGAGTATTTCGTACAGCCAGGATCCTCGGTTGACCTGTACCATCGCGTCGTCGCCGGCGACCTTGATGCCGCGATGATTGTCCGCCCCCAATTCTCGCTGCCGAAATCCGTGTCATGGCGGTCCATCCGGCAAGAGCCTCTTGTGCTGATCACCCCATCGACCTGCCCGGTGCAGGATCCTCACCGAATAATCGCGGACCTGCCCTTCATTCGCTACGACAGGAACCAATGGGGCGGGCAGATCGTCGATACGTATCTGCGCACCCATGGCCTGAAGGTGCGAGAAACACTTGAACTGGATGCACTGGATGCGATCGCCGCCATGGTCAGCCGCGGTCTTGGGGTTTCCATCGTGCCGGACTGGGCGCCCCCCTGGCCAGAAGGCTTGCATCTGCACAAGGTGGCCTTGCCAACAGGGGGAACACGCGAAACCGGTGTGATCTGGCGCCACACCGGCGCGCGCTATGCAGCGGTAAGGGCCTTTGTCCGGGCATGTGCAAGCGTATAATACCAAAGGCCCTTGGTAGTGACTATTTGCACAGCTGGCCCTGCGGACAAAGCAACCGTTAGAGCGTGTCGCGTTCATTCGTAGTCACACGACACACCCTAAGTCTTTGACACCGCCTGTTCGAGGAGCACAAAACCGGTACCCACGTTTGTGCTACATGCGCTAAGCTGCGCACCATCGGGCTGCGGTGCGGCACCCCCGGCCGGCACGGGTGCACCTTATGATTGCCGTGACAGCGCGACCTCAGAGGTTCACGGCTATGGCGGCCATTCGCAACGCCAAAGCAGGGCAATCACCAAGGCCTATCCCCCGACAGATCGCCCGTTTTCCGCCCACACATCCAGCCGACAAAGCCCCCTCACAACCCGTTATCGTGCAGAAAGATTTCGTATCGCCGCACCAGTTCGGCCGCCAACGGATTACCTGCCCGGCTGCAAGCGCCATTCTGCGTCCGATCCCAAATCGCCTGCAGCGTATCCTGCGGCACGCCGTCGAACGACCAGGCGCGGTAACGTCGGTAAAGATCCGGATCGCCATACTCGGCCGCCCCATATTCGGCACAGACACACAACCCCACCGCCCCGCGGTCGCCCACATTGCGGCCCTCCGCGCGGGCGGCCTGCATATAGGCCGGATAGCATTGGGCAAGGAACTGGCGCCAAGCGGGCTGACCCCCGGACATCCCATCCGCCCTCGCCGGCAGCGCAATACCGGCGAGGGCGGCGATCCCGGCGGTCAGCCTGTGGACGGTGGGACCGGCGCAGCCTTCGAGTTGCACGATCCGGGCCGCCGCCGCCTCAACCGGGCCGGTGGTTTCCGGCGAAGACCAAGACGCGCTCATGGAGTGCACGAAAGGCACGAAGCGGGCCTCGACGAACAATGGAGCAACGCTTGAGGTATCCAGCGACGTGCGCGTCTGCCCGGCCAGGTTGGTCTCGGTCATGGTGATTGAGGTGCGGATATCGATCCGCTCAATCGGCGGGACCATGCAGGCCCGGGCGATGGGATTGCCGCTCCAGCCCTCCAGAATACGCAGCGCGGCGACACGGCGGTCATGTTCAGGCGCCAGATCGGGCTGTTCCAGCACCAACGCCATCAGCCCCTTGTCATTGGTGAGGGTGCGGAACGGCGCAGGCAGGGCATCGCCATCCGCCCCGTCATCGCCCCCGATCCGGACGATCCCATCCACGACCCCAAGCGCCCCGACACGCGGCACAAGCCCGGCCTGCTGTTCACGGCCCGCCCCCTGAGCCCGCCAGAACAGGGTCATCGGCGCCCCGCGCCGGGCCAGGCCCGCCAAGCTCCCGGCATTCGCAGGGCCATCACCAATCCTGGTCAGATCGTCCCCCGCACGCAGCCCCGCCGCATAAGCCGGACTGGCCGGCGCAACAGCCGCGATCACGCCCAACGACCCGCGTTTGGCCGGATACAGGATACCGGTCGCCGCATAGGCGATCTGTCGGGCGCGTTCATAGGCCGTTTCCAGCGCAGTCGGGCGGCTGAGCGTGACCAGAAAGGCCGGCCCCCCGCGCTGGTCCGGATCAAGCGGCTTGCCCCCGGGCTGGATGAACCTGACCCCGGCCTGCAGCGCGTTTTCCACACAGGCCATATCCCTGCAATTCAACCGCGGTCCTTGGAGGGGCTGCACATCCACCTGGGGCAAGATCCGGTCACTATCGAAATCCCCGGCCAGTTCCGGATTCAACAGGTTATAGCCGCCCAGGACAAACCCCTGCGGCCCATAGGCCAGTTCAAAGCCCATCATCTCGCGCACCAGCGCCGAAGCGCCGTCCAGCGGGGCACGTGCAACAAAGGGGATCAGGCTGTCATCCTGGGCAAGACCATGTGTTGCCGGGATCACCGCACAGGCCAGGGCCGACAGCAATCGCCCCAAGGCACCGCGCCTCATCCGATGGACATCACGGCCGACGGCCGTTTCATGCATTTCCACCATATTTCCCTCCTGTCCCTGCCAGTCAGATCCACCCCATGAAACCACAGGAAGGCCCCCGTTTCATGGACTTTCCGTCAACGGCATGAATTCGGGCCCGCTTGCGCAGCCCGCCCTGCCGGACAAACCCGTCGTTTGGGGCGCCCCCCCACGCAGCGCGGCATCGTGACACGGACACACAGCCAGCCTATAAGGCCCGCAATCTCTTGCAACGGAACTGTCACGATGACCATCAAAGTCCTTGGCCACATGGCCCCCGACACCGATTCCACCGGCGCACCGCTGATCTGGGCCTGGTATCTCAGCAAACAGCGTGGCCAGCCCGCCGAGGCGGTGCTGCTGGGCGAACCCAACACCGAAGCCGCCTTTGTCCTTCAGCGCTGGAACGTGGCCAAGCCGGAGATCGTGTCCTCGGTCAAGGGCCAAACCCTGGTTGTCGTGGACACCAACAACCCCGCCGAACTGCCCGCCGATATCGCCGAGGCCGAGATCGTCCAGATCATCGACCACCACAAGCTGACCGGCGGGCTGGAAACCAAGGCACCCATCGACATCACCATCAAGCCGGTGGCCTGCACCGCGACCATCATGCATGATCTGATGGGCGATGACGTGGCCCGGATGCCCGAGGCGATCAAGGGGCTGATGCTGTCGTGCATCCTGTCTGACACGCTGGAATTCCGCTCGCCGACCACCACCGATCAGGACCGGGCCGTGGCCAAGGCACTGGCCGGGGATCTGGGGATCGACCTGTCAGCCTATGCCGCCGAGATGTTCGCCGCCAAATCAGATGTGTCGGCTTTTTCCGATGCGGAACTGATCCGCATGGACAGCAAGAAATACGAGGTCGGCGGCAAAAACTTCCGTGTCTCGGTGCTGGAAACCACGGCGCCCGAAATCCCGCTGGGCCGCAAGGCCAGCCTGATCGACAGCATGGCCACCGTCGCGCAAGAGGATGGCGTCGATGAGGTGCTGCTGTTTGTCGTCGATATCCTGCGCGAAGAGGCGACGCTGCTGGTGCCCAACGACACGGTGAAAACCCTCGCCGAGAAAAGCTTTGGCGCCAGCGTGACCGGCGATGCCGTGGTCCTGCCCGGCATCATGAGCCGCAAGAAACAGATCATCCCGTCCCTGACGCTCTGATCCTCCAAGACCGGGCCGCGCGGATCCCTGGGGACGCGCGGCCCATTTCCATGGCCGAGGCTTCCATGACCCGAATCATCCGCTCACTGGCTGAGATTTCCGCTTCCTATGACGCGCTGTTCTGCGACCTGTGGGGCTGTGTGCATAACGGGGTGCGGGTCTTCCCCGAAGCCATTGCCGCGCTTCAGGCCTTTCGCGCCGGGGGCGGCAAGGTGATCATGGTCACCAATTCGCCGCGCCCCCGCGACAGTGTCGCCCGGCAGTTGGATGGGCTGGGCGCCCCGCGTGATTGCTGGGACGATATCGCCACGTCAGGCGATGCCGCCCAGGCGGGCATGATGGCCGGGGTCGTAGGCCGTAAGGTCTGGCATCTGGGGCCGGACCGGGACAGGTACTTCTTTACCGACCTGCCCAAGGGCCTGCCCGGCGCACCGGTCGATCTGGTCCCCTTTGACGAAGCCGAAGGCATTGTCTGCACCGGTCTGGAAGATGACAGCACCGAAACCCCCGACACCTATCGCGCCCGTCTGATCGCGGCCAAGGCACGGGGCCTCAGGCTGCTGTGCGCCAATCCCGATATCGTCGTGGACCGGGGCGATCAGCGGATCTTCTGCGCCGGGGCCATCGCTGCACTTTATACCGAGATGGGGGGTCAGAGCCTCTATTTCGGCAAACCGCATCCGCCAATCTATGACGTGGCGCGGCAGCGTCTGACCGGGCTGGGCCCCATTGCCGAGGACCGGATCCTGGCGATCGGCGACGGACCGGGCACCGACATGGCCGGGGCCCTGGGCGAGGATCTGGATTTTCTGTTTATCAGTGGCGGCCTGTCAGGCGAGGTGACGGGCACGGGTCCGGACGGCCCGGATGCAGAGAAACTGGCCGGGCATTTGGCCGATTTGCGCATGTCCCCGACCTACACCATCGGTATGTTGCGCTGATAAGGACTTGCGAGAAATATTATTGCTGTCATAAACACCCCCATGGGGGAGAATACGCAGGATAAGGCCCAAACCGGGATCGGTACGGTTTTCGTCGAAGACCTGCGTCTTGGCATGTCCAGATCCCTGACCAAGCGTATCGACCCGGATCTGGTCGAGAAATTCGCCGCAGTCAGCGAGGACTGGAACCCGATCCATTTCGATGACGCCGCCGGGCAGGCCTCGGTCTTTGGCCAGAAGGTTGCCCATGGGATGCTGTCGGCCAGCCTGTTCTCCGGGTTGCTGGGGGAACGGCTGCCCGGCCATGGAACCATCTATCTGGGTCAGTCCCTGCGCTTCCACGGCCCGGTGGCCATCGGCGACACGGTAACAGCCACGGTGACAGTCAACGAGATCCGGGCCGACAAGCGCAAGGTCACCCTGACCTGTGAGGCCCGGGTCGGTTCGCGCCTGGTCATCTCGGGGGAGGCCACGGTTCTGGCGCCCAGCCGCACCTGAGGACCATCCGGGCCGGGGCGCGAACGCTGGGTGCTTGCGCCCGGCGGTGGCTGGGGCTAGGCAGCGGCCATGCGCATCGCCCACCATCATAAGTCCATGGACCCGGCCCTTCACGGGGCCAGCGCCGCCATCGGCAATTTCGATGGCGTGCATCGGGGCCACCGGGTTGTGATAGATCTGGCACGGGCCCAAGGGCAGGCCATTGGCGCGCCCCTGGGGGTGGTGACCTTCGATCCCCATCCCCGTGAATTCTTTGCCCCCCAGACCCCACCCTTTCGGTTGATGAACCGCGAAACCCGGGAACATCGGCTGGCCAAGCTGGGGGTCGAGCGCCTGTTCGCCTTGCCGTTCGATGCCGAACTGGCGGGCCTGAGCGCTGAGGCCTTTGCCCGCGATGTGCTGGCCCGTGATCTGGGGCTGGCCCATGTGGTCGTTGGTCATGATTTCCACTTCGGCCAGGGGCGCGGGGGCGACGCCACCGATCTGGTCAGGTTCGGGAAAAGCTTCGGGTTCGGCGTGACGATCGCCGATCTGCTGGTCGCCGATGGCAGCGCACGGCCGATTTCCTCAACCCGGATCCGCGAGGCCCTGACCGACGGCCGCCCCGGTGACGCCCGAGCCATGCTGGGCCATTGGCACCGGATCGACGGGCCGGTCATCCATGGCGAAAAGCGCGGCCGGACGCTGAATTATCCAACGGCAAACATGGATACCAGCGGATTGCACCAGCCGCACCATGGGGTCTATGCCGTGCTGGCCGATATCCTGGACGGGCCCCATGCGGGCCGACATCACGGGGTCGCCTCAATCGGGGTGCGGCCGATGTTCGGCCAGAACACACCCAACCTGGAAACCCATATCTTCGATTTTTCCGGCGATCTTTATGGGGCGGAACTGTCCATCGCGCTGGTCCGGTTCCTGCGCCCCGAGCAACGCTTTGACAGTGTCGCGGCCCTGGTGGCCCAGATGGATGCCGACAGCCTGGCCGCCCGCCGGATCCTGGCCGACGCGCAGCTCTGAGATGGCCGGCCGCCGCCGCACCGATCCCCCGCCGCGCCCACACTTTTGGGAAACGGTGCGCCTGCGCGACATGACCGGGACCGAGTGGGAAGCACTGTGCGATGGCTGCGGCAAGTGCTGTCTGAACAAGCTGGAAGATCCGGAAACCCGCGAGGTCGCCTTTACCTCGGTTGCCTGCCGGTTGCTGGACGGTGACAGCTGTCGGTGCGGACAATACGACATCCGCAAACAGATCGTGCCGGAATGCGTTGTCCTGACGCCGAAAACCCTGCCCGAGATCGCCTATTGGATGCCCATGACCTGCGCCTATCGGTTGCTCCACGAGGGCCGCCCCTTGCCGGATTGGCATCCGCTGCTTTCGGGCGACGGGGAAACGGTGCATGCAGCGGGACAATCGGTACGCGGCTGGACCACGCCCGAATTCGAAGTCGCCGAGGATGACTGGGAAGACTACATCATCGAGGACCTCTAATGAACTTCGCCTCTGACAATGCCGGCCCGGTCCATCCCAGCGTGCTGACCGCCCTGGCCGAGGCCAATACGGGCTACGCGCCGGGCTACGGCACCGATCCGTTGACTGCACGGGTCACAGACCACCTGCGCGCGCTGTTTCAGGCCCCCGAGGCCGCCATCTGTCTGGTGGCCACCGGCACCGCTGCCAACGGCCTGGCCCTGGCCACGCTGGCCCAACCCTGGCAGACGGTATTCTGCGCGCCCGAGGCCCATGTCCAGCAGGACGAATGCGGCGCGCCGGAATTCTTCAGCGGTGGCGCCAAGCTGACCCTGGTGGCCGCCAGCGAGGGTCGGATCGACCCCGGGGATCTGGCCCTGCGGATGGACCGAACCGGCGCGCGGGGTGTGCACGGGGTGCAGCGCGGCCCGGTGACAATCACCCAGGCCACGGAAAACGGCACCCTCTATACCCCCGATCAGATCGCCCGCATTGCCGCCATCGCCCATGATCACGGCCAGAAGGTGTACATGGATGGCGCACGCTTCGCCAACGCAGTGGCCCGGCTGGGCTGCGCCCCTGCGGATCTGAGTTGGCGGGCCGGGGTAGATGTGCTGAGTTTCGGGGGCACCAAGAACGGGTTGATGGGCGCAGAAGCGGTGATCCTGTTCGATCCCGCCCTGGCGCAGGAGTTCGCATTGCGCCGCAAGCGCGCCGCTCATCTGCTGTCCAAGCACCGCTACCTGGCCGCCCAGATGGCCGCCTATCTGACCGATGGGCTGTGGCTGGACCTGGCGGCCCGGGCCAATGCCGCCGCCGACCGGCTGACGGCGGGGCTGCGCGCGGCAGGCCTGCCGCCGGTCTGGCCGGTTGAGGCGAACATGGTCTTCTTTCGCGCCCCGCGCCGGGTGCACGCCGCCCTGTGGGCCGCCGGGGCGGATTACCACCCTTGGGACGGCCCCGCCGAAGGCGATCCAGACGCCCCGCTGATCGGCCGGCTGGTCTGCGACTGGTCACTAAGCGATGCAGCCATCAACGCGTTTCTGGACGCCCTGAAGGCAGCCCCATAACCCCTCGATCCATCTAACGCGTTTCGTGAAAAGATGATCCAATGATACCAACGGCCCTAAGGATTGACCGCTTGCGACAGGCGGCTTTGCAGACAAAGCGGCCCTTACCACCAGCAGACCAAGCCGCGCCAGCGCCGGACCAGGGGCTGGCGCACCCAACCCGCCCGCTACGCGATTTATGGCAGCCGTGGTAGCGCGATATTCCAGCTTCGCGCTTACATCAGCCATAGCGCCAGACCGGTGGGCCGCCCCAGTGATGGCGCGGC
>JBKDZR010000092.1:0-1689 GCA_047971485.1 Qingshengfaniella sp. | reverse complement strand
CGCTGGATATCCACCCAGCCCTTGGCGAAGGCGCGGCACTCGGCCCGGAAATCCAGCACCGGCACCTCATCCTTGTTCTGGCCCTTGGCGCGGTACTGTTCCTCGATCTTCCACTCGATGGGCAGGCCGTGGCAATCCCAGCCGGGGATATAGCGCGCATCGCGGCCCATCATCTGCTGGCTGCGCACGATGAAATCCTTGAGGATCTTGTTCAGTGCATGCCCGATATGGAGGTGCCCGTTGGCATAGGGGGGGCCGTCATGCAGCGTGAAGGGCGGCCGCCCCTCTTTCTCGCGCAGCCGGTCATAGATGCCCATGCGTGCCCAGCGATCCAGCCATTCGGGTTCACGCTTGGGCAGGCCGGCGCGCATGGGGAAATCGGTTTGCGGCAGGGAAAGGGTGTCTTTGTAGTCGGGTGTCTCGGGGGACATGGGCGAACTCGCACGCTTGCGGGGGATCAGAAGGGCTGGCGGCGGCGCGGCGGATGCTCAGGCGCCTTGTCCCGGCGGCTCCGGTGTCAGAGCGCCGGGCCCGTAATTCGCAGCACAGATCCGAACGGGGCCATCATGGCGGGGCTTATAGGATGTGGTTGGGGTGGGGTAAAGATGGCTGGGTGTCGAGCATGGACGCCTGGGCTATGGCCCCGGCGGCATCCCACCCGCTTGTCATGGGCGCACCGCTCGACTAAGCAGACAGACGCGGCTTCGCCCATGAATGCCGGTTTGGGTCTCGTCGATTTCGCAGGATTTTGATCCGAAACCCAATGCCCATTTTCGGACCTCTGCTTAGGCGAACGGCCATGCCCCGCTATGCCCTGAAAGTCGAATATCACGGCGCGCCCTTCGCCGGCTGGCAACGCCAGGCCGACCAGCCCTCGGTGCAGGGGGCCATTGAGGTCGCGATCCGCCGGCTGGAACCGGACGCTCCCGGCATCGCGGCCGCCGGGCGCACCGATGCCGGGGTCCATGCCACCGGTCAGGTCGCCCATTGCGACATGGCCAAGCCATGGGATCCCTTTCGGCTGTGCGCGGCGCTGAACCATCATCTGCGCCCCGCTCCTGTCGCCATTGTGGCCGCCGCCCCCGTGGCCGATGACTGGCACGCCCGGTTTTCGGCCCGGGAACGGCGGTATCTGTTCCGCCTGCTGTGCCGGCGTGCGCCACCGACCCATGAGGCCGGGCTGGTCTGGCATGTGCGCTATCCGCTGGATGCAAGCGCGATGCAGGCAGGCGCCGACCGGCTGATCGGACGCCATGATTTCACCACTTTCCGGTCCTCGATCTGTCAGGCCCAAAGCCCGGTCAAGACACTGGATGCGCTGCGGGTGGAAACCATCGAACGGCCCGATGGCACCGAGCATCGCTTTCACGTGCGGGCCCGCAGTTTCCTGCACAATCAGGTGCGCAGCTTTGTCGGCACCCTGGAACGGGTCGGCGCCGGGGCTTGGTCCCCCGATGACGTCAGCCGCGCGCTGGAGGCCCGAGAGCGCGCCGCCTGCGGCCCGGTCTGCCCCCCCCAGGGCCTGTATCTGGCCGGGGTCGGCTATCCCGAGGATCCCTTTGCCAGCCCCGCCGGCGAAAACCAGCAGCCCAAGACGCCGGACCGTTCCCATTCCACCGCTCCACGTCCATAATCAGAGATACATCCCGCGCCCATGATCGGGTGCCCCCCTGCGCCCGGCTGCGGGCG
>JBKDZR010000091.1:0-50962 GCA_047971485.1 Qingshengfaniella sp. | reverse complement strand
ACCGGGGGGGCCAGCGCAGCCGATCTGGAGGGGTTGGGGGAAGAGGTGAGAAAAAGGGTTTTCCAGAACAGCGGCGTGACGTTAGAATGGGAGATCATGCGGGTAGGCGAAGCCGGATCATAAGCGGTCGTTCCTGCACATCCCGGTTAACCCCGGGGTAACCAAAGCCCGGCAAACGGGTATGTGAGCAGTCAGAGGGCACGGGCAACAAGCACGGCCCCGGAAAAATCGAGGCAGGGGATGTCACCGAAGACAGACCCATTGGTGGCCGTCCTGATGGGCGGGCCGTCGGCGGAGCGTGAGGTTTCACTTTCGTCGGGGCGGGAATGTGCTGCGGCATTGCGCGTGGCTGGCTTTCGTGTGGCTGAGGTCGAGGCCGGGGGGGATTTGGCCGTCCGGCTGGATGGGCTTGGTCCGGATGTCGTGTTCAATGCGTTGCATGGCCGTTGGGGTGAAGACGGGTGTGTGCAGGGTCTGCTGGAATGGATGGGCCTGCCGTATACACATTCGGGCGTTCTGGCCTCGGCTTTGGCGATGGACAAGCAGCGGAGCAAGGCGGCCTTTCGTGCTGCCGGCATTCCGGTGGTGGACAGCCTGTTGTGTTCTGCCACGCAGGTACGTGCCGGTCATGTCATGGCGCCTCCCTATGTGGTCAAGCCGAACAATGAAGGATCCTCGGTCGGGATTTATCTGGTCCATGACGCGGCGGATGGCCCGCCTGATCTGGCCCCGGACATGCCTGATCAGGTGATGGTGGAACGTTTCGCCCCCGGGCGAGAACTGACTGTGGCGGTTCTGGGGGGGCGTTCGCTGACGGTGACGGATATCCTGACCGAGGGCTGGTATGATTACGATGCCAAGTACAAACCCGGTGGGTCGCGCCACATATTGCCCGCCGAGCTTCCGCAGCCGATTTTTGACGCCTGCATGGCTTATGCGGTTCAGGCACATGAGGCGTTAGGGTGCAGGGGGCTTAGTCGGGCGGATTTCCGCTGGGATGAGGCGCGTGGTTCGGACGGGTTGATCCTGTTGGAGGTCAACACCCAGCCTGGCATGACGCCCACTTCGCTGGCCCCGGAACAGGCGGCGGCCTGCGGGATCGGTTTCCCCGAATTGGTGCGCTGGTTGGTGGAGGACGCATCATGTGGCCGCTGACCCGAGCCCGCATTCAGGCTCCGGGCCACGATCCGGCCCCCAGCCGCATGTCCTATCGGTTGAACAGGATGTGGCTGTCGCCGCTGTTGCGCCGGATGCTGACGGCTTATTTGCCGGTGACGGCGGTTTTGGCGGTGGCGGCTGCTTGGCTGGCTCAGCCCCAGCAGCGGGTCACTCTGGCCGAATGGGCCGCTCAGGTGCGCAGCTCGGTCGAGGCGCGCCCCGAGTTTCAGATCCGTCAGATGGCGATCGTTGGAGCGTCGCCGGTGCTGGCCGATGCCATTCGCCGGAAACTGGATCTGGATTTTCCGGTCAGCTGGTTCGATCTGGATGCCCAGGCCATCCATGACAGCATTGCCGGTTTCGATGCGGTGGCGTCGGTCGATGTCGTTCTGGAACTGGGCGGTGCGCTGACCGCGACAGTTCTGGAACGCCAGCCGGCGGTCATCTGGCGCAATCACGCTGGGCTGGAGATGCTGGATGCCACAGGCCACCGGATCGCCTTTATCGACCACCGTGAGGGTCGCCCGGACCTGCCATTGGTGACCGGCGAGGGGGCGGATCAGGCGATTCCCCAGGCGCTGACCCTGATCGAGACGGCGGCACCGCTGGCAGGCCGGGTGCGCGGGCTGACCCGGCAAGGGGCCCGGCGCTGGGATGTGATTCTGGATCGGGGGCAGATCATTCGCCTGCCCGAGACGGATCCGGTTCCGGCCTTGGAACGCGTGCTGGCGATGGAAGATGCCATGGATCTGTTGGCGCGCGATGTGCCGGTGGTCGACATGCGCAATGTCCGCCGGCCGACGATCCGGCTGGGCGCGGCGGCACTGGATTATCTGCGCGTCACGCGCGCATTCGAACAAGGGCAGAAGACGCAATGACCGAGCTTTTTGAAACGCAGCGGGCCATGCGCCAGATGCGGCGCGCCGCGATGCAGCGGGGGGTGGTGGCGATCCTCGATATCGGCACCTCCAAGGCCACCTGTCTGATCCTGCGCTTCGATGGCGGCGCCTTGCCCAGCCTGGACGGGGTTGGGCCAATGGCCGGTCAGTCGCAGTTCCGCATCATCGGGGCAGCGACGACCCGGGCGCGCGGCATGCGTTTCGGTGAGATTGAGGTGATGCAGGAAACCGAGCGCGCGGTGCGGACCGTGGTGCAGGCCGCGCAAAAGATGGCACAGGTGCGGGTGGACCACGCCATTGTCAGCTTTTCGGGGGCCAATCCGCGTTCGTACGGATTGACGGGCACGGTCGAACTGGATGGCGATGAGGTTGGCGAAGCGGATATCGCCTATGTTCTGGCCAGTTGCGATATGCCCGATATCGGGGCCCACCGGACGGTTCTGCATGCCCAGCCGGTGAATTTTGCGCTGGATCACCGCAGCGGGCTGGCCGATCCGCGCGGGCAGATCGGAAATACGCTGACCACCGACATGCATCTTCTGGCCGTCGATCGCGCAGTGATGCAGAACATCCTGCACTGTATCAAACGCTGCGATCTGGAACTGGCCGGGCTGGCCTCTTCGGCCTATGCGTCGGGGGTTTCGGCGCTGGTCGAGGATGAGCAGAAGCTGGGGGCCGCCTGTATCGACCTGGGCGCCGGGACCTCGGGGATCTCGATCTTTCTGCGGGGGCACATGATCTATGCCGATACGGTGCGCATCGGTGGCCATCACGTGACCCAGGATATTTCCAAAGGACTGGGGATCCCGCTGGCGCTGGCCGAGCGGATCAAGACCCTGCATGGTGGGCTGACAGCGACCGGGCGCGATGACCGCGACATGATCGAACTGCGCTCCGATACCGGTGACTGGGAACATGACCGGCGTGAGATCAGCCGATCTGAACTGATCGGCATAATGCGTCCGCGGCTGGAGGAAATCCTCGAAGAGTTGCGCGCCCGGCTGGATGCTGCCGGGTTCGAGGACCTGCCCAGCCAGAAGATCGTGCTGACCGGAGGCGGCAGCCAGGTGCCCGGGCTGACCGGGTTGGCGGCGCGGATCCTTGGCCACCAGATCCGCCTCGGCCGACCGCTTCGGGTGCAGGGCCTGCCCCAGGCGGCGACGGGTGCGGCCTTTTCCGCTGCCGTGGGGCTCTGCCTGTTTGCGGCCCATCCGCAGGACGAATGCTGGGATTTTGATGTCGCCGACAGCCGCTATCCGGCACGGTCCCTGCGCCGTGCTGTCAAGTGGTTCAGGGAAAACTGGTAAAGCGGCAACAGCCGGATGTAAAAAAACTGGCGAAAATTCGCGACTCACTTGCTTTTTGGCGTGACCCGGGGCAGCGGGCCAGTTACACTGGTCGGCATAAGCAGTCGCGGGCGTAAAGTCCGTACAGATGGAACAGGCGGACCTACACTCATGGCATTGAATCTGACCGTCCCCGAGCAGGACGAACTGAAGCCGAAAATCACGGTGTTCGGCGTGGGCGGCGCCGGTGGCAACGCTGTGAACAACATGATCGAAAAGCAGCTGGACGGGGTCGAATTCGTCGTTGCGAATACGGATGCCCAAGCGCTGCACCAAAGCCGTGCGGCGGCCAAGATCCAGATGGGGATCAAGGCCACCGAAGGTTTGGGTGCCGGGGCGCGGCCAGCGGTCGGTGCGGCGGCGGCCGAGGAATCCATTGAAAAGATCGTCGATCAGCTGGTCGGCAGCCACATGTGCTTTATCACTGCCGGCATGGGCGGGGGCACCGGCACCGGTGCGGCGCCGATCATCGCCCAGGCGGCCCGTGAACTGGGGGTTCTGACCGTTGGTGTCGTGACCAAGCCCTTCCAGTTCGAAGGCGCCAAGCGGATGCGCAAGGCTGAGGAAGGTGTTGAAAACCTGCAAAAGGTGGTTGACACGCTGATCATCATTCCCAACCAGAACCTGTTCCGGCTGGCGAATGAGAAAACCACCTTCACCGAGGCGTTCTCGCTGGCCGATGACGTGCTGTATCAGGGCGTCAAAGGCGTGACTGACCTGATGGTCCGGCCCGGCCTGATCAACCTCGACTTTGCCGATGTCCGTGCCGTTATGGACGAGATGGGCAAGGCCATGATGGGCACTGGTGAGGCCGAGGGCGAAAGCCGCGCCATCCAAGCTGCCGAAAAGGCCATCGCCAACCCGCTGCTGGACGAAATCAGCCTCAAGGGCGCCAAGGGTGTGTTGATCAACATCACCGGCGGCTACGACATGACCCTGTTCGAACTGGACGAGGCGGCCAACCGGATCCGCGAAGAGGTGGACCCGGATGCCAACATCATCGTTGGCTCGACCCTGGATCCGGAGATGGAAGGCGTGATGCGCGTCTCCGTCGTTGCCACCGGCATTGATGCGGTCGCTGTGCCCGAGGATGCTCCGGTGCCGCGCCGCCGCATGGCCGCGCCGCTGACCACCACGGTCTCGGCCGAAGCCGAGGCTGCGGCCCGTGGATCCGTGCAGGACATGCAGGAAGAGGCGCCGCTGGTCACCGCGCGCGGTCATGAGGAACCGACCCTGTTTCAGGACCTCGATCCCCAGCCCGCTGCGCCGGTTCACAGTGTGATCGACGAAGACGATCTGCCGCCGCCGGCCTATATTCCCCAGCCGGTTCAGGCGGCTCCCATGGCGGGCACCCGGCCGGCGCCGCGGACGTCTGCGGCGGGGACGCCATCGCCGGAAACCCTGCGTCGGCTGGAGGCCGCTGTGCGCAAGGTGCCCGAGGGACAGGGCGCTGATCGTCCTCAGCCGGTGATGGGTGGCCATGGGGCCGACCGGACCCGCTTTGGCATCAATTCGCTGATCAACCGCATGACCGGTCAGGCCCCCCATGGTGCCGATCCGCGTGCGGCTGGCGGGCGCACGGCGCCGCCTGCGCAGATGCTGCCCGAGGGCCAGCCCGAGGATGATGCGGATCTCGACCGGATCGAGATCCCGGCCTTCCTGCGCCGCCAAGCCAACTGACAAGGCGTCACGTTTTCTGCAAAGGGCCGGTTTTTTCCGGCCCTTTTTTCGTTTTTTATCAGGATGTTGAAAGGAAAGAGGCGGTTTTCTGCCGATGCGGAAATCGCCATGTTTCAGACCGTTGTAAAGATTGAATTGAGTTCGCGCGGCCGGCCCCATAGCTAGAAGTTAACGAGGACCGATCCCTGGTTATGAGTTCTCGCTGAAAACAAGAAATGACGACGAGGTCGAGCAAATGCAAACGACAGTCAGAACAAGGGTGGCTTTTCGCGGCACCGGTCTGCATTCCGGCCGCCCGGCCCGCATGACCCTGAAACCGGCCCGCGCCGGCCATGGGGTTGTGTTCTATCGCAGCGACATCGGTGGTCCGGACAGCGTGATCCCGGCGCGCTGGGATTTGGTGGAAATCTCGCCACTGTGTACGAAACTGGTCAACGCGGCCGGGGTGTCTATCTCGACGGTGGAACATCTGATGGCGGCGCTGGCGGGCCTTGGCCTGCACAATGTGCGCATCGAAATCGACGGTCCCGAAGTGCCGATCCTGGATGGCAGTGCGGCGCCTTTCGTCCGTGCGATCATGCACGGCGGGCTGCGGGTTCTTGAGGCGCCGATCCAGGCGATCCAGATCCTGCGTCCGATCGAGGTGCGCCGCGACGATGCGATGGCCCGACTGGATGTGGCCTCGGAACTGTCGATCGATTTCAGCATTGATTTTGACAACGCGGCCATCGGTCGTCAGGAACGGGTTCTGAACATGCGCAATGGCGCTTTCGTTCGCACCCTGTGCGACAGTCGGACCTTCTGCCTGCAAACCGATGTCGACCGGATGCAGGCCAATGGTCTGGCCTTGGGCGGGACCTATCACAATGCCGTGGTCTTTGACGGCGACCGGGTGTTGTCGCCCGGCGGGTTGCGCCATGCCGATGAACCGGTGCGTCACAAGATGCTGGATGCGCTTGGCGATTTGGCCCTGGCCGGTGCCCCGATTCTGGGCCGCTATACCGGTGTCCGGGCCGGTCACGCGCTGACCAATCAGTTGCTTCGCGCGCTTTTTGCCGATCGCTCGGCTTGGCGGCTGGTGGATTGCGATCCCAGCCAGGCGCGCGGTCTGCCCGGTGCAGGCGTGACCCATCACGATCTGGCACTCTGTGCAGCCTGACCTTTAGATCAACCAACATGTACAGAACCGGGAAAAGCCATTTTTCCCGGTTTTCTTTCGTGCTAACCACCCGGGGAGAAGAGAGGCGGGACGTGTTGGGAACAAGTAACGACATGGCGGGGAGCACGCTCCTCGGACGGGGGCGCCGGGCGGGCATGGTTTGCCTGGTGCTGCTGCTTGCGGCCTGCGGTGGACCCACGGAACCGCCGCTGGAGGTCTTTACCCCCAAGGAAATCTACGACCGGGCCGAATACGAGCTGGCCGAGCGCAACCCAGAGGAAGCCGCCCGCTACTTTGGCGAGGTTGAGCGCCTTTACCCCTATTCCGAATGGGCCAAGCGTGCGTTGATCATGCAGGCCTATTCCTATCATGTGGATCGTGATTACGAAGGCAGCCGCAGTTCCGCGCAGCGCTATATCGACTTTTATCCCGCGGATGAGGATGCGGCCTACGCCCAATATCTTCTTGCGCTCAGCTATTACGATCAGATCGACGATGTTGGCCGCGATCAGGGGCTGACCTTTCAGGCCCTGCAGGCCCTGCGCACGGTGATCGAACGCTATCCCGACAGCGAATATGCCCGCTCGGCGATTCTCAAGTTCGATCTGGCCTTCGACCATCTGGCCGGCAAGGAGATGGAGATCGGGCGCTATTACCTGAAGCGCAAGCATTATTCCGCCGCCATCAACCGTTTCCGTGTGGTGGTCGAGGATTTCCAGACCACCAGCCACACGCCCGAGGCGCTGTACCGGCTGGTCGAATCCTTCCTGTCGCTGGGTCTGTTGGATGAGGCCCAGACCGCCGGGGCGCTTCTGGGGTACAACTATCAGGGCTCGCCCTGGTATCAGGATGCCTACACGCTGCTGACCGGCGAGGGGCTTCTGTTGGAACCGGCGGGGGATGGCTGGCTGCGCAATATCTATCGGCAGTCGATTCAGGGCCGGTGGCTCTGATCGCGGGCGGCCCCCATAGCATTCGGCGGCAGGGCTAGGAACGATGCTGCGCAGTCTCGCAATCCGGGACATCCTGATCATTGACCGGCTGGATCTTGATCTCCAGCCGGGTCTCAATGTGCTGACCGGTGAAACCGGGGCGGGCAAGTCGATCCTGCTGGATGCGTTGGGGTTCGTGCTGGGCTGGCGCGGTCGGGCCGATCTGGTGCGTCCCGGCGCCGAGAAGGGTGAGGTGACGGCGGTTTTCGATCTGCCCCCGGATCATCCGGCGCGGGCCGTGCTGGTGGCGGCGGACCTGCCCGTCGGCGATGAACTGATCCTGCGCCGCACCAACAGCGCCGAGGGCCGCAAGAGTGCCTGGGTCAACGACCGGCGATGCTCGGGCGAGGTCCTGCGCCAACTATCCGACTGTCTGGTGGAATTGCACGGCCAGCAGGATGATCGCGGGCTTCTGGATCCGCGCGGCCATCTGGCCCTGCTGGATGCCTTTGCCGCCGAGGATGGCCTGCGGGCCAAGGTCGCCACGGCCTGGGTGGCGGTGGCGGCTGCGCGGGGGGTCTTGGCCGCAGCGGAGGTGGCGCTGGACGAGGCGCGCCGCGAAGAGGAATTCCTGCGTCACGCCGTGGCGGAACTGGATGATCTGGCGCCTGAACCCGGCGAGGACCCGGTGCTGGACCGGCGCCGGCGCGAGATGCAGGGCGCGGAACGGGTGCTGGGTGATATCAACGGGGCCGCGCGGGCACTGGGGGCCGATGGGGCGGAACAGGCGCTGGTCGATGCGGTGCGTTGGCTGGAAGGGGCGGCCGAGGTTCTGGGGGACCGGCTGGATGCCCCTCTGGCGGCGCTGGAGCGGGCCATGGCTGAGCTGTCCGAGGCTCAATCCGGTGTCGATGCCTGTGCCGAGGCGTTGAATTTCGACCCCCGGGATCTGGACACGGTAGAGGAGCGCCTGTTCGCCATCCGGGGATTGGCGCGCAAGCATGGCGTGCAGCCCGATGCCTTGCCGGAACTGGCCACGGTCCTGACCGCGCGGTTGGAGGGGCTGGATGCGGGCGAACGGCGCCTGGGGGATCTGACCCGGGCGCTCAGCGATGCCGAACGGACCTACGATGAAGCCGCTGCCGCCCTGAGTACCGCGCGCCAGCAGGCCGCCCGGCGTCTGGATCGGGCCATGGCCGTCGAATTGCCACCGCTAAAGCTGGACCGGGCGGTGTTCACCACCCAGATTACCCCGGCCGATCCCGGCCGTCTGGGGCGCGACCGGGTGGCCTTTACCGTGGCCACCAACCCGGGCACCCCGGCGGGGCCGCTGGACCGGATCGCCTCGGGGGGGGAATTGTCGCGGTTCCTGTTGGCGCTGAAAGTGTGTCTGACCGGTGGCGAAGGCGTGACCCTGATCTTCGATGAAATCGACCGCGGTGTTGGCGGGGCTACGGCCGATGCGGTAGGCCGGCGTCTGGCCGGGCTGGCCGCCGCCCCGGGGGCGCAGGTTCTGGTGGTGACCCATTCGCCGCAGGTGGCGGCCCGGGGGGCGCATCACTGGCGAGTGGAGAAACGGGTGCAGGCGGGAACGACCCTGTCCACGGTCATTCCCTTGGGGCAGGAAGCCCGGATTGATGAACTGGCGCGCATGGTCGCGGGCGATCGCGTGACCGAGGCTGCCCGCGATGCGGCGCGATCGCTGCTGGCGGGGCAGGACGTGCCTGGGCCCGCCGCAGGTTGACCCTGCGGCAGGGAGGGCTAAAGCAGGGGTGACGGTCCGGATCGGCGGGTCCGGACCAGGGTGATCAGCGGGGGCAGTGTGCCGAGGGAACGCATCGGGCTGGCGGCCGAACAGGTCGATGAAGCGGTCACGGCCATCCGCCGCACCCTGCGCATCATGCGCCGGGGCACTTGGGGCAAGATCCGCTTCTGGTTCGTGGCCCTGGCGATCGGGATGGCCGCCGGCTTTGCTGCCCTGTTGTTTCGCAAGGGGATCGACCTTTTGCAAACCCTGCTTTACGGCACCGGTGAAGCCAACTTGGCCAGCTTTGCGCAGACCCTGCCATGGTGGTGGATCCTGACCTTGCCGATCCTGGGCGGGTTGGCGGTGGGGCTGATCCTGGACCGCTGGACCCCTGATGGCCGGGTGCGCGCCGTAGCCGATGTGATCGAGGGCGCCGCGATGCACGAGGGCCGTGTTGAGGGGCGCGAGGGGCTGGCCTCGGCGCTGGCCTCGCTGATCACGCTGTCCACGGGTGGGTCATCGGGACGCGAGGGGCCGGTGGTCCATCTGGCCGGTGTTCTGGCGACCTGGGTCAGCAATGCGCTGAAGGCCGATGGGATCACCGGGCGCGATCTGTTGGGCTGTGCAGTGGCGGGGGCGGTTTCAGCTTCGTTCAACGCGCCGATTGCCGGGGCGATCTTTGCGCTGGAGGTTGTGCTGCGTCATTTCGCCGTACATGCCTTTGCCCCGATCGTCATCGCTGCCGTCGCCGGGACGGTGATCAACCGGCTGGAATTCGGAGGGGTCACCGAGTTCGTCCTGCCCCATCCCGGCACGTTGGTTTTTTATGTCGAACTGCCGGCCTTTCTGCTGCTTGGCCTGTTGTCGGGGCTGGTGGCGGTGACGCTGATGGGGGGCGTCTTCTGGGCCGAGGATCTGGCCACGCGCCTGAGCCGTCGTACACAGCTGCCCCGCTGGGCCCGTCCGGCCATTTCGGGGGCCTGTCTGGGGGGGCTGGCCATTGCCTTTCCCCATATTATCGGGGTGGGCTATGAAACCACCTCGCGGGCGCTGACCGGTGACCTGACCTTGACGGATGCCACGGTCTTTGTCGTGATCAAGTGTATCGCCGTGGCGCTGACCTTCGCCGGCCGCATGGGGGGGGGGATGTTTTCTCCCTCGCTCATGGTTGGGGCGTTGCTGGGGCTGGCCTTCGGCATTGTCGCAACGGCGATCCTGCCGGATGTGTCGGGCAGTGAAACGCTTTATGCTCTGGCCGGTATGGGGGCGGTGGCGGCGGCGGTGCTGGGGGCGCCGATTTCCACGACGCTGATCGTCTTTGAGCTGACGGGGGACTGGCAGACCGCGATTGCGGTGATGACGGCGGTGTCGCTGTCCACCGCTCTGGCCAGCCGGCTGGTTGACCGGTCGTTCTTTCTGACCCAGCTTGAGCGGCGCGGCATTCACCTGGCCGCCGGTCCGCAGGCCTATCTGCTGACCCGTCAGCGGGTGTCCTCGGTCATGTATCCGCTGGGGCACGCGGGGGTACCGGAGGCGGCGGCCATCGAGAGGCTGGTCGCCGAGGGCATCACCCTGGACCGGGCCGCCACCCTGGCCCAGGCCCTGCCGTTATTTGAACGTACCGATACGGGCTTTGTCGTGATCACCCGGCAAAGCGATCCGGCCCAGCCCTCCGAGGTGATCGGCGCCCTGTCCCATCTTGCCGCACTCAAGGCCTATAACGCCGCGCTGATTGCCACTGCGGAAGAGGAACATTCCTGAGGGCTGCTGCGGGGCTGCCCCGTTTGCGGGGTCAGAGCCCCTCGATCATCAGATCGGTGCTGGAGGCAAAGGCGATATGCCCGGCGAGGCGCGCCAGATCATCTTGCGGCGCTTCATGGGACCAGGCGGCATCGGGCAGGGTGCGGCCCTGCATGTGGATGGTGAAATAGCGGACATCGCCCTTGGGCGTGTCGGTGCTGCGCAGGCTGCTCGCTTCGAGAAAGGCCATGCCCACATCGTCGCGTGGAAAGTAGATCACCGGGCTGGAACCGCCTTCGGTTACTTCCAGCGCACTCTTCGATTCCGCGATCACCGCGCCATCGGCCCGTACCACCCACAGGCCTTCCGCCCGCCGGATCGTGATCGTGCCATCCTTGCTTTGCGTCATCATGGTCATTGTCGGTCTTCCTGTGTTCGTGTCTGTGGCGATTTGGGTCGCCAAGGTATCCCGGGCCAGTCAGAGGGCGCGGGTCGCATTTTCCAGCCAGTCGCGTGTCGTCGCATCCACCAGCGGCATCAGTCGATCCCGGGTGTCCCGGTGATAGCTGTTCAGCCAGCTGCGTTCAGCGACGCTGAGGGCAGATCCCTCGATCAGGCGCAGGTCGATGGGCACGTGGGTCAGGGTCTGGAACCCGTGCATCGTGCGGTCATCGCCCCCGGCCAGGACCTCGGCGGGGCCAACGGCGATCAGGTTCTCGATCCGTATCCCGAAGGCCCCGGCGCGGTAATAGCCGGGTTCGTTGGACAGGATCATGCCTTCCTTCAAGGGCTCGGTCGAAATCCGGGACAGGCGCTGGGGCCCTTCGTGGACCGACAGATAGGCGCCGATCCCATGGCCGGTGCCATGGTCGTAATCCTGTCCGGCCAGCCACAGGGGATAGCGGGCCAGCGCATCCAGATCCCGGCCGGCCAGCCCGGCCGGCCAGCGGGCGCGGCTGATGGCAATCATGCCTTGGAGGACACGGGTAAAACAATCGCGTTCTGTCTGTCCGACCGGACCGACGGCGATGGTGCGGGTGATGTCGGTGGTGCCGTCCAGATACTGGCCGCCGGAATCGACCAGCACCAGATCGCCGGGGCACAGTGCGCGGTTGGTGTCCCGGGTGACGCGGTAATGGGTGATCGCACCATGGGGGCCTGATCCGCAGATCGTGTCAAAGCTGATATCGCGCAATTGGTTGGTGGCCCGCCGGAACCCTTCCAGTGCGGTCACCACGTCGATCTCGGTCAGGGGCGCACGGGTGCCCGCGACCAGGGCCGCGATTTCGGTGTCCAGCCAGCACAGGAAGTTGGCCATGGCGGCAGCGTCGCGCAGGCCGGCGGCTTTGGCCCCGGCGATCTCGGCCGGGGTTTTGCAGGCCTTGGGCAGGATGCAGGGATCGGGCGCAAAGACGGTCTTGACCCCGGCTGTTTCCAGGCATGCGACCACCGCCAGCGGGGCCGAGCCCCGATCCACCCGTACCGGGCCTGTGAGGGCGGCAAGGGCGGTCTCAAAGTCGCCAGTGGGGCTGATGCGGACATCCTTGCCAAGGTGATCGGCAATGGCCGCGAATTTGGCCGGATCCGCAAAAAGCGTCACCGCGCCGTTGGCGTCGATCAGGGCAAAGGCCTGCACCACGGGGATGCGGGGCAGATCCTGTCCACGGATGTTCAGCAGCCAGGAAATACTGTCTGGCAGGGTCAGGACGGCTGCGGTCTGGCCGGCCTCGGTCAGGGTTCTGGCGATGCGGGCGCGTTTCTCGGCCGCGCTATTCCCGGCCAGATGATCGGGCCAACGCTCGGCTGGGCCGGCGGGCGGGGTGGGGCGGTCGGTCCAGATCCGGTCGATCAGATTGGCCGACGGGACCATCGCGATCCGGGTACCCGCCAGCGCGGCGGTCAGGGTTTCGATTTCCTCGGGCGTGTGTAACCAGGGGTCAAAGCCGATCCGCGCGGGGCCGGAGACCTGATCTTTCAGCCAGGGCCCCAGCCGGATTTCTGGCCAGTTGACCGGGGTGAAGCTGTCCAGATCCGCCTGGTCGCGGACCTGCAAGCGATAGCGCCCATCGACGAACAGCCCGGCGGTCTGCGCCAGCACGGCGCAAAATCCGGCCGATCCGGTAAAGCCGGTCAGCCAGGCCAGCCGTTCATCGCAGGGGGCGACATATTCACCTTGATGGGCATCGGCACGCGGGACCAGAAACCCCTCAAGGCCGGCCTCTGCCATGGTTTGACGCAGGGCCGCCAGGCGGGGGGGGCCGTCTGCGGGGCGGGATCGGGTTTCGAAATTCTGGAACAGGACCGGCGCCCTTTCATTTTACGGTGCCGCCTGCATAGCAAGTATGGCCGGTTCGGCGCAAGCAACCCGGGGGTCGCCCCGGGGGGGCGAGGGCTGTCCGGACCCGGGGGTGGGGTGGTACAGCTGTGTACAGGGGGCGCCAAACTATGCGCCGACAGGGGGTAATCGGGGGCGGCGATCCTCCGCCCCCGATCTTCCGCAGGGATCAGCCCCGGCTGCGGCGGCGCAGGGTGCCCAGCACGCCCAGCCCCCCTAGCAGCAACACAGCCCCGGCCGGCAGGGGCACCTGGGCCGGGATCGGGCCGTTGTAGAACAGGGCCACGCGGGGGCGCTCTGGGAACAGGCCGCTGTCCAGCCGGCTCAGGACAACCTGGCTTTCCCCAGCGCTGAAATAGGCCCCATCGCCATCCGTATCCGTCAGATAAATAACGAAATCCTGGTTCGGATCCGTGCCATTGGACAGGACAAGCAGGTCCCCATTGGCCGCAGCGGCAATGCTGAACCCGGCGAAGCTGGCAAAGGCTGGATCAAGGAATGCTGTGTTCCACAGTTCGCGCGCCTCGTCAGGGGCATCAATCGTACCGGATCCGTTCAGATCGGTCAGGCTGAAAACGGTTTGCGGGGCTGTGCGGTTCAGATAATCCCACAGGTAAACGGTGCCATTCGCCGTATCCATGGGGAAGTTGACCGGCACGCCCAAGGTGTTTTCATCGTCGATGAAACGGGTGACCTCAGAGGTTGAGACCACGCCATCGCCATCGTTATCGCGCGCTGCATAGATGACATTGGTATCGCGGCCCACGGTATCGACGATATAGGCCGTGTCGCCGTCAAATGAGATCTCGAATGGGGAAGAGGATGGGTTGAGCGCGGTCAGATCCAGCCAGACGCTGGCCTCACCCGGATCATTGGCGTCCCCATCCCCGTTCAGGTCCTCCGTGCGATAGACATAATCCCCGGCGGGGGTGCTGCGCACATCGGCCTGCACGACATAGACGGCACCATCGGGACCGGTGGACAGGCCGTTCGGGGTTTGAAGCGGCAGGCCGCCGGCATTTTCGGCGGAGAACCAGATGGTCGCCTCACCCGCATCATTGGCGGTGCCATTGCCGGTGGTATCCATGACCCGATAGACCGTGTCGGTTTCATTGTCGCCAACATAGATCGTGCCATCCACGCCCTGCGCAAGGGTGAGGATATTGCCGCCCACCGCGCCACGATCGGAGCGCAGCCCCGAGGCATTGCTGGCATCAAAGAATACCCGCGTTTCCCCGGGGGCGTTCATGGTGCCGTTGCCATCAAGATCGACGGCGATCAGTACCGCATCGCTGCCCTGATCGGCGATGAGAAAGCTGGGGATCGTTGCGGCCTGTAGCGGTAAGGGCAGGAGCGCGCCAATCAGCAGATGGCGCAGAAGTCTGGTCTTGTTCATGAGTATCTCCAACAGCACAGCGCAGAAGAAGGTGCGCCGAATAGGAATTCGACCCCTCTGGCGGTGGCTGAAAGGATGCTCGGATCCTAGGGATTAACGATTTGGGGGTCAAGCGACCGGCTGGTCCGGGGGGGGCGGGCACATGGCCCTGCCCCCTCTGGCTGCGTTGGATATTGTCTGGCGGCCCTTTGAGGCGCAGCAACTGCTGGCCTGTTTCCAGGCCGAAGGGGATGATCTGCCGGGCGCCAAACTGTGCCCCGATAGAGGCGCGGAGAACCGGGGGCGGCGATCCTCAGCGGCCCCCGATCTCGCGTTGGGATCAGCCCCGGCTGCGGCGGCGCAGGGTGCCCAGCACGCCCAGCCCCCCCAGCAGCAGTACAGCCCCGGCCGGCAGGGGAACTGCGGGCGGGATGGGGCCGCTGCCGCCGCCAATGGTCAGCGGACCGACCAGGCGTACATTGTCCACCGTGATCCCGAAATTGTCGCCGCCGTCATGATCGAAGAAGATCGACCCGGTGCTGCCATTGCCGGTGAAGTTGTATTCCATGTGATAGTAGGATCCGGTGGCCGGGGTCGAGACGCTGACCGTATCGCTGAAGCCACCGACCCCGAAGGTCATGGTGTTGATGCCGCTGCCCCAGCCGTTTTCGGAATAATCGAAGCTCAGGGTGAAGGCCCCGCCATTGATCAGGCTGAAGCTGTCCAGCGATGTCATTCGCCCCGCACTCAGGCCCGATCCATCCAGATCGACACAGTAAGAGGAACTGGTGCAGAGATTCCAGAAAGAGCCGCCGAAATAGCTGGGACCGATGATGTCCACAAAGCCGCTGCTGACCGACCAGTTCAAGGGCACCAGGTTCGCCCCGTCGGTTTCGGTCTCGAAGTCGTCAAAGAACAATTCCACCGGCGCGGCCTGGGCGTTGTGCGGGGCGGCGGTCAGGGACAGGGCAGCGACCAGAAGGGCGCTGGCCAGGGTCGAAGTACGCAAGGTCATCATAATCTCACCTGTTGGGTATCACAGGATATTGATAGTAATTATTGATCAATTATTGCAAACTTAATTTCATTTTTTGGTGAATCAGGCGTGTCGATACCCGATGCGCCTGCTTCCCTTGCCGCCGCCGAGCCGTGGGTACGCTTCTCCAACGGTTCTCCCGCGCCGTGGCCGGATGCGGCACGGCTGACCCGGGGGCTGCAAAGTCCCGGGCCGGTGGTGCGAACGGAGTATCTTCTTATGGCTGCGTGGCTTATCCCGTCCGGCGCCCGGAAAAGACCCGGCTGCGGGCCCGGGGGTCGCTGTCAAACAGGGCGGCCAGTTGTTCTGTCATGGCGCCGGCCAGTTGCTCGACATCGGTGATCGTCACTGCACGGTCGTAATAACGGGTCACGTCATGGCCGATACCGATGGCCAGCAACTCGACCAGTCGCTTGCGCTGAACCATGGCGATCACGTCGCGCAGGTGCTTTTCCAGATAGCTGGCGCTGTTGACAGACAGAGTGCTGTCATCCACCGGCGCGCCATCCGAGATGACCATCAGGATCTTGCGCGCCTCATGACGCCCGACCATCCGGCGATGGGCCCATTCCAGCGCCTCGCCGTCGATATTTTCCTTCAGCAGCCCCTCTTTCATCATCAGGCCCAGATTGTTCCGGGCCCGCCGCCAAGGGGCATCGGCCTGTTTATAGATGATGTGGCGCAGATCATTCAGGCGGCCGGGTTGCTGCGGGCGGCCATCGGCCAGCCATTTTTCGCGGCTTTGGCCCCCCTTCCAGGCGCGGGTGGTAAAGCCCAGGATCTCGACCTTGACCTGGCAGCGTTCCAGGGTGCGGGCCAGAACATCGGCACAGATCGCCGCGATGGAAATCGGCCGGCCCCGCATCGAGCCAGAGTTGTCCAGAAGCAGCGTGACCACCGTGTCGCGGAATTCCGTGTCCTTCTCGATCTTGAAGCTGAGCGGCGTGGTCGGGTTGGCCACCACACGCGCCAGACGCCCGGCATCCAGGATCCCCTCTTCGCGGTCGAATTCCCAACTGCGGTTCTGTTGGGCCTGCAGACGGCGCTGCAACTTGTTGGCCAGCCGGCTGACCGCGCCCTTCAGCGGATCCAGTTGTTGGTCCAGATAGGCGCGCAGCCGTTCCAGTTCCGCCGGTTCGGCCAGATCCTCGGCGCGGATCTCTTCGTCGAACTGGTCGTTGTAGATCTTGTAGTTCGGATCGGCATCCGAGGCCGGTGCATGGGGTGGGGGGTCCAGCGGCATGTCGCTGTCGGGGATTTCGCCATCTTCGGTCAGTTCGGCATCGGCCATCTGGTCCATGCTGAGCTGGGTGTCCGCGCTGTCGCCGGATTGGTCGTCATCCTGTTCCGGGGCAGCTTCGCTTTGTTCGGGGGCGTCCTGATCGTCGGGCTGGTCGGTCTCGGGGTCAGTGTCGTCGTCTTCGCCTTCGGCCGCGTCGTCCTGATCCTCATCGGCGGCATCGGGATCGTCGCCCAACTGATCGCCATAGCCCAGATCCTCGATCATCCGACGTGACAGACGGGCAAAGGCGGCCTGATCGCCCAGGGTTTCATCCAGCCTGTCCAGCGTCTGACCGGCCTCTTTTTCCAGATGATCGCGCCACAGTGCCAGGATGTTGTCGGCCCCCGGCGGCAGGGGCCGGCCCGTTGCCAGATGGCGGATCAGATATCCGGCGGCGGTGGGCAGGGGGGCTGCGTCGCTGTCGGTGATCTGGGCATAGCCCTTGCGTTCGGCCTCGGCCGCGATCCTGGCGTCGATATTGCCGGCGGTGCCGGGCATGGCACGGGCGCCGATCGCTTCGCAGCGGGCGGTTTCCAGGGCCTCATAGATATCGCGCGCCATCTGGCCCTGGGGGGTATATTTCGCGTGGGTTTCCGGGTTGTGATACTTGCGGCGCATGGCGAAGGCATCGGCCGTGCCACGGGCCAACAGCACCTCCTGGCGGGTCATGCGGCGGCTGACCTGGGGCAGGCGCAGGCTGTCGCTGGTCATGCCCGGGGGATCGACGGAATAGGTGACCCCCAGGTCCGGATCGTCGGCCAGCACACGGGTGGCATCGGCCAGGGCCTTCTTGAACGGCTCGGACGGGTTGTCGGGCTGGTTCATCGCATGTCTCATCTTGCTGCGCGGTACGGGGAACGGCCCCGCGTCGTTTGCGCAAGAGTAGGTGGATCGTCGGCGATTGGCCAGAGCGCTTGGCCAGACGGCCAGGGTGCGGCGCCGCCCGGTGCAGCGCCGCGCTGGGATCAGCCGCGAACCATGCCGATGATGCGATAGGCGTCGTCCAGGATCGGGGCAGCGATGGCCCGGGCCTTTTCGGCGCCACGCGCCAGGATGCGGTCGATTTCGGCCTGGTCCTGCATCAGTTCATTCATCCGCAGGGTGATCGGCGATAGGACCGAGACGGCCAGATCGGCCAGTTGCGGCTTGAACACCGAAAACGGCAGGCCGGCGCAGTCCTGCATCACCTCATCTGCGGTCTTGTCCGACAGGGCGGCATAGATGTTGATCAGGTTGCGCGCCTCGGGCCGATCGGCCAGACCGGCGACATCCTCGGGCAGGGGTTCCGGGTCGGTCTTGGCCTTGCGGATCTTCTGGGCGATGGTGTCGGCATCGTCGGTCAGGTTGATCCGGCTCATGTCCGAGGGATCGGATTTCGACATCTTCTTGCTGCCATCGCGCAGCGACATGACCCGGGTGGCCGCGCCTTCGATCATCGGTTCGGTAACGGGGAAAAAGTCCACCCCATAGTCATTGTTGAACTTGATGGCGATGTCGCGGGTCAGTTCCAGGTGCTGCTTTTGATCCTCGCCCACCGGGACATGGGTGGCGTGATAGGCCAGGATGTCGGCGGCCATCAGGTTGGGATAGACGAACAGCCCGGTCGAGGCATTTTCGCGGTTCTTCCCGGCCTTGTCCTTGAACTGGGTCATCCGGTTCAGCCAGCCCATGCGCGCCACGCAGTTGAACACCCAGGCCAGCTGCGCGTGCTCGGGCACCTGGCTTTGGTTGAACAGGATTGAACGTTCAGGGTCGACACCGGCGGCGATATAACCGGCGGCCAGCTCGCGCGTGGCCCGGGCCAGATCCGCCGGATCCTGCCATGTGGTGATCGCATGCAGATCGACGATGCAATAGACCGTCTCCATGCCGCTGTCCTGCAACCCGGCAAACCGGCGCAGCGCGCCCAGGTAGTTGCCCAGTTGCAGGTGGTTGGTGGGCTGAATGCCGCTGAACACCCGGGGGGTGAACCCCGCATTGGCCTTGCCCGTTTCGCTGGATGGCGTTTGGACCGCATCCGTCATCGCGCGCTCTCCTGTCTGGCGTTTTGATCGCTCGTCGCTTATCGGGGCCGTCACATGCCGTCAATGTGTCGCGAGGAAAGCCATGTCCGGACAATCGCCCGTCAATCCCCTGCCGCCGCTGGTGGTGGCCTTGGCCGTGATCATCTTCGGGGTCGAGGCCATGTTCGGTCTGGCCGAGCGCGGTTTGCTGGGCGGGGCGGGGGGCATTGGCTGGCGGGCCCAGGCGGTGCGCAACTATGCCTTTTTCGGCGATGTGTTGGACTGGATGATCCAGCAGCGCCGCTTTCCGCCCGAGTTGCTGGTGCGCTTTGTCAGCTATCCGCTGCTGCATCTCGGCTTTACCCATGCGCTGTTCGTATGCGTGTTCATCCTGGCCATGGGCAAGATGGTGGCCGAGGCCTTTGGCCAGATCTCGGTGCTGGTGCTGTTCTTTGTGGCGGCGATGGTCGGGGCGCTGGTTTATGGCGGCGTGCTGAACGATCCCTATCCGTTGGTCGGGGGCTATCCCGGTGTGTACGGCTTGATCGGTGGCTATACCTATCTGCTGTGGCTGCGGCTGGGCGCGCTGGGGGAAAAACAGATCATGGCGTTCCGGCTGATCGGGGTGCTGCTGGGGGTGCAACTGCTGTTCGGGCTGATTTTCGGATCATCGAATGACTGGGTGGCCGATCTGGCCGGGTTTGCCGCCGGGTTCGCCCTGGCCCCGTTGGTCGCGCCGGGGGGGCTGGCACGGTTGCGCGACAGGTTGCGCAACCGCTGACCGGGGGCTTCCTGCCCTTTTGGGGTGCGGCTTGCTTGGCCGCCCTCAGCGGGGTTTGCGGCGCAGGGCGGCGCGGAACTCGCCCAGGGGCATGCCGCCAGTGACATGGGCAGCGGTGAAATAGACCACCGCGCCGATGCCGATCAGGGTGGCCAGCGCCCCATAGCGGATCCCGGCGCTGTGCAGAGGCCCATCCAGCCACAGCGCGCCGATCCAAAGGGCGGCCCCCATGACCGCCGAGGCCAGGATGAGGCGGGGCAGGCGGCGGCGAAAGCGATCGTCGAAATGCGCTACATTGCCCATCTCGCGGGTGCCGCGCCACAATTGCCAGACCATCGCCCAAGCGGCCAGGGTGGTGCCGATGGCGGCCGCCGACCAGCCCATGACCGGGGCCAGCCCGGCGGCCAGCCCGGCATTGACCCCCATGGCGACAAGGGCGAAGCGAAACGGGCTGCGCGTGTTCTCACGTGCGAAATAGACCGGTTGCAGCACTTTTTGCAGCACAAAGGCCGGCAGACCCGCGCCATAGATCGCCACGGCCAGGGCGGTGTGGGCACTGTCGGTGGCGTCAAAGGCGCCGCGCTGGAACAGGACCGAGATCAGCGGCTCGGCGATCACCACCAGCGCCACGGCGGCCGGGATGGTCAGGGCCAAGGACAGTTCGCCCGCCCGCGACAGGGCAAAGCGCCCGCCCGCTGCATCGCCTGCCGCCAGACGTCGTGACAGGTCAGGCAGCAGAACCACACCCACGGCGATGCCCACCACCCCAAGCGGCAGCTGATACAGCCGGTCGGCATAGGCCAGCCAGGCCACTGCGCCCTCAAAGAAGCTGGCGACCTGACGCCCGACCAGCAGGTTGACCTGTACCACCCCGCCCGCCAGGGCCGCCGGGGTGGCCACCACCAGCAAACGCCGCATCCGGGGGGTGAAGCGGGGGCGCACCAGGCGCGGCGCGATCCCGGCCCGACGTGCCGCGACATAAAGGATGGCGCATTGCGCTACGCCGGCACAGACCACGCCCCAGGCCAGGGCCCGCCCGGCCCGAACCGCCGCTGGCCCGGTCGCGGATCCGTCCGTGCCGCCAAAAGCGAACAGAACCGCAACCAGAATGACGTTCAGCGCCACCGGCGCGGCGGCGGCGGCGGCGAAATGGCCATAGGCGTTCAGCATGCCGGCCAGCAGCGCGGCCAGTGATACGAAGAGGATATAGATGAAACAGATCCGCCCCATATCGGTGGCCAGCGCGAAACGCGCGTCGCCGATGAACCCGCTGGCCATGGCCGTGACCAGCAGTGGCATGGCCAGGATGCCGACCAGGGCAAACAGGATCAGGACGCTCAACATGCCGGAAAACGCCTCGGCGGCAAAGCCTTCGGGATCGTCGCCGGCCTCGACCCGCTTGGAATATTGCGGCACGAAGGCCATGTTGAAGGCGCCCTCGGCAAAGAAGCGACGGAACATGTTGGGCAGGGAAAAGGCGACCAGAAAGGCCTCGGCCACCGGCCCCGATCCCAGCACCACCGCGATAAAGGCGTCACGCACAAAGCCCAGCACCCGGCTGGCCATGGTCCAGCCGCCCACTGTCAGGAAACCGCGCAACAGACGGATGGGTTTCATGCGGTTGCGGCCTTGTTGGCCCCGCGTTCGATCGCGTCGCGCAGGCGCCGTTCCAAGGTGGCCAGTTTTCCGTGTCCCATGATCTTCAGGCCAAACATGTCCTTGACGTAAAAGGTATCCACAGCCTGTGCGCCATAGGTCGCGATCTGGGCGGTGGCAATATAGAGATTGGCCTCGGACAGGGTGCGCGCCAGATCGTAAAGCAGGCCGGCCCGGTCACGGGTATCCACCTCGATGATCGTGTAGATATCCGATCCTTCATTGTCGAAATGGATTTGGGTCGGATGGCGAAAGGCGCGTTCGCGTTTCTTGATCCGGTCACGGGTGACCATGGCTTCGCGCGGCAGAACCTCGCCGCCCAGGGTCTTTTCGATCATCCCGCGCAGGCGCGACAGACGGTCTGGGGCATAGGGCGTGCCCTCGACATCCTGGATCCAGAACACCGCCGTCGCGTAACCGTCTTTCGATGTGTAGGTCCGTGCATCGACCACATTGGCGCCGACCAAGGCCAGGGATCCGGCCAGCCGGGCGAAAATACCGGGGTGATCCGCCATGGCAAAGCAGACCCGGGTGGCGTCGCGCCCCTTGTCCTCGGTCAGGTCGATGCGGATCTCGCTGGTGTCGATCCCGTCCAGAAGGCGGGCAAAGACCATCTGGGTCTCGGTCTGCAATCCCTGCCAGTAGGGGCCATAATGCCGCCTCGTTTCCAGCCGCAGCTTGGCCCGGTCCCAATCGGCCAGTTCGGCGCGCAGGGCGGCCTTGGCCTCATTCTCGCGGGTTTCGCGGTTGACCTCTTCCAGACCGTTGGCCAGGGCCTCGCTGGTCTGGTGGTACAGGTTGCGCATCAGAACCGCTTTCCAGTTGTTCCACACCCCGGGACCGACGCCGTTTATATCGCAGACGGTCAGCACGGTCAGCAGATCCAGCCGCTTCTGGGTTTTCACCGCCTTGGCAAAGTCACGTACCGTGCGGGGATCCGAGATATCCCGCTTTTGCGCGATATCCGACATCAGCAGGTGATAGCGCACCAGCCATTCGACGGTGGCGGCATCCTGGGGCTTCAGCCCCAGCCGGGGCGCGACACGCCGTGCGATGCGGGCGCCGAGGATGGAATGGTCCTCATCCCGGCCTTTGCCGATATCGTGCAGGAACAGAGCCAGATACAGGACCTTGCGATCAATGCCGTGATCCATGATGTGAGAGACGACAGGCAGGCTGTCGCGCAACTCGCCGCGTTCGATCCGGGCGAGGGTGGCGATGCACTGGATGATATGTTCGTCCACCGTGTAATGGTGATACATGTTGAACTGCATCATCGCGACGACCGGCTGGAATTCGGGGATGAAGGCCCCCAGAACGCCCAGTTCGTTCATCCGCCTGAGGCCCCGTTCCGGGTTGCCGTGTTTCAGCAGCAGGCCGAGGAACACCTTGGCCGCCTCGGGATCGCTGTGCATGTCGTCGTCGATCAGGTCCAGATGCGCGCCGATTACGCGCATCGCCTCGGGGTGGATCAGATAGCCGGTGCGCAGGGCCTCGTTGAAGATCCGCAGCAGGTTCAGCTTGTCGGCCAGGAACGCGGTTTCGTTTTCGAAGATCAGGCGGTTCTGCATGATCTTGTAGCCGGGTTTCAGCCGTTTCTTGCGTTTGAAGAACCCCATCAGCGACGGCGCGCGCTTGATATGGTTGGCCTCCAGCGCAGTCAGGAAGATGCGGGTCAGGTCGCCGACGCGGGTCGCGTGGCGGAAATAGGCCTGCATGAACACCTCGACAGCCGGGCGTTTGCCGCGGTGGGTATAGCCCAGGCGCTCGGCTACCTGGACCTGAAGATCGAAGGTCAGCTGGTCCATCGCCCGCCCGGTGATCAGGTGCAGCTGGTTGCGCACCGCCCAGAGAAAGTTCTCGGCCTTCTCCAGAATGTCGTGTTCTTCCGAGGTGAACACCCCGCTGTCGATCAGGGCGGCGGCGCTGTCGGTGTTATGGACGTAATTGGCAATCCAGTAGAGCGATTGCAGATCCCTCAGCCCGCCCTTGCCCTCTTTCACATTCGGTTCGACGACATAGCGTTGACCGCCCTGTTTGCGGTGGCGGGTGGCGCGTTCCTCAAGCTTGGCCTCGATGAAATCGCTGGCCGTGTTGCGGAACAGGTCCTTGCGCAGCCGGATGCGTAACTCTTCGGCCAGGGGGAGGTGGCCGCACAGGAACCGGTTCTCCAGAAGGGCTGTGCGGATGGTATAGTCGTCGCGTCCCAGCCGGATGCAATCGGCGACGGTGCGGCTGGCATGGCCGACCTTCAGCCGCAGGTCCCACAGGATATAGAGCATGGATTCGATCACGCTCTCGGCCCAGGGGGTTACTTTCCACGGCGTCAGGAACAGCAGGTCGACATCGGAATGGGGGGCCATCTGGGCCCGGCCATAGCCGCCGACGGCCAGCAGGGCGATGGTTTCGGCCGTTCCGGCGGTGCCGGGGCGGTGCAGGTGTTCGGTAGCCACGTGAAAGGCGGCCTCGACCAGCCCGTCGGTCAGAAAGGCATAGGCATGGGTCGCGGCATGGGCTTCGAACGGGGCGGTGGCAATGCCGTCGGCAATGGCCTGCATGCCGGCCTTGCGGGCGGCCAGCAGCAGCTTGACCGTGCGGTTGCGCATATCCTGGGCGTCTTTCGCCTCGGCGGCGGCGGTGGCCAGGGCATCGCGAATGGCCCCGCGGTCGAAGATTTCGGCCGCAGGACGGATCAGCTTGCCGGTGGGACCGGCTGGAACGGGGGCGCGGGGGTCAGAACCCTGCGCTGCCAAGTCTGTTGGGCGCGGCATCGATGATCCTGGCAGAGTTGTTCTGAATGGTCGCAACGGCCAGCGCGCGCCGGTTTGTGCCATCCGCCATGAAGCGGAAGGTGCCATTGCCCCCGTCAAAGCCGGCCTGGGCGGCCAGGGCTTCGGGGGTGAAGTTGCCGGTGGCCGCCAGCTGGGCGGCGGCGGCGACCCCGTCATAGCCAAGGAAGGTGATCACATTGGCGGGGGCGCTGCCATAGGCGGCGGCGTATTTGTTGGCAAAGGTGTTGGCGGCCTGCTGGTCGGGCAGGGTGAACCATCCGCCCTGCAACCCGGGCAGTGCCATGGCCGAAGCCGGCTGATCCCAGCGGGTCATGCCGAGAAACTGGGTATCGTTCGGTCCCAGACCGGCATCGGGCAGCGCGCGGGCGATATAGGGCAGGGCGGTTGCCGGATCAGAGGTCAGCACCACGGCTTGCGCCCCCGAGGTGCGGGCATTGTCCGCGATCGAAGGTGCCGCAGCGGTCACCCCTTCTTGCGACATGGGAAAGCTGGTGGTGTTGACCACCTGCCCGCCCTGGGCCTGGACGGCCCGCACGATCGCATCGCGCCCGGCGGCCTCGGCGGTGGAGGCGCCATTGACCACCATGAAGCGGTTCAGTCCCCGACCCCGTGCATAGCTGACCAGCCGGGCGGCGGTATTGTCAAAGGTATTGCCCAGCAGGAACACGTTGCCCCCCGCGACGGCGGGGGTGTTGGAAAAGGTCATCACCGGCACCCGGCGCGCGGCGGCGACATTGCCGGCGGCATTGGCGTTCTGGGAATAGAGCGGGCCGACAATCACCTGTGCGCCATCGGCCAGCGCCTGGCTGGTGACCTGGGCGGTCTGGCCGGCTGATCCGGCGGTGTCATAGACCCGCAGATTGACCGTTACCCCACGGTCGGCGGCTTCGCTTACGGCCAGTTGCGCGGCATTGGTCAGGCTGGTCGCCAGTTGTTGTACCCCGGGGTCTGCTGCGCCCTGCGGCACCAGCAGCGCGACGGTCACCCGGCCTGTCCCGCGCTGGCCCAGCCCCCCGGTTGCGGGCAGGTCACAGGCCGAAACGGCCAGCAGGGCGGCGGAGGCCGCAAACCACCGCAACATTGTGCGGCGGGGGCGTAGGATGGAGGCGCGCATCAGAATCCTCGTACGTTATGGTCCGGTCGGTCTGTCCCGTCCGCTTTGTCGTTCCTGTCCAGCCGGTCCTGCGAACCGGCGCGGGGGTGTGGCCCGTCAGTCCGCCCCATTGGTATGGCGTGCTGGCCGCCGCCCCGGTGGGGCTTGTCGCCCGGCGGACCCTGTCCTAGGCAGGAACCTACGCGCGATAAGAGGCTGGGCCAACCGTGAATTACGAATTGTCCGCATTACCGGCGGGACTTTACCTTGTGGCAACGCCGATCGGGGCAGCCCGGGACATTACGCTGCGGGCGCTGGATATCCTGGCCTCTGCCGATATCCTGGCGGCCGAGGATACCCGCACGCTGAAACACCTGTTGTCCATCCATGGGGTGCCTTTGGGCGATCGTCCGGTGCTCAGCTACCACGACCATAGCGCGCCCGACATCCGCCGCCGCCTGATATCCGAGATCGCCGCCGGCCGGTCCGTGGCCTATGCCTCCGAGGCGGGGACGCCGATGATTTCGGATCCCGGGTTCGATCTGGCCCGGGATGTGGCCGGGGCCGGCGGGCTTGTGACAACCGCGCCGGGGCCTTCGGCGGCAATTGCTGCGCTGACCCTGGCGGGGTTGCCCACCGACCGTTTTCTGTTCGCCGGCTTCCTGTCGGCGAAGCAGGGCGCGCGCCGGCGGGATCTGGCCGATTTGGCCGGGGTGGGGGTGACGGTGGTGCTGTATGAATCGCCGCGCCGGGTGGAGAAGCTGCTGGCCGACATCGTCGATACGTGTGGTGCCGATCGTCCCGTGGCGCTGTGCCGGGAACTGACCAAACGCTTCGAAGAGGTCCAGCGCGGCCCCGCAGCCGAGGTTCTGGCGCGGATCAAGGCCACCCCGCCCAAGGGCGAAATCGTGGTGCTGATCGGTCCCGGTGCGCCGGAAGAGGCTGGCGAGGAGGCCATTCTGGATGCCCTCCGCGCGCTGCCCAATGACCTGAGCCTGCGGGACGCCGCCGCCGAGGTGGCCGAGCGCCTGGGCGCCCCCCGGCGCGCGGTCTATCGCCTGGCCCTGGCGCTGCGCGAGGATCAGGGCTGATGTCCGGCTACGGATCCCATCAGGCGGGCCTCGCGGCCGAAGAGGCCGTGGCCCGCGCCTATGTTGATCTGGGCTATGGGGAACGGGCCAGGCGCTGGCGCGGCCCCTCGGGCGAGATTGATTTCATCGCCGAAAAGGCGGGTAAGCTGGTCTTTGTCGAGGTCAAATATGCCCGCGACCATGCCACTGCGGCGGCCCGGGTGAACCGGGCCAAGGCCGCCCGTCTGATGGCGGCGGCAGCGGGCTATCTGGCGGCAGAAGGCCTGAGCCAGGATACCGAGTGCGCGCTGGATGTGGCGCTGGTCGATCCCATGGGGCGGGTGGAACTGCTGCGGGATGCGTTTGTGTAAAGCGCACCTGCTGGGGGCTCTGCCGCATGAGGTGCAGCCCCGGTCATCGGGGAGGGGTCCCTTGCATATACATGCCGGGGGAATGCCGCTCCGGCATGCATGGCTGGACTGAGCGCCTGTCAAAGTGATCTGCGCTTCCACATGCCACACATTGATCTCCCTTTCACTTTGCGCGAAGGAAGGGGGATGTTTCGAAAGGGCCAGCCATGAAAATCGCCTTCCAGATGGATCCGATCCAGTCGGTGAATATCGACGCCGACAGCACCTTCCGCCTGGCCGAAGAGGCCCAGGCCCGTGGCCATGAGATGTTCTTCTACACCCCCGATCGGCTGGCCTGGAATGAGGGCCGGCTGACTGCCCGTGGCCAGCGCTTCACCGTCCAGCGGGTCAAGGCGGCCCCGGCGATCCTGGAGCCCGAGGAAACACTGGATCTGGCGGCGCTCGATGTGATCTGGCTGCGCCAGGATCCGCCCTTCGACATGGGCTATATCACCACCACGCTGCTGCTGGATCACGTGCATCCATCCACATTGGTGGTCAATGATCCGTTCTGGGTGCGGAATTTCCCGGAAAAACTGCTGGTTCTGCGCTTCCCGGATTTGACGCCGCCGACGCTGATCACCCGCGATCTGGCCGAATTGCGCGCCTTCAAGGACCGCCATGGCGATATGATCCTCAAGCCGCTTTACGGCAATGGCGGTGCGGGGGTGTTCAAGCTGGGCCATGGCGACAGCAACCTGAACTCGCTGTATGAACTGTTTTCGGGCATCAACCGCGAGCCGCTGATCGCCCAGAAATTCCTGCCCCAGGTGGCCAAGGGCGACAAGCGCATCATCCTGGTCGATGGCGAACCGGTGGGGGCGATCAACCGGGTACCGGCCAGTGGCGAGACACGGTCCAACATGCACGTGGGCGGGCGCGCCGAGAAGACGGAGCTGACTGCGCGCGATCTGGAAATCTGTGCAGCCATCGGCCCGACGCTGAAACAGCACGGGCAAATCTTCGTCGGGATCGACGTGATCGGCGACTACCTGACCGAGATCAACGTCACCTCGCCCACCGGTTTGCAGGAACTGGAACGCTTTGACGGCCGCAACGTGACCAGCCTGATCTGGGAAGCGATCGAGGCCCGTCGCGCCAGCTGATGCCGGGGGCCTTGGGAACGGGGAGGCTTGCCGACAGCGGGTCCGGTTCGAGGCCTTTCTGACACTGATCGCCCGGCGCGGAACAAGGAAACCTGAGCAGGCATTCGTGGGCGAAGCCGCGAATATCTGCTCAGGGCCAACTGTCGCTTTGTCTGCCATGATTTCTGTCTGCAAGACAGTCGATCCCTGTGACGGCTCGTCAACTGGCCAGTCGCACGGGGGTGTCTTGGGGCGCGCGGTAGGCCAGGGCCTCGGCGACATGGGCGCGGCCGATCCCCTCGGCGCCGGCCAGATCGGCGATGGTGCGGGCCACCCGCAGTACCCGGTGATAGCCCCGTGCGCTCAGGCCGAAGCGTTCGGCCGCACGGACCAGAACGGCGCGCGCGGCGTCATCCGGGCGGGCGATCTGATCGAGGGTTGCCCCTTCGGCATCGGCATTGACCCGCAGGTCGCCCATGTCCTTGAACCGGGCCGCCTGCACCGCGCGCGCGGTGGCAACCCGCTGGGCGACTTCGGCGCTGGTCTCGCCGCTGGCGGGCAGGTCGAGATCGGTCAGGGAGACCGCCGGCAGTTCAACCCGCATGTCGAACCGATCCATGAGCGGCCCGGAGATGCGCCCCAGATAGTCGCTGCCGCACAGTGGCGCGCGCCCGCAGGCCCGGCCGGGATCGGCCAGGTGGCCGCAGCGGCAGGGATTGGCGGCGGCGATCAGCAGGAAACGGCAGGGATAGCGCACATGGGCGTTGGCGCGTGAAACCACGACATCGCCGGTTTCAATCGGCTGGCGCAGGGTTTCCAGGACCGAACGTGGAAATTCCGGCAATTCGTCAAGGAACAGCACCCCGTTATGGGCCAGGCTGATCTCACCGGGTTTGGCCCCGCGCCCCCCGCCGACGATCGAGGCGACCGACGCGGTATGGTGGGGCCGCCGGAACGGGCGCCGCCGGGAAATGCCGCCTTCGTCCAGCAGCCCGGCCAACGAATGGATCATGGAGGTTTCCAGTGCCTCGGCCGGGCTGAGGGGCGGCAGAATGCCGGCCAGCCGCGCGGCCAGCATGGATTTCCCCGATCCCGGCGGCCCGGTCAGCAGCAGATGGTGGCGCCCGGCAGCGGCAATCTCAAGCGCCCGTTTGGCCCGTTCCTGGCCTTTGACGTCGCGCAGATCGCCGCCCGGGGCGATATCGGTCACCTCGCCGGGGCGGGCCTCGGGCAGGGGGGTCTGGCCGGTGAAGTGACGCACCAGTTCGCCCAAGGTGGTGGCGCCGATGACACTGGCATCGCCGACCCAGGCGGCCTCGGCCCCGCAAGCGCTGGGGCAGAGCAGGGTCTTGCGTTCCGTCGCGGCGGTGATCGCGGCGGGCAAGGCGCCGGCCACGGGTTGCAGCGTGCCGTCCAGGGACATTTCGCCGATGGCGATGCTTTCGGCGATTTCCTCGGCCGTCAGGATGTCCAGCGCGGCCAGCAGCGCCAAGGCGATGGCCAGGTCGAAATGCGCGCCTTCCTTGGGCAGATCCGCCGGGGCCAGGTTGATGGTGATCCGTTTCGAGGGCAGCGCGATGGCCATGGAGGTCAGCGCCGTGCGCACCCGATCCCGCGCTTCGCTAACCGCCTTGTCGGGCAGTCCGACGATGGAAAAGGCGGGCAGGCCGGGGGTGACGGCGCATTGCACCTCGACCAGGCGCGCGTCGATTCCCTCATAGGCTACGGTGAAGGCGCGCGCGATCATGGCCGTCCTTTCCTTGAACCGGCCCACACTGCGCCGACGTGGTTGAGAAAAGGTTAATGGCGGCTCAGGGCGAGGTCGGGGGTCAGGCAGGGCCGGGAGGCCTTGGCCAAAAGGCCCGGGCCCCGCCCTTCACGGGTGATGGTTGATCTCCAGCGCGGTGCAGGGGCCGGGGGCATAGCGGATCCGGGTCACCGACAGACAGTCCACATGATGGCCCATGGCTTCGGCGGCACTCAGGCCCAGGGCTTGCTGGATCTGGCTGAGAATCACGCCGAAATGGGCCACGACAATCAGATCCGTATGGCCCAGCGTGCCCAGATGCGCCACGTCGTCCGCCACCCGCGCGCGCAGGGCATCCCAGCTTTCGCCGCCCGGGGGGGCATGGGGGCCGGGGGTGCTCCAGAAGGCGCGGGACAGATCGGCATCCATGGCCTCGACCTGGGCGGCGTTCAGGTTCTCCCAGGCGCCGAAGTGGATCTCGCGCAGGCCGGGTCGGTGGGGCAGCCGTCGCCGGCCGTCGCCGATCGCATCTGCCGTGGCCCGGGCGCGGTGCAGATCGGAGGACAGGATCGGCGCGTCCGTGGGCAGATAGGCTGCCAGCCGGGCCAGCTGCGCGGTGTCGGACAGATCGGCGGGCAGGTCTGTCCAGCCGATCATCGTTTTGGCATGGGTCGGGCCATGGCGGATCCACCAGATGTTCATGCCGCAGCCTCCGGCAGCGTGCCCTTCAGCACCAGCGGCAGCCCGGCCATCACCGCCACGGCCAGATCGGCCTGCGCGGCGATAGCCTGATTGAGCCGGCCCTGAGCCTCGCGAAAGCGCCGGGCCAGGGCATTCTCCGGCACGATGCCGTGACCGACCTCATTCGAGACCAGGACGACGGGGACCCGGGCCCGGTCCAGATCTGCCAGCAGGTCCTGGATCCGGGCGGGCAGATCGTGCTCGGCCAGCAGGTGGTTGGTCAGCCACATGGTCAGGCAATCGATCAGCAGCGCCTGGCCGTGCCGGGCCCCCGCAATGGCAGGGGACAGGTCAAAAGGGGCCTCGACCGTCTGCCAGCGGTCGCCCCGTAACGTTTGATGACGGAAAATTTTATTGCGCATCTCGGCATCGAGGGCTTGAGATGTAGCAACATAGACCGGGTCCAGGCCGCTTCCCAGAACAAGGCCTTCGGCGAAGGCCGATTTGCCAGAGGCGGCACCGCCCAGGATCAGGCTGAGCGAAGGCAAGGCAGTGGGGGGCATGGCGGACACCGGATCGGGGTTGAGGTGAGCATTCAGTCAACAGGCCTTCTGCCGCGAAGACCGGGGAGTACTGACTATGGCATCCGAACACGACCGCGAACAATCCCTTTCGCGCACCGCCAGGCGGGCCGAGTTGCTGGACGCGGAAACCGAGTTGCAACTGGCCTATGCCTGGCGTGACCGCCGCGATGAGGCCGCGCTGCACCGGCTGATCACTGCCTATATGCGCCTGGCCATCGCCATGGCGGCCAGGTTTCGCCGCTATGGCACACCGATGAATGACCTGATCCAGGAGGCCGGGCTGGGCCTCATGAAGGCCGCCGACCGGTTCGACCCGGATCGCGGGGTGCGTTTTTCGACCTATGCGGTCTGGTGGATCAAGGCCTCGATCCAGGATTACGTGATGCGCAACTGGTCGTTGGTGCGGACGGGATCGACCTCATCGCAGAAAGCGTTGTTCTTCAACCTGCGCCGGGTGCAGGCGCAGCTGGACCGCGAGGCGGCAGCGCGTGGCGAGGTGCTGGACGGGCATCAGATGCGCCAGAGGATCGCCCAGGAGGTGGGGGTGCCCCTGCGCGATGTCGAAATGATGGAGGGCCGGCTGTCGGGCAGCGACTATTCGCTGAACGCGGTGCAGGCTGCGGATGGTGAGGGGCGCGAATGGATCGAGCTGCTGGAAGATGACAGTGCCCCGGCCGATGAAACGGTGGCCGAGGCGCGCGACATGGGCAAGCTGCGCGACTGGCTGGCCGTGGCCCTGCGCGGACTGACCGAGCGGGAGCGCTTTATCATCGTTGAACGCAAGTTGCGGGGCGCGCCGCGGACGCTGGACAGCCTGGGCCGGGAACTGGGGCTCAGCAAGGAACGGGTGCGTCAGCTGGAGGCAGCGGCCTTTGCCAAGATGCGGGGCAGCCTGGATCAGCAATCCGCCGAGGTGCGCGGGTTGCTGGCGTGATCGCAAAGGGGGCCGTTTCCCGGGATGGGGATCCGGCGGCGCCCATTGCGGCGCGGGGCCTTCAGCGGCCTGTTCGGGGCGCACCCGATCCGGTCATGGGATAACATGATGTGGCCTGCCGATCTGTGGCCGGGTCTGATGGGATCGTCATCTGAACGGCCGGGCGGCGCAACGGGCCGTCCTTTGGCCTTTCTCGGGCTTTCCGTCCCTGGATGGTTGAGTTCACCCAGCCCCCGGCCTAAGCAGTGATCGGCGGAGGGCGCATCATGCTGGCTGGCAAACGCATACTTCTGATCGTCGGGGGCGGGATCGCGGCGTACAAGGCGCTGGATCTGGCGCGCCGCTATCGCAAGGCCGGTGCCTCGGTGACGCCGGTCCTGACCGGTGCGGCGGAACAGTTCGTCACCCCGATGACACTCTCGGCGCTGGCCGGGCATAAGGTCTATCGTGATCTCTTCGATCTGACCGATGAGGCCGAGATGGGCCATATTCAGCTGTCCCGCGCCGCCGATCTGGTGGTTGTCGCCCCGGCGACGGCGGATCTGATGGCCAAGATGGCTGGCGGACATGCCGATGACATGGCCTCGACCCTGCTGATGGCCACGGACAAGCGGGTGCTGATTGCCCCGGCGATGAACGTTCGCATGTGGCACCACCCGGCGACCCAACGCAATCTGGCCATGCTGCGCGGCGATGGTATCGCCCTGGTCGGCCCGGATGCGGGTGAGATGGCCTGTGGTGAATTCGGCCCGGGCCGCATGGCGGAACCCGAGGCCATTCTGGCCGCCACCGCCGCCCTGCTGGCCGAAGGGCCGCTGGTTGGGCGTCATGTGATCGTCACCTCCGGGCCGACCCATGAACCCATTGATCCGGTGCGCTACATTGCCAACCGGTCCTCCGGGGCGCAGGGCACGGCGATTGCGGCGGAACTGGCGGCGCTGGGGGCCCGGGTCAGCTTTGTCACCGGGCCGGCCAGCGTGGCGCCGCCCGCCGGTGTGCAGGTGATCCCGGTGGAAACTGCTGCCGAGATGCTGGCCGCCGTGCAGGCCGCCCTGCCCGCCGATGCCGCCGTTTTTGCCGCCGCCGTGGCTGATTGGCACGTGACGGGGGCCTCGGACCAGAAGATCAAGAAAGATGCCAGCGGTGCGGTGCCGGCCCTGCATTTGGCCGAGAATCCCGACATCCTGGCCTCGGTGGCGCAGATGCAGGCGGGCCGTCCGGCCCTGGTGGTGGGCTTTGCCGCTGAAACCCAGGATGTGCTGCGCCATGCCACGGAAAAACGCGCGCGCAAGGGCTGTGACTGGATCGTTGCCAATGATGTCTCCCCGGGTACGGGCATCATGGGCGGTACGGAAAACGCGGTGACCCTGATCACCGAGGCGGGGCCCGAGGAGTGGCCGCGCATGGACAAGACGGCGGTGGCCACGCGGCTGGCCGCGCGCATAGCGGAGCAGCTGGCATGAAGACCTCTGAAATCGTTGTCATGTGGACGGATGAGGCGGATCGCGCCCTGGGCCTGCCGGTCTATGCCACGGTGGGGGCGGCCGGGGCCGACCTGCGTGCCAATTTTCCGCCCGAGACCCGGGCCACCGGCCTGACCTTGGCGCCGGGTGCGCGGGCGCTGGTGCCCACCGGTTTGCGCATGGCAATCCCCGATGGGCATGAGGTGCAGATCCGTCCCCGCTCGGGGTTGGCGCTGCGTCACGGGATCACCATGCCCAATGCGCCGGGGACGATCGACTGCGATTATCGTGGCCCCTTGCAGGTGGTCATTCAGAATGCCGGGCAAGAGACCTATACCATCGCCCATGGTGACCGGATCGCCCAGATGGTGCTGGCCCCGGTGCTGCGGGCCGTCTTTCGCATGGATGATGTCGTGAATGATACGGCACGCGGCGAGGGCGGTTTCGGGTCCACCGGGAGCGGCTGATGCTGCTGTTTCTGGCACTGGCCGGGGGGCTGTGGGCGCTGGGATGGGTGCTGCGCACCCCCCGGGCCCTGCGCTGGACGACCATCGGGTTGCTCTATGTGGCCTTTGTAGCGGTTTTGGTGTTGTTGCCGGCGGGTCACCCGTTGCGGGGGACGATGGGCGGTTCGGCGGCGGAATGGCTGGTCATTGGGGCACTGGGGCTGGCGATCTGGGCCTATTCGCGCTGGATCGGGCAGTTGCGGGGCCGGATCGCAGCACAGGCGGTGGTCGCGGTCCCGGCCAAGGATCCGAACGCCCCCCTGACCGAGGCCGAGCTGGACCGCTACGCCCGCCACATCGTCCTGCGCGAGGTGGGCGGCCCCGGTCAGCGGGCGCTGAAACGGGCGCGTGTGCTGGTGGTCGGCGCAGGCGGGCTGGGGGCGCCGATGCTGCAGTATCTGGCCGCCGCCGGGGTGGGCACCATCGGGGTGATCGACGATGACACGGTCAGCGCCTCGAACCTGCAACGTCAGGTGATCCATGGCGAGGATCGTCTTGGCTTGCCCAAGGTCTTTTCCGCCGAGCGCGCGATGAAGGCCCTGAACCCCCATATCACCGTCCGCCCCTATAATCGCCGGCTGGATGAGGGCATCGCCGGGGATCTGGTGGCGGACTATGATCTGGTGCTGGATGGCAGCGACAATTTCGACACGCGCTATCTGGTCAACCGGGCCTGTGTGGCGGCCCGTGTGCCGCTGATTGCCGGGGCGATCGCGCAATGGGAAGGGCAGATCAGCCTCTATGATCCAGCCCATGGGGGGCCGTGTTTTGCCTGTGTCTTTCCCAAAGCTCCGGGCCCGGGCTTGGCGCCGGCCTGTGCCGAGGCGGGGGTGATCGGGCCCCTGCCCGGTGTGATCGGCACGATGATGGCGGTCGAGGCGATCAAGCATCTGACGGGGGCCGGGGCCGGGCTGGCCGGGCGGCTGATGATCTATGATGGGCTTTATGGGGAAAACCGGATCATTGCGGTGAAACGACGGGGGGATTGTCCGGTTTGTGGGACGGCATGAAGGGGCTGGATCAGCCTGGCTGTGATGCCTATCTGGCAAGGAACTGACGGGCTGGACCCGGCGACAAGGAGATGACCATGACCAACCCGCTACTTTCCGACTGGACCGGCCCTCATCAACTGCCCCCGTTCGATGGGATCGCCGACAGGGATTTCCAGCCTGCCTTTGATGCGGCGCTGGCCCGGTCTCGTGCGGCGGTGCAGGCGATTGCCGACGATCCGGCTGCGCCGACCTTTGCCAATACAATCGAGGCGCTGGAACTGGCCGATGCCGATCTGAACCGGGTGTTGGGGGTGTTCTACAACCTGGCCGGTACGGATGCGAATGACGCGCGCGAGGCCCTGATGCGGGAATTCTCGCCCCGGCTGGCGGCCTATGCTTCCGAAGTGTCGATGAACGCCGCCCTTTTCGCCCGGGTCGAGGCGCTTTGGCAAGGCCGGGATGGGCTGGATCTGACCCCGGAACAGGCCCGCGTCCTGATGCTGACCCGGCGCGGTTTCGTGCGGGCCGGGGCGCAGCTGAAGGGGGCGGATCGCGACAGGCTGGCGGCGGTCAAACAGCGGCTGGCGGTGCTGGGCACGCAGTTCACCCAGAACGTGCTGGCCGAGGAACGCGGCTGGTTCATGGATCTGGCCGAGGATGATCTGGACGGCCTGCCCGATTTCCTGATCCAGGGCGCCCGCGCTGCCGGGGCTGAGCGGGATCGTCCTGGCCCGGTGATCACCTTGTCGCGCTCGCTGATCGTGCCGTTCCTGCAATTCTCGCCGCGTCGCGACCTGCGCCAGCGGGCGTTCGCGGCCTGGGTTGCGCGCGGGGCCAATGGCGGTGAAACCGACAACCGCGCCATCGCCGCTGAAACACTGGCCCTGCGTGCCGAACTGGCCAGCCTGCTGGGCTATGCCAGCTTCGCCGATTACAAGCTGGAAACCGAGATGGCCCAGACCCCGGGGGCGGTTCACGACCTGCTGACCCGCGTCTGGGAACCGGCACGTGCACAGGCCCTGGCCGATGCCGATGTGCTGACCGGCATGCTGCATGCGGATGGCCTGAATGGCGATCTGGAGCCATGGGACTGGCGCTACTATGCGGAAAAGCGCCGCAAGGCCGAACATGATTTCGACGAGACCCAACTGAAGCCCTATCTTCAGCTGGACCGGATGATCGAGGCCGCCTTTGCCTGCGCCACCCGCCTGTTCGGGCTGGAGTTCCGCCCCTTGGACGTGCCCCTGAACCACGCCGATGCCCGCGCCTGGGAGGTTCGCCGAAAGGGCCAGCACATGGCGGTGTTCATCGGCGATTACTTCGCGCGGGGCTCAAAACGATCCGGGGCCTGGTGCTCGGCGCTGCGCAGCCAGCAGAAACTGGCTGGGGATATCCGCCCCGTGGTGATCAATGTCTGCAACTTCGCCAAGCCGCCTGCGGGGGCCCCGGCGCTGTTGTCCTATGATGATGCCCGCACGCTGTTTCACGAATTCGGCCATGCGCTGCACCAGATGCTGTCGAACGTGACCTATGAATCCGTGTCCGGCACCTCGGTGGCCCGTGATTTTGTCGAGCTTCCCAGCCAGCTGTACGAGCATTGGCTGGAGGTCCCCGAAGTCCTGGCCGAGTTTGCCACCCATGCCGAGACCGGCGCCCAGATGCCCCAGGATCTGCTGGACCGGCTGCTGGCGGCGGCAAATTTCGATCAGGGCTTTGCCACGGTGGAATATGTCGCTTCGGCCATGGTTGATCTGGAGTTCCACCGCAGGGCCGCGCCCGACGATGTGATGGCCCGCCAGACCGAGATCCTGGATGGGATCGGCATGCCCCACGCGATCACCATGCGCCATGCTACGCCACATTTCGCCCATGTCTTTGCCGGCGATGGCTATTCCAGCGGCTATTACAGCTACATGTGGTCCGAGGTCATGGATGCCGACGCGTTCGAGGCCTTCCGCGAGGTTGCCAATCCCTTCGATCCCGACACGGCCGCGCTGCTGGAGGATCACATCCTGTCGCGCGGTGGAACGGTGGATGCCCAGGATCTGTACATCGCCTTCCGGGGGCGGTTGCCGGGACCGGAGGCCCTGCTGAAGGGGCGGGGGCTGTTGGCGGGGTAGGGCTGCCATCTGTCCGAGGGCTTGCCTGTCTCGCGAATGACGGCTGTGAGGCCATATTGACGCTGACCCCCTCCCGGCGCGGGACAAGCCCGGAACGGGCGCCGCGCCATCACTGGACCGGCCCACCGGTCTGGCGCTATGGCTGATGTAAGCGCGAAGCTGGAATATCGCGCTACCACGGCTGCCATAAATCGCGTAGCGGGCGGGTTGGGTGCGCCAGCTCCCGGTCCGGCACTGGCGCGGCTTGTTCTGCTGGTGGTAACGGCCGCTCTGTCCGCGAAGCCGACTGTCGCAAGCAGTCAATTTTGAGGGCCGTTGGCATAAAGGCACAAATAGCAATGTGACCGGATCAAAATCTGGTCGTTTCGCTATAGCCTGACCGTTGTAAAGGCGGGCTTGTGGGGGTGCTAGGCTTTGCCCTCGGGTTTCCTGCTGCCTGCCGGATCCTTGTGGATCAGCACATCGGTCTGGGGATAGACGCGCTCAATCTCGGCGCGCAGGCCGGCACCGATGGCGTGGGCTTCGACCAGGGACAGGGTTCCGTCGATTTCCACGTGCAGGTTGACGAACACCTGTGATCCGCTGCGGCGCATGCGCAGGTCGTGAAAGCCCTCAATCCCCGGCCAGGCGCCGGCGATTCGGCCGATGCCCTCGGCCAGCGCAGGGTCGGGTTCGCGGTCCATCAGCCCGTGCCAGGCCTCGCGCCCGATGCGCAGCGCGCCGATGCCCAGAAACGCCGCTGCGCCCAGGGCCACGGCACTGTCGATCCAGATGATTCCGTAGCGCCCGGAGACCCATAGCGCGACCAGTGCGCCGAAATTGGGGATCGTATCACCCAGATAGTTCAGCCGGTCCGCCGCTACCACTGGCGAGGATGTGGTGCGCAGCACCCAGGATTGCCAAAGGACCAACCCCAAGCTGAGCACAAGCGACAAGATCATCACCGCGATGCCGCTGCCCTCGGAATTCAGCGCTGTTTCGCTGCCGCCGGCCAGCCGTTCCACGGCCTTCAGCGCGATGAACCCGGCCGAAACGAGGATGAACAGCGCCTGGCCCAGGGTGGCCAGATCCTCAACCGCCGTATGGCCGAAGGAATGGTCGTCATCGGGGGGGCGCGCAGCATAGGCGATGGCCGCCAGCCCGGCCAGCGAGGCCATCAGATCCAAGGCGCTGTCCACCAACGAGGCGGCCACCGACAGCGATCCGGTCCGGTCCAGTGCCCACAGCTTGGCAGTCACAAGAAGAACGGTCATCGCCACGGCAGCGCCGGTTGCGGACAGGTTCAGCTTGGTGTGATCACGGCGGCCCATGGGGCGATTTAGCCGCGCCGCTGCCGGGCTGGCAAGGGCTTGCGTTGCATGACAATGGGGGTGGCAAAAGGGGATGTGCCTTGCCGTACGGCGGCCTGATCCGGAAAAGCAAGCTGTGCGCTGGTGTGACCTTGGAACCTGGGACTGATATCAGCGGCCCTAAGGATTGACCGCTTGCGATAGGCGGCTTTGCGTACAAAGCCGCCGTTGATCCCACCCCGGCGCGGGACAAGCCCGGAACGGGCGCCGCGCCATCACTGGGGCGGCCCACCGGTCTGGCGCTCTGGCTGAAGACAGGGCAAAGCTTAAAGGTCGCGCTACCACGGCCACTATAAATCGCGCCGTTCATAGGTCAGATGCGCCAGCCCCCGGTCCGGCGCTGGCACGGCTGGTTCTGCTGATGGCACCGGTCAACAAGCCCTCAAAGCGAACAGTCGCCAAGGAATATCTCGCCTGTCACTAGGGCCGTTGCATCAAACCATGGCCTATGCCCAAGGCCCTTGCCCCGTACGGCGCGTGGTACGCGGCACGCGGCTGGCCGACATCCCCGCCCCGGCCATCGCGCGCAGCCGGGCCACCCGTTCCTCGGTACGGGGGTGGGTGCGGAACAGCCCGTCCACCGCATGGGCATGCAGCGGGTTGATGATGAACATATGCGCCGTCGCCGGGTTGCGTTCCGCCGCGATATTGTCGATCCGGCTGGCCGAAGCCTGGATCTTCTCCAGCGCCGAGGCCAGCCAAAGCGGATGGCCGCAGATCTCGGCACCGATCCGATCCGCCTCATATTCCCGGCTGCGGCTGATCGCCATCTGCACCAGTGCCGCCGCCATCGGCGCAAGCACCATCATCGCCAGCGTTCCCACGATCCCCATGGGCCGGTCCCGGCTGCCGCCAAAAAACAGCGCAAAATTGGCCAGCATAGAGATCGCCCCCGCCATGGTCGCGGTGAAGGTCATCAACGCCGTATCGTGGTGCTTGATATGGGCCAGTTCATGGGCGATGACCCCGGCCAATTCCTCGCGGCTAAGGCGGTGCATTAGGCCTGTGGTCACGGCTACGGCGGCGTTGCGAGGATTGCGGCCCGTGGCAAAGGCGTTGGGCTGGTCGGTTTCGATTACATAGACGGCTGGCATCGGCAGCCCGCCCTGACGCGCCAGATCGGCAACCATGGCCACCAAGCCACTGTCCTGTGCACTGACTGCCCGGGCCTGATGCATGCGCAAAACCATGGCGCCCGAGTTCCACCAGGCGAACACATTGGTCACGGCCGCAATAATCAGCGCGATCAGCGCCCCGCCGCCACTGCCCAGCATGTACCCAACCGCCATGAACAGTGCGGTCATCGCCGCCATCAGAATCGCGGTACGCAAATATCCCATGGGTGCCTCCTGCCTGTGCTTTCCGGCATTTGGGGCCTGAGGGCGCAGGCCACAAGGGCTAGGCTGTGCCCCGCACCGACTGGGCCAGAGGGTATTGCGCCAGGAAACGTGCACGGATGATCAGAACCCACAGCGCCACAGCGCCCAACTGATGAACGATGGCGATCTGCCAGGGCGCACCGTAAAGCACCGTCCCGATCCCCAGCACCACCTGGCCGAACAGCACCACCATCATCCAGTCAAAGGCCCGCGCAGTGGCCAGATGGGCCGATTTGCGCCCACGCAGCCAAGTAACGATCCCGAAGACAAACAGCAGATAGCCCACCATCCGATGAATGAACTGCACCAAGGCCGGGTTCTCGAAGAAATTCCGCCACAGCGGTTGCGCATCGAAGGCCGAGGCCGGCAGGATCTGCCCCGCCATCAGCGGCCAATCGGCAAAGCTGCGCCCCGCGTCGATCCCGGCCACCAGCGCCCCCAGCAAGATCTGCACGAAGGCCAGATGCATCATGCCCGTGGCCAGACCGAAGCGGCGCGGATCGCGTTCCCGCCGCGCCTTCAGCAAAGCAGGCTCGGGTCGGCCCAGCAGGTTCACATACCAAGCGATATAGCCCAGGATGACAAAGGCCAAGCCCAGATGTACGGCCAGCCGGTAAGACGCGACCCGCGTCATCCCCTCGCCCAGGCCCGAGGCCACCATCCACCAGCCGATCGCGCCTTGCAGCCCGCCAAGCGCCCCGATCCAGATCAGGCGTCCCGTCCAGCCCGCCGGGATCTTGCGCGCCGCCAGAAACCCGACAAAGCCCAGGGCCCAAATCACCCCAACCAGCCGGCCCAACTGCCGGTGGCTCCATTCCCACCAGTAGATGAACTGAAACCCGGTCAGGGTCATGTCCGGGTTATCATAGGTAAACTGGGGGATCTGCTGGTATTTCTCGAACTCCGCCTGCCAATCGGCCGTGCTGAGCGGCGGGATCGCCCCGGTCACAGGGCGCCATTCGGTGATCGACAGCCCGCTGCCGGTCAGCCGGGTCAACCCGCCCACCGCGACCATCGCCACCACCAGTACGAACAGCACCATCAGCCAGGCCCGGATCGCCCTGCGTGCGCCCCCGCGTCCCCGGTCGATCACCCCCCCGACGGGCTGGTGAGCGGCCGGTGCCCCCCCCTGGGAGACATCTTCGAAAATGCTGCGTGGCGTCTTGGTCTGGCTCATGGCGTCCCTCCGGGGTCGGCGCGGACATTAGGCCCCTGCCCCCTGCGCTGCAAGCCGCTCAGCCGCGTTCTTTCCAGCGCACCATCTGGCGCATGATCCCATGCAGGATCTGGGTATCGGCACGGGTCATCGGCATGCGCGACCACAAGTTGCGCAGGGTCCGCTTCATGCCCTCGGCCTTGGCCTCGGGAAAAAAGAAGCCGGCCTCGGCCAGGCGATCCTCGTAATGCTCGGCCAGTTTGGCCACCTCATGGCGGCTGGCCCAATCGCCGCCCAGCATCTCGGTCTCGCGCGCCGCGATCCCTCCGGCCTGCCGGCGCCATTCATAGGCGGTCAGCAGCACGCATTGCCCCAGATTGAGCGAGGCGAATTCCGGGTTCACCGGCACGGTGATGATGGCATTGGCCCGGGTGATATCGTCATTCTCCAGGCCTGCGCGTTCCGGCCCGAACAACACCGCCACCCGCTGGCCCTGGGCACTGCGGGCGCGGGCCTCGGCCATGGCGGCCTCGGGGCTGTAGACATCCTTGGTCATGCCGCGCGGGCGCGCCGTGGTGGCGAAGACAAAGGTGCAATCGGCCAGCGCCGCATCCAGCGTGTCATGGATCTGCGCCTCATCCAGCAGCCGGCCTGCCCCACTGGCCATGGCAACGGCACGCGGGTTTGGCCAGCCATCGCGGGGACTGACCACACGCATCCGATCCAAGCCGAAATTCCACATCGCCCGCGCCGCAGCGCCGATATTTTCGCCCATCTGCGGACGGACAAGCACGAAAGCGGGGGGAATGGCGGTCTGTTCCATGGCCGCGCTGATACGGTGCCCGGGGCGTTCAGGCAATGCCATTGTCTCGGGGGCCGCAGCGCGATAGGCAGCATCGAAAGACCGGAGGGCCCCATGTCCACACCAGAGCACCCGCAGATCTACCTTGTTACCCCGCCCAGCTTTACCCCGGCCGAGTTCTCGCGCCGTCTGGCTGCGGCCCTGGATGCAGCGCCGGTGGCCTGCCTGCGCCTGGCCCTGACCAGCAGCGCCGAAGAGGACATCGCCCGCGCCGCTGATACCCTGCGCGAAATCGCCCATGCCCGCGATATTCCCCTGGTCATCGACCGCCATGTCGCGCTGGTCGAGCGACTGGGTCTGGACGGGGTTCATCTGACAGATGGTTCAAGATCGGTTCGCAAGACACGGAAAACACTTGGGGAAGAGGCGATTATCGGCGTATTCTGCGGCACTTCGCGCCATGATGGCATGACCGCAGGCGAGGCCGGGGCCGATTACGTGGCCTTCGGTCCCGCCGGCCAGACCGCCCTGGGCGATGGCAGCCGGGCGGAACCGGATCTTTTCGCCTGGTGGTCGGAAATGATCGAAGTCCCGGTTGTCGCCGAAGGCGCGTTGGGCGACGCCGAGATCACCGCCCTTGCCCCCGTGGCCGATTTCATTGCCCTGGGCGACGAAATCTGGGGCGATGCGGATCCGGCGGCGCGTCTCAAGGCGATCTACGCCCGCTTGTCAGGCGGCTAATCCCCGCCGATCCCCCGGGCCAGAAAAGGCGCCCGCACCGTTTCCTCGGCCCAGACCGCCAAAGCCTTGCGATCGGCGAAATCCGCAATCGGGCGCGGCGGATGATAGATCACCTCGACCTGCCCCTGACGCGGCGCGGCGAGGATATGCAGCAGGTGGGGCGCCAACTCGGCCGTGCCCCACCAGGCATAAAACCGTGGATCCTGCCCCTCGGGCGCCGTGTAGATCACCGTGACCGGCTGCACCGACAGCCCCCCTTCGGCCATGGCGGCGGCAAAGAGCGTCGGGTTGAAGCGCAGGACACGCTGGCCATCGCTGCTGGTGCCCTCGGGGAAAAAGAGCAACCGCTGACCGGCCCCCAGCCGGGCCTCAAAGGCCGCTTTCTGGCGCAGGGTCTGGCCCCGGTCCCGGCTGATGAACAACGTGCCCGTCACCTTGGCCAACAGACCGATCCCGGCCCAGCCCGCCACCTCTTGCTTGGCGACGAAATACACCCGCTGGCGGGCATTCAACGCAAAGATATCGAACCAGGTCGAATGATTGGCCACCACGATCCCGGCCTCGACCATGGGCTGGCCCCGGACCCGCAAACTGACCCCGGTCAGCACAAATGCGGCACGGCACACAAACAGCGTCAGCCCGGGCGTGAGGGGGCGGCGCAGCCCGCAAAGCGGCCGTTCGATCAGCCGCAGCAGGCCCATCAACGCCAGACACACGGCCATGATCAGGATCAACGGCCCCCCGCGCAGCGCCGCCCGCAGGATCCCGGTCCAGCCGGGAGGGCGGATCTCGGGCGGTGGATCGGGGGAATGCCAGGTCCGCCGATTCACGCCGCCCCGCCCCTTGTATAGATGGCGCGCTGGCGATCGTTCATCCGCGCGGTATCGAGGACCAGGCATATATCCGTGGTGTTGAACGCATGGTCGATGAACGCCCCGTCCCCGACGAATCCCCCCAGGCGCAGATATCCCTTGATCAGGGCCGGCACCGCGCGCATCGCTGCCGGCCGGTCAATGGCGGCCTCGGCCATCAGATCCATGGGCTGATAGTGTTGCGCCAGCGCCCGAACCCGCAGATCCGGCGGCGCCAGGTGACGATGGTGCAGCAAGGACAATTGCGGCGTCAGCCCGGCGATATCGGTGCCGTGAAAACTGGCCGTCCCAAACAGGATCTCGATGCCGCGTGCCAGGATATACTCGGCCAGCGCGCTCCAGATCACATGCATGGCCACCCCACCACGATAGTCCCGATGCAGACAGGATCGCCCCAGTTCCAGCAGCGGTCGACCCGATTCGATCAGCGGCGACAGATCGTATTCACCGGCGGTATAAAAACCGCCCGCCCCCACCGCACGATCCCCAGGCATCAGCCGGTACACCCCAACGACCTGATCCTGGGGCAAAGCATCACGGGCAAGATCATAGAGCAGCAGATGATCGTAAAACGGATCAAAGCGGTCGCGTTCCAGTTGGGCATCGTGATCGACCAGATCACCATCGCTGCCCAGTTCCTGCACGAACACCTTGTAACGCAGGTGCTGGGCGGCCTGTATCTCCTGGTCAGTGGCGGCCAACCGGACCTCGAAACGGGGGCTGTGCGCCAGTGTCATGTTCTTCCCCGTGGATCGCACCCGGCGTCCGCGTCAACTGTGCGCCGAATGCAACATGAATGTGTACCATGCGGAAAAAATGATCGCCCCAAGGTTGTACTAATCGCAGGAGTCATCTTTTAATATTCACTAACAGAAACCAATTCGATCTCACGGCCATCAATGACCACTTTTCCGGCATGTTCAAAATTCACGGTGATCCGGTTCCCGATCACCGACTGGACCTGTCCGAGCCCCCAATCCGCACGTTCTGGATGTCTGACCAGACTGCCGGGTTCAAGAAACGCGTTCAAACGCACGCCTCCACGCATAAAAGGTTCAGTATGACGGCCACGACACGGAATCTCGCCGAGCTTCTGGGATCACGCATTTGCCATGACCTGATAAGCCCGATCGGCGCGATCGGCAACGGACTGGAACTGCTTTCCATGAGCGGTGGGGCAAGCGGCCCCGAGATGGCCCTGATCAACGACAGCCTGACCAATGCCAACACACGCATCCGCTATTACCGCATCGCCTATGGGGCAGCCGGGGAAAATCAGGCGGTTGCACGTCAGGAAATCGTATCCCTGCTGTCGGATCTGACCCGTGGCAGCCGGCTGAAGATCACCTGGCATTCCCAACAGGACGTGGCCCGGCGCGATGCCAAGCTGCTGTTCCTGCTGATCCAGTGCTGTGAAACCGCCATGCCCTATGGCGGCGAAATCGGGATCCAGGCCGCCGATGACGGCTGGCATGTCAGCGCCCGGGCCCAGAAGATCAAACCCCTCGACGATCTGTGGTCCTTGTTGGAAGGCGACGAAAACGACGTCCAGATCACCCCGGCACAGGTCCAGTTCGGGCTGGCCCTTCCCGCATTGAGGGAAAGCAGCCGCAAACTGGAACTGAACCGCCGGGACGGCACCATCCTGATCAGCCTGTCGCGTCGCGTCAGGCCCTGACGGTTCCGTCGCCGTCGACCAGATATTTGAAGCTGGTCAACTGTTCGGCCCCCACCGGCCCGCGCGCATGCATCTTGCCGGTGGCGATGCCGATCTCGGCCCCCATGCCGAATTCCCCGCCATCGGCGAATTGGGTCGAGGCGTTGCGCATCAGGATGGCACTGTCCAGCCGGGCGAAGAACTGACCGGCGGCGGCATCATCCTCGGTCAGGATGCAGTCCGTATGCTGGGATCCAAAGCGGCGGATATGGGCGATGGCCCCCTCGACACCATCAACGACTTTCGCCGCGACGATCATGTCCAGGAATTCATGACCGAAGTCATCAGGGCCAGCCGCCACAGTACCGGGCAGGGCCTGAAGCGCGCCATCAGCGCGCACCTCGACCCCGGCAGCGATCAGATCTTCCAGAAAGGGCGCGCCCTGGGTCTCAAAGAAGGCGCGATCGACCAGAATGCATTCCACAGCCCCGCAGATCCCCGGGCGTCGGGTCTTGGCATTCAGGATCACCCGGCGGGCCTTGTCCATGTCGGCAGCGGCATCGACATAGATGTGGCAAATGCCTTCGAGATGGGCAAAGACCGGAACCCGCGCCTCCGCCTGAACCAGGCCAACCAGCCCTTTGCCCCCGCGCGGCACGATCACGTCGATATAATCGGTCATGCGCAACATCTCGGTCACGGCGGCACGGTCGCGCACGGGCACGCGCTGGATAGCATCCTCGGGCAGGCCTGCGGCCCGCAGCCCGTCTACCAGACAAGCATGGATGGCGGCCGAGCTGTGAAAGCTTTCCGAGCCGCCGCGCAGGATCACGGCATTGCCGGCCTTCAGGCACAGCGCCCCGGCATCGGCGGTCACGTTGGGGCGGCTTTCATAGATCACGCCAACCACCCCCAGAGGCGTGCGCACCCGGCGGATATGCAGGCCCGTGGGACGATCCCATTCGCTGATCACCTGCCCCACCGGATCGTCCTGGGCCGCCACGGCGCGCAGGCCGGCGACGATCCCGTCGATCCGTTCGGGCGTCAACAGCAGCCGGTCCAGCATCGCCCCCGACAGCCCCTTTTCGCGGGCGAACCCCAGATCCTGTTCATTGGCGGCCAGGATCTCGGACTGGCGTGCGATCATCGCCTCGGCCGCCGCCTCAAGTGCCGCGCGTTTCACCGACGGGCTGGCACAGGCCAGCTCGGCAGCGGCGGCCCGGGCCTTGCGGCCGATTTCGTCCATGGTCGCGGTGAGTGTCTCCAGATCCTTCATAGCACCATATCATCCCTGTGGATCAACGCAGCCCGACCGGGATAGCCCAGCACCGTCTCAATGTCACCTGTGTGGCGCCCGCGAATGGCGCGGGTTTCCTCGGCCGTGTAGCGGATCAGCCCGACCCCAAGGGTCGCACCATCCGGGCCGGCAATGCGCACGGGATCGCCCCGCCCAAAACGGCCTGTCACGCCGGCAACCCCGGCTGGCAACAGCGACTTGCCCCGTCCCAATGCGGCGGCGGCCCCGGCATCGACCTGCACCGTTCCGCGTGGCTTCATCGCCGCGATCCAGCGCTTGCGCGCCCCCTGCGGGTCGGTATCAGGCAGGAACCAGGTGCACGACGCCCCATCGCGCAACGCCGCAACGGGGCGGTCGCGCGTGCCCAGGGTAATCGCCATGGCGCACCCGGCCCCGGTGGCGATCTTGGCCGCCATCAGCTTGGTGATCATGCCCCCCCGCGACAGGCCGGAAACGCCCTCGCCGGCCATGGCCTCAATCTCAGGGGTGATCCGCTCGACCACGTCAAAGCGCCGGGCCGTCGGATCCAGCGCCGGATTGGCCGTGTAGAACCCATCCACATCGCTGAGCAACACCAGCGTGTCAGCCCCCACCGTCGCCGCCACCTGCGCCGCCAGCCGGTCATTGTCGCCAAAGCGGATCTCATCGGTGGCTACGGTGTCGTTTTCGTTGACGATGGGCACAACCCCGAAGCTGAGCAACTGATGCAGGGTTGCGCGCGTGTTCAGATAACGGCGGCGGTCGGCGCTGTCCTCCAGGGTCACCAGAACCTGCGCGGTCTTGATCCCCAGCGGCCCAAGCACCTCTTCATAAGCGCGGGCCAATCGGATCTGGCCGACCGCCGCCGCCGCCTGGCTTTGCTCCAGCGGCAAGGGGCCATCGGCCAGGCCCAGCACCCGCCGGCCCAAGGCGATTGAGCCCGAAGACACAAGGACGACATCCCGGCCCTCAGCGCGCAAATCACGGACATCCCGGGCCAGAGTCGCCAGCCAGGCCGCGCGCAAACCGCTGTTGCGATCGACCAGCAGCGCCGAGCCGATCTTGAGAACCACCCGGCGGCTGTCGTTCAGGGACGCCACGGATCATCCCCCCCGCCGTCATCGACCGGGCCCTTGCGGCGCAGCCGGTCCTCATCAATCAAGCCGCGCAAGGCCCGCAGCACGGGTGTCACATTCTCATGGCTGACCCCGGACATCTGCCACACCGCGCCGCCGCAGCACGCAGCCAGTTCCGCCGCCCGCTCGGCCCGGATCTCGGGGTCCAGCGCATCAACCTTGTTCAGCACCGTGACCCGCGGCTTGTGGACCAGTTCACCCCCATAGGCCTCAAGCTCGGTGATGATCGTGCGGTAATCCTCGGCCACTGTCTCGGAGGTGCCATCGACCAGATGCAACAGCACGGCGCAGCGCTCGACATGGCCCAGGAAACGATCCCCGATCCCCCTGCCCTCATGGGCGCCTTCGATCAACCCGGGAATATCCGCGATGACAAATTCCACGTTGTCCACCCCGACAACCCCAAGGTTGGGATGCAGCGTGGTAAACGGATAATCGGCAATCTTCGGCCGGGCGTTGGACACCGCCGCCAGAAACGTGGATTTGCCGGCATTGGGCAACCCCAGCAACCCGACATCGGCGATCAGCTTGAGGCGCAGCCAGATTTCGCGCTCCACCCCCGGCTGACCGGGATTGGCGTGGCGCGGGGCCTGGTTGGTCGAGGTCTTGAAATGCAGATTGCCGAAACCGCCATTGCCGCCCCGCGCCAGGACGATGCGCTGACCGACCTCGGTCAGATCGGCGATCACTGTTTCGCCATCCTCTTCCAGGATCTCGGTCCCGACCGGCACCCGCAGCACGATGTCTTCACCGCTTTTACCGGTGCGCTGCGCCCCCATGCCGCCTTTGCCGTTCTTGGCGAAGAAATGCTGCTGATAGCGGAAATCGATCAGCGTGTTCAGACCATCCACCACCACGGCCACGACATCGCCGCCGCGCCCGCCATCGCCGCCATCCGGACCGCCATATTCCATGAACTTCTCGCGACGGAAACTGATCGAGCCATTGCCGCCCGAGCCCGAGCGAATGGTGACTTTTGCAAGATCGAGGAATTTCATCAGACCTGTCCCGAAAACGGCGCGTCCGCCCGCGATACCGAAAAAAAAGCGCAGCCTCAAGCGGGGCTGCGCCGGTGCCGGATGGCCTGGGTCGAAAAGGTCAGTCCAGCTTGCGCAGATAGGTCCAGGTTGGCACCGTCCGACCCTGGGCGACGGAATAGGCCTCGGCATCGCCGATATAGTTGAAATCCAGGTTGGTCAGAACCCGCGCCGAGATGGCGTTGGTCTGAAAAACCTCGGCAAACACGGTGGATGCGGATTGTGGATTGGCCTTCAACAGCCCCCGCACCGCTTCCGAGGCGAAACCGGTGTTCCAAAAGGCCGGCGCCACCCAATAGGTGATCTCCGACCGACCCGGCGCAATCGAGGTCAAGGTGAGGAGGCCCAGCAGCTCAGCCAGACCGACGGACGCGCCATCCATGACCCAGACATCGGACTTGCGATCACTGGCCAGAGCCCGCGCAATGAAGGCGGCGCTGGTGCCCGGCGGCAACGGATGGGGAATCGAGCGGGTATTGCGCGCCACCCGTTCATCGCCGGAATACAGGGTCAGCAGCCCTTCATCGGATCGGCGAAGCGGACGCAGCCACAGCCGTTCCGTGGCGATGCTGGGTTGATCGAGAACCTGTTCGAAAATCATGATACGCCTCCCAAATACACTGTACTCCCCCGGGCATCCGATAGCCCACCCGTCGCAAGCCCTGCTTCAACGAATGGCAAAACCAGATGTGATCCAGGACGTCTCCCTGCCCTGTCAGATGGGCACCCCGGCACCATCGGTCAAGTTTTCGGCGGAAGAGCGCTGTGCATAAGATTGTTAAAAATTCAGTGACGCACAGCTTTAGTCAGTGACTGTAAACGAAACCTTACCACATGTTCCCAAATAGAAAAAGGGGACCGACGCATGCGCCGATCCCCCGTTTCATCAGACCTGATGGGCCGGCGTCATTCCGCCGCTTCGGCCACCGGCAGCACCGAAATAAAGGTGCGCCCCTTCAAACCGGTCCGGAAGGTCACGCTGCCCTCCGCCATGGCGAAGATGGTGTGATCCTTGCCCATGCCAACGCCCTCGCCCGGCCACCACTTGGTGCCGCGCTGACGCACGATGATATTGCCCGGGATCACGGCCTCGCCGCCGTATTTCTTGACGCCAAGACGGCGGCCTGCGGAATCGCGGCCGTTACGGGATGAACCGCCTGCTTTCTTGTGTGCCATCTGTCGTTACTCCTTACTCGGCGGCCGCAGCGGTCTTGCCGCCTGCCACGATGTCGGTGATGCGCACAACGGTCAGCGGCTGACGATGGCCACGGGTCCGCTGGGACGAATGCTTCCGGCGGCGCTTGACATAGCTGATGACCTTGTCGGCCTTGGTCTGTTCCAGAACTTCGGCAACAACCGAGGCCCCCGACACCAGCGGACTGCCGATCGTCGGCGTCTCGCCGCCCAGCATCAGGATCTGGTCAAAGGTGATCTTGTCGCCAGCGGTTGCTTCAAGCTTTTCGATCTTCAGAACATCGCCGTTCTGGACCTTGTATTGCTTGCCGCCGGTCTTGAGGACCGCAAACATGGTATCTTCCTTCTCTTACCGCGTCCGGCGGCCCCGTTTCAACGGCGTTCCGGGGACTGTGCGCCCCGCCTGTGGACAGCGTGCCTTATCGGCATGTTTTGCCTTATCGGCATGGGTGATGACCCCATTCGGGGCCAAGAACCCGCTCTATCGTCAAAAATCCGGGTCAAGTCAACCACCATCCAGCCCGTCGGCGGCGTTGGTCACAGATCTTCGGAGATCAGCAAGCGCCCAAAGGCCTCACCCGTTTCACGCGAGGTGCTGACGAAGATACGCTCAAAGGCCGAAAAGAGTGCACGGTTCAGCGATTGCCCGGCCGATGTCTCGGAAAAGGCGATATAGGCGCCAAGATCCTCGTCACTCAGCGGCGCATAGGCCATCAGCAGAAACGCATGGATCCACTCTTCGGTCGAGGCACGGATTTCGGGTTCCTGCGCCAACACTTGCGCTGCGATCTCAACGTCGCTCTGTCCCCCAGGCGGCGCACCGCCACCGCTGCGCATGCCCTGCAGAAAAGCGACATTTGCATTCATCGCCCCCCGGACATTCGAATCGACCAGATCATTAATCTGCGCGAAGCGTTCCACCAAGGCCACCCGCGGATCGCGCGCGGCACGGCGCTGGCGATAGATTTCCTCGCTACGCGCTTCGATATCAGGATTGAGCAGTGCCTGACGCGCCGACAGTTCCAAGCCGATCACCCGCACCCCCTGCGGGGTTTCCAGAAACGCCAGGATCGGTGCCACGTCCTGCGGCGGCAGGACGGCATCGAAATCATCGGCCATGACCTGCAAAAGCCGCGCGGAATCATTGATCCGATCCAGCGTCGCCCGCCAGCGCACCATCTGCCCGCCCGAGACAACCCCTTCGGCCAGATCAGCGCCTGTCTCGACGGCCTCGATCTGCATGATACGCAGCAGATCCCCCAGCCGCAACGCCGCGAGAACCGCATCGCCCCCGCGCACGGTCTGGGCCCAGATCAGCCCCGGCAAGGCGCATGCCAGAATTGCGGCCACCACACTACGCATCGCGCCCTCCTTATCCTGTCCAGCCAGGATGACGGGGCGCCAGCCCCTTGTCCATCTCTTGGGCCAGAAAAAGGCTTGCAGCCGCCTGAGCAGTTCACTAAGACCCGCCGAGACCCCCGCGGAGAGGTGCCGGAGTGGTCGAACGGGGCGGTCTCGAAAACCGTTGACCCTTCACGGGGTCCCAGGGTTCGAATCCCTGTCTCTCCGCCATTGTTTTCTAAATCAAAGACTTACGATCTGGACAGGTAAGTGCGACACAAAGTGGAGCACAAGGGACCTTGTTGCACGAAGCGAATTTCGGACGGAATCGCCCCTTACCCCGCTGACATCATGACACAGGCTGGAATTCCGCAGCCCCGAGGCGGGTCATGCGGTTGAGCGCCTTGATCGCGATG
>JBKDZR010000090.1:0-23952 GCA_047971485.1 Qingshengfaniella sp. | reverse complement strand
GGGCCGCGCCCGACCCTCCCACAGGGAGGGCGCATTGCGACGTTTCAAAAAGCACAGCGGATGGAGGGGCGTGGCAGGCATAAAGCACACCCGCCCCAGCGTAACGGGGCGCCCACCCAGGGTCGGGCGCATCCCTCAGCGCGCGGGTCAGAAGGCCGGGCCGGAACAGTTTCCCCGTCCGGCATTGCCAGGTTTCCTTTTTCAGCAGCCTGTTAGAGCATGTTGCACAAAACTGGGTACCGGTTTTGTCCTTGTCGAACAGGCGGTGTCAAAGACTTGCAGCGTGTCGTGTGACTTCGAAGGAACGCGACACGCTCTAACCATGACTTGCCCGGCCGACATGAAGACCTGGATCGGGCGTCCTTTCGCGTCGGTGACGGCGTGCAGTTGCGCGTTCATGTCGCCCTTGGGTCGGCCCCTCTGACCGGATCGGCGGCTCTTGTCTAAGATCTGGCTGTTGCGGCCATCCTCGGCTATGACAGGCACATGCAGAGTGGCGGGGCGCGGGTTGAACCGCGTTAGCGCCGGCTGACGACGACCACCAAACGGGACCAGAACCATGACCGACACCGAACCCCGCGACGTTGCAGGCCTTCCCTGCATCCTGTGCTGCGCCATCACCGGATCGCTGCCGCAGAAATCAGATAATCCGGCCGTGCCGATCACCGTCGAGGAACAAATCGAAAGCAGCGTCGAGGCGGTCGAGGCCGGGGCCACCATCCTGCATTGCCATGTGCGCAACGATGATGGCTCGGCCACCAGCGATCCCGATCGCTTCGCCCGCCTGAAGGAAGGGCTGGAAAAGCACTGCCCAGGCACGATCATCCAGCTGTCCACCGGCGGCCGATCCGGGGCCGGGCAGACCCGGGGCGGCATGCTGCCGCTGCGTCCGGACATGGCCTCGCTGTCGGTGGGGTCGAACAACTTTCCCACCCGGGTTTATGAAAATCCGCCCGATCTTGTCGACTGGCTGGCCGAACAGATGCGGACCTACCAGGTCACCCCGGAGATCGAGGCCTTTGACCTCAGCCATATCCTGCAGGCCATTCGCCTGCATGACGAGGGCCTGCTGTATGGTCAGCTTTACGTGCAATTCGTCATGGGTGTGAAAAATGCCATGCCCGCTGATCGCGAAGTTTTCAATCTCTACGTGGATCTGTTCGAAAAGCGGGCCCCGGGCGCGCAATGGTGCGCTGCCGGCATCGGCGCCAACCAGATCCTCGTCAACGAATGGGCGATCGCGGCCGGCGGACATACCCGTGCCGGGCTGGAAGACAACGTGCGGCTGGACAGGACCAGGCGGGCCCCGTCAAACGCTGCACTGATCAAGCGGGCGGCCGATCTGTGTGCGAAATATGACCGGCCTGTGGCCACCGCCACCCAGGCCCGCCAGATCCTGGGGCTCCGGGCCTGACAGGCGCCCCATGATCGGGGCCGGTCCGGGCAGGGGATCTGCAGGGCCGGCCCCGGCCAGACGAACAGAACCAGCGGAAGAGGGCGCGATGACGCAGCCGGATATCTTCGTGGGCGGTGGCGGCTTCACCCATAACGACGCGCAACAGTTGCTGCTGAACCTGGCCAACCGCCACGGGCTGATTGCCGGGGCAACGGGGACCGGTAAGACCGTGACCATGCAGATCCTGGCCGAGGGCTTTTCTGCCGCAGGCGTGCCGGTCTTCATGGCCGATGTGAAGGGCGATGTCTCGGGTCTGTCCCAGCCGGGTGAGGCCAAGGATTTCCTGCTGAACCGGGCCAATCAGATCGGGTTGGCCAACTATGGTTTCCGCGCCTTTCCCGTCGTGTTCTGGGACCTTTTCGGCGAAAAGGGCCACCCGGTCCGTGCCACTGTGGCCGAGATGGGCCCCTTGCTGCTGGCCCGGCTGATGGACTTGAGTGACGTGCAGGAAGGCGTGCTGACCATCGCCTTTGCCGTCGCCGATGACGAAGGCCTGGCCCTGCTGGATCTGGATGACCTGCGCGCCATGCTTGCCTGGCTGGGGGACAATGCCGATCAGGTGAAGACGCGCTATGGCAATGTGTCTTCGGCGTCGATCGGGGCGATCCAGCGCGCGCTTCTGGTGCTGGAAAACGAAGGGGCCAAGGGCTTTCTGGGCGAACCGGCATTGGATCTGCGTGACATGATTGCCATCCATGACGGGGCGGGGCAGATCAACGTGCTGATGGCCGAGCGGCTGATGACCGCCCCGCGCCTCTATGCGATGTTTCTGCTCTGGCTGCTGTCGGAACTGTTCGAGACCCTGCCCGAGGTCGGCAATCCCGACAAGCCCGTAATGGTCTTCTTCTTCGATGAGGCCCATCTGCTGTTCGACACCGCCCCCAAGGTGCTGATCGACCGGATCGAACAGGTGGTGCGGCTGATCCGCTCCAAGGGGGTGGGGGTGTATTTTGTCACCCAAAACCCCGATGATGTGCCGCCTGATGTGCTGGGGCAGTTGGGCAACCGGCTGCAACATGCGCTGCGGGCCTTTACCCCGCGCGATGTCAAGGCGTTGAAACTGGCGGCCCAGACCTTCCGCCCCAACCCTCGTTTCGACACCGAAACCGCCATCCGCGAGGTGGGCACAGGTGAGGCGGTGACATCCCTTCTGCAGAAAAAGGCTGTGCCAGGCGTGGCAGAACGCACCCTGATCCGGCCGCCACAATCGCGCATGGGTCCGATCACGGACGATGAACGGCGCACGGCACTGGCGGCTTCGCCCGTGGCCGGGCGCTATGAGACGGCGGTCAATCGGGAAAGCGCGCACGAGCTGCTGGCCGCCCGGGCCGCCAAAGCCGCGCAAGAGGCCGCCGAGGCCGAGGCAGCAGAGGTCCGCGCCAAGGAGAAGGCCGAGGCCGAAACCCGCGATTATGCCCGTGCCCGACGCTATGAGCCCACCCGTCGCAGCAGCAACCGCGCGCCGCGCAGCACCCCCAGCCTGACCGAGACGCTGACCCGAACGGTGGTCAAGGAACTGGGCACACGCCGGGGGCAGCGGATGGTCCGCGGGATCCTGGGCAGCCTGTTCCGGGGGAAATAGACAAATCCACTGGTTCGCCCAGGCCGCGCATTGCCTCGGTCCATACTTTCCCAGTTTCGCGCGTCCGTCAGCCAAACGCCGTTCAGGGGGCGGCCCGCGAGATCACAACACTCCGGCCCGAGGCGTCCCTACAGCGCGGCGGCCCAGAACCGGAACCGGTCCTGCCCGGTCAGTTCGCGGACCAGTCCTCGCTGCTGAAACAGGATCAGGTTGCGCTGCACGGCCGCCCGTGACGCCCCGGTCAGCTTTTCCAGCATCGGGGCCGAAACCAGCGGCCAGCCGGCCAGGAACCCGATGATCAGGGGCGGGGTGCGCCCCGACAGATCGGCGGTGCCTTCGCCTGCACGCACCAGCCAATCCGCAACCCGGTCGCACAGCATCAGGCAGGATTGAAGCGCCTCGGTCACGCCGGCATACCACAGCGGCAGGGCTCGATCCGGGGGGCCAAAGGCGCGCAAGGCCTGACCCCCACCAGCCCCCAGTGGCAGAAAGGGCAGGCCGCCGCGCCCCTCGACAGCGCCGATCCGGGCGGCGGCCACGGCCCCTTCGATCATCGCACTTTCCCCCGACAGGCCCAGCCGGCGCCAGCCCCCCCAGCCAAGGGCGGCGCGGGTGATCGGATGCAGGCCACCCGGCGCGCTCAGATCCGCCTGCCATTCGGCCGCCAGTGCGGAAAATTCACCCCCCAAAGGGCGGTCTACCAGGTCGGTGGCGGCGGGATCGGCCTGCACCTCACGCGAGAGGAACCCGGCCAGGTTGGCCAGGTCGCGTGCCTGGGGCTGTGCCCGCGCCTCCAGCCGCCGCACGGCCCAGGCCGCCCGGGCCAGCGCCTGCGGATCGTCGCCTGCCCCCGGCAACCGCAGCATCAGGTACAGGTTCAGCCGATCGGCTGGAACCCGATCACCCAGATGCCAGCCCAGATCGGCCGCTTCCTGACGGGCCAGACGGCGTAACAGCCCCGTCCCGTCCCGGCGCAAACGTTCATCAAGCGCCCCAAAGGCCGCCGCCGCCCGGGCCAAAGCCACCGCGTGGCGGGCCTCGGCGGCCTGCCAGTCCTCGGGGTGGGGCGGGGCGATCCCTGGGGATCCTTCGTCCGTCTGCCAGGGCAGATCAAACAGACCAGCCGGATCCTCGGGGGGCAAGAACCACAGATCCTCGGGCCCCTCTTCCGGCGGATCATAGAGCGATCGGGGCGGATCATATTTGTCGGCATCGGTCATGGCGCAAGGTTAAAGCATTTCGGGGAAAAGTTGAATCAAGGATCTACAGCGTGTCCACGCTGCGGAAGTCTCAGGAAACGCCTTTGACCAGTCCGAAAAAAGCGGGGGGCCTTTTCGGATCAGCGCAGGCCTGAGACGGCAAGGTTTTCCCGTACAACGCGCATCAGGCCCGCCTGTGCACAGCCTGCCTTGAAGCCAAATGTGCTGACGGGGCAGGCGGGTCCTGAGATTACATTTTGGGTCTATGTGACCCATAAAGTGATCGCTCGGAAAGCAATCGCCACCCTCATATTCCAAACTGTTATAGGAATGACGTTTCAAGGCTGGTCTCAGCGGCCTATTTCTGGTGCCTTACCCCAAGGAGACTTGGGAGGAGATCGCGTCAATGCGTAGAATCGTGGTAACAGGGGCCGCTGGCGGTATCGGCAAGGCCCTGTGCACATTGTTGCGGGCCGGAGGCGATCAGGTGGTTGCCGCCGATGTGCGCCAGCCCGACACGCCTGACAGTGATTTTGTCGCCCTGGACCTGATGGATGAGGGCGCGATCCGCGCGGCCACCGACAGCATCCTGCACAAATGCGATGGCCGGATTGACGCGCTGTGCAATGTCGCGGGGGTGCCGCCGGGGGCGGCGGGGCCCGAAACGGTTCTGACCATCAACTTTCTCGGGACCCGGGCGCTGACCGATGCGCTGCTGCCGGCGATTGTACCGGGGGGGCGGATCATGTCGCTGGCGTCGCGGGCCGGTTATGGCTGGTCGCAGAATGTCGATCAGATCAAGCGGCTGGGGGGCTGCCGGACGGCGGCCGATGTCGCGGCGTTCGTCGCCGCCGAGGGGTGCGATGCGACCCGGGCCTACAACCTGTCCAAAGAGGCGATCATCCTGTGGACCATGGCCATGACCGAGCCACTGATCGCCCGTGATATCGCGATGAATACGGTCAGTCCTGGCGCGGTCCAGACTGGCATCCTGGATGATTTCCTCAAGGCTTTCGGGGAAAAAACGGCGCGCAACATCGCCCGGGCCGGGCGTCCGGCCCAGCCGGCCGAGGTGGCCGCCGCCTGTGCCTTTCTGCTGTCCGAAGCCGGGGGCTGGATCCGGGGTGAGGATCTTGTCGTTGATGGGGGTATCCGTGCCTTTACCACCGTCGATCAACTGGATCTGGGGGGCCTGTGCCTGCCCGCTGCCGCGTCCTGACCCGGGCGCGGCCAACCTGCACGCCTCATAGCCTTCGGGGGGAAGGAACGATGTTGAGGAAATTCCGTCAGAGTACTGCGGTCCTGCTGGCCACCCTTGGTCTTGGTGCGGCGTTGCCGGCCCAGGGGCAGGAGGTGGAGATCCTGTTCAACACCTATGCGTCACACGGTCATCCGTGGAATGCCGATGTCGTCTTCCCGTGGTTCGAGGACGTGACCAAGGCCACCGGCGGCCGTGTGACCTTTAATGTGCCGCCCGCCAGCCTGGCCCCCCCGCCCGAGCAATACAAGGGTGTGGTGCGGGGCGTGTTCGACGCGGCCTATATCAACCTGGTTTTCGTCCAGAATTTTGCCGAGCTTGTCCAGCTGTCCAGCCTGCCGCTGGGAACCTTCAGCGCCCAGGGCAATTCCCGGGCCCTGTGGGAAACCTATCAGGAATATTTTGCCGAGGCGGGCGAATTCGACGATGTCCATCTGGTCGCCCTCTATGTCGGTCTGCCGGGCGATATCATGCTGCGGCGCAAGGGCACCGGTGTCAGCGGCAATTTCCGGGGGATCAAGACCTACGCCATCCCGGGCTCGGCAGCGCAGCTTCTGGATGGGGTAGGGGCAGCCGTTGTCTCGGCCCCCGGGGTTCAGGCCTATGAGGTGATCTCCTCGGGGACGGTGGATGTCTATGCCGGACTGGCCCTGTATGACTTTGAGGCGTTCAATGTCTTTCAGTATGCGCAAAAGGCGTTGATGGTGCCGGGCGGGCTGAGCGCTCCGTCTTTTGCCTTGTTCGTCAACAAGGATCGCTGGGCGGCGCTGTCGCCGGAAGATCAGCAAACGGTGATGGACATGGCGCAAAGCCATCTGGTGCCTAATGTCGGGGCGTTTGATGCTTATGCGCGGCAGTCCAAGACCCATGCCGAGGCGCTGGGGATCGAGATCGACCAGGCCCCCGATGCGCTGATGGCCGCGTTCCGGCCTTCGGCGGACGAACTGGATGCGGCCTGGATTGCAAAGGCCGAAGCCAAGGGCGTGGACGGGCGCGCGGCGCTGGACTTTTACCGCAGTCGGGCCAAGGCCTATGCCGAGGCACTGGCGGAAGAGGACTAACCAGCCGGAACCGAATTTGACGATGCCCGGATCCCGGGCATCGCATAGGCCACACCCAAACCCGGTGGGCCGATTATCAGGGAGGAAAGAACCATGATTTCAAGTCTTCGCAAGGCAACCGCCGCACTGACATTTGGTGCGTCTCTGGCGGCGGTTACCGCGCCGGCCCGGGCCGAGAATGTCGAATTGATTTTCAACACATTCATTTCGCACGCCCATATCTGGAATGCGCAGGTCATGTTCCCCTGGCTGGACGACCTGTCCGAGGCCACCGAAGGCCGGGTCACCTTCAAGGTGCCGCCCTCGACCCTGGCACCGCCGCCCGCGCAATATACCAGCGTCGTGCGCGGCACCTTTGATGTTGGCTATATCAACATGACGTTCCTTGAGAACTTTGCCGAGTTGATGCTGATTTCTGCCCTGCCGCGTGGCACGTTCAGCGCCGAGGGCAATTCCCGCGCGCTCTGGGAAACCTATCAGGAATATTTCGCACCGGTCGGTGAACTGGACGATGTGCATCTGCTGGCGCTGTATGTCGGTTTGCCCGGCGATCTGCTGATGCGCAGCAAGGGCGCGGATGAGGCGGGCTCGATCCGTGGCATGAAAATGTACACGATCCCCGGGCCTTCGGCCAAGCTGATGGATGCGGGCAAGGCTGCGGTCGTCGCCGCCCCCGCCGTGCAGGCCTATGAAATCATCTCATCGGGGACGGTGGATGCCTATGCAGGGCTGGCCCTGTTTGATTTTGAGGCGTTCAACGTCTTTCAGTACACCAAATCCGCCGTGCTGATCCCGGGCGGTCTGAGCGCACCGTCCTTTGCCTTGTTCATGAACAAGGATCGCTGGGCTGAAATCTCGCCCGAGGACCAGGAGGCGATGATGGCCGTCGCCCAGACCAAGTTGCAGGAATATGTCGGGGCCTATGACATCGCGCAGCGTGCGGCGGTGGCCACGGCACGTGCCGAAGGCATCGAGGTGATCGATGCCCCCGAAGCCCTGATGACCCAGTTCGCCCCCGCATCCGACGCGATGGACGAAGAATGGATCGCCAAGGCCAATGCCAAAGGTGTCGATGGTCGGGCCGCGCTGGATTTCTATCGCGCCAAGGCGTTCGAATATTCCGATGCGCTTGGCTCTATCGTCCGGGCCAGAGACTGAGGCGCAGAGCATGACAGCCAGCAATTTTTCGGGCACCCAGAGCCGGTATGAATGGCTCTGGACACTCTATGGCCGTCTTGGCGCGGCCCTGATCCTCGGGATCATGGGGCTGACCTTTGTCGATGTGGTCGGGCGCTATGTGCTGCACCGACCGCTGCGGGGGGCCTATGACATGATCGAGGTCGCCATGACCTTGACCATCTTTTGGTTTCTGCCGGCGCTGTCGCGCACCGGCAGCCATATCTCGGTTGAATTGATTCCGATCGGCAGTGGATTGATCGGGCGACTGCGCCGGTTCGTCATTGAAATCATTTGCCTTATCACGGCCTTGGCGATGGCCTGGCAACTTTATGATCTGGCTCAGATTTTTCAGAAATTCGGCGATGCATCGCTGGTCATCGGTATTCCCAAGGCGCCGATCACCATCGCGGCGGCGGCCCTGACGGCGGTCATGGCCCTGACCCATCTGTTGCGCCTGATCGCGCTGCTGCTGGGCAAGACCCCGACCCTGAGCCATGCCAGCGTGGAGTGACAGGCAATGAGTGCATTTATCGGATTTTGCGCGGCGATCGGCCTTGCCCTGGTCGGTGTGCCGCTGGGTTTTGCCCTGTTGTTTGTCGGGACGATCGGCTTTGCCATGCAGCGGGGCTGGGATCCGGCCCTGGGCACGCTGGCCAGCGTCGTTCAGGACAGTTCGGCCAGCTATTCCCTGTCGGTCATGCCGATGTTCATCCTGATGGGGGTTTTCATCCACCGGGCGCGGATTTCTGATGACCTCTATACCGCAGCGCAGGCCTGGCTGGGGCATCGTCGCGGTGGGTTGGCCCAGGCGACGGTTGCGGCCTCGGCACTGTTCGGGATGATCACCGGATCGTCGCTGGCGGCGGCGGCGACCATGTCCAAGGTTGCCATCCCGCAGATGCGCGCGCGCGGTTATGCCGACCGGATCTCGTCGGGCTGCGTGGCGGCCTCGGGGGTGCTGGGAATGCTGATCCCGCCATCGGTCCCGCTGATGATCTATGGGCTGATCACGGATCAGGATATCCGTCTGCTGTTCGTCGGTGTGACGGTGCCGGGCCTGATGGTCGCCGCGCTGTTCATGGGTGGGGTCTATATCATGGCCCGTGTCGGTGGCATGATGCCGGAAGGCGAAGAAAAGCCGCCTCTGGCTGTGCGCCTGCATACCCTCAAGGGGATCGGGGCGACACTGGTGCTGTTCGTCATCGTCATTGGCGGGATGTATTTCGGCTTCATGACCGTGACCGAAGCGGCTGGAATCGGCAGCATGGGGGCCCTGGGGATTGTTCTCTGGCGCCGATCGCTGAACTTCTGGGGTATCGTCGAATGCGCGATTGAGGCGGCGCGGACCACATCCATGGTTTTCCTGATCGTCTTTGGCGCCGGGATGTTTTCCAACTTTGTCAATCTCAGCGGCCTGGCTGCGGATCTCAGCGCGATCATCGGCGAATGGGGTCTTGGGCGGATCGGGATCCTGCTGATCTTTGCGGTGATCTACCTGGTTCTGGGCTGTGTGCTGGAAACCCTGGGCCTGATGTTGCTGACCGTGCCGGTCTTTCTGCCCATTGCGGTCGCGGCCGGGATTGACCCGATCTATTTCGGCATCTTCGTCGTCCTGATGATCGAGGTTGGCATGCTGACCCCACCGATCGGGATGAACATCTTCACCGTCAAGAGCGTCGCAACGGAAATCCCGCTGGGCGAGATCTTCCGCGGTGTCACCCCGTTCATCCTGCTGAACCTGCTTGCGGTGCTTATCATCATCATTTTCCCGGCGCTCATTACCGTGCCTATCACCTGGTTCTGAGCGGGCGGGACCCTGACAAGGAAAGGAAAGGAAAGTACATGCGTCTTTCGAACAAGACGGCGATCATCACCGGGGCCGCCGGCAATATCGGGCTGGCCACGGCCCGGGCCTATCACCGCGAGGGGGCGAACCTCGTGCTCAGCGACATGTCGCAGGAGGGGCTGGAAAAAGCGGTGGCGGATTTCGCCGATGATCGCGTGGCGCTGGTCGCCGGCGATGTGACCGAACAGAGCCTGCAAGACGCCCTGGCCGAGACGGCCAAAAGCCGCTTTGGCACGATCGACATCTTCTTTGGCAATGCCGGGATCGAAGGCAAGGTATCGACCCTGGCGGATTACGAAGAGGGCGTCTTTGACAAGGTCATGGATGTGAATGTCCGCAGCCTCTTTCTGGGGCTGAAGACGATCACGCCGCAGATGGCCGATGGCGGGTCGATCATTCTGACGTCTTCGATCATGGGGATCACGGCGACGCCGATGAATATCGGCTACAGCGCGGCGAAACACGCGGTCAACGGGCTGATGCGCTCGGCTGCGACCGCGCTGGGGCCACGCGGCATCCGGGTGAACACGATCCATCCGGGGCTGGTCGAAAGCGCCATGTTGCGCCGTCTGATCAACGCCCGTGAAGATCCGGCCTCCTTTGAAAAAGAGATGCTGGGGCGCTGTAAGATCGCCCGTTTTGTCGAACCCTCGGATATCGCCGAGACGGTGGTTTTCCTTGGGGCCGATGAAAGCCGGATGATCACCTCGCAGATGATCTGCATCGACGCTGGCTACATTATCTGACGAAAGGGGAAGACATGAAAAAGGCACGACGTACCAAGGTCCTGATCATTGGGGCCGGGCTTGGCGGCCTTGGCCTGGGGATGCGCCTGAAGGAAACCGGCCAGGATGATTTCGTCATCCTTGAACGGGCCGACGATATCGGCGGGGTCTGGCGGGACAACAACTATCCCGGCGCGGCCTGCGATATTCCGGCGGTCCTGTATTCCTATTCCTACGAGGCCGATCATCCCTGGTCGCGCGATTATCCGCCGCAAGAGGAAATCCTCGATTACATGCGGACCGTTGTCACCCGTCGCGGGGTGATGGACAAGGTGCAGCTGAACACCGAAGTGACCGAGGCGAAATGGGACGAAGCCCGCGCGATCTGGCAGGTCTGGACACGGGCCGGCCAATTGTGGGAGGCGCAGGCCCTTGTCACCGCCATCGGGATCTTCAACACCCCGATCATCCCCCGGATCCCGGGGCGCGACAGCTTTGCCGGGCAGGCCTTTCATTCCACCGACTGGGATCATGACGTGGACCTGAGCAAGGGGCGTTGGGGTGTCATCGGTACAGGTGCGTCGGCCATCCAGATCGTGCCCGAGCTGGTCAAGTCCGGGGCCGAGGTCACGCTGTTCCAGCGCACCGCCCCCTATGTCATGCCCAAGTCGCTGATCGCCGAGGGCCGGTCCGCCGAGGAACGCCAGCGTATCTTCAATGAATTCGAAAGCCGCGCCAGCCGCCGCTTCGATTTCGAAGGAACGGCCGAGGCACAGGCCGGTTTCGTCAACATGCTGGAAGATCTGGTGCCGGATCCGGAGCTGCGGGCCAAGCTGACCCCGAATTTCAAGCTGGGGTGCAAACGCTCGCTCTTTTCCAACGAATGGTACACCTGCCTGCAGGCCCCCAATGCCCATGTGGTGACCGAGGCGATTTCCTCTATCGTGCCCGAAGGGGTTCAGACGGCCGACGGCACGCTGCATAAGCTGGATAAGATCGTCTACGCGACGGGCTTTGATCCGGCCAGCTATCTGCCGGGCATGCGGGTCCATGGGATCGGCGGGACCGAGGTCCATACCCGCTGGGCCGAAGGGGCCGAGGCCTATCTGGGCATCTGTGTGCCCGATTTCCCGAACTTCTTCATGATGTATGGCCCCAACACCAATGTCCCGGGATCGGTTCTGGTGATGCTGGAATGCCAGGCGGATTACATCATGCAGGCCTTGCATGTCGCGGAAAAAGAAGGTGGCCCGATCGTTGTGCGCGAAGAGGCGATGCGGCTGTGGTGTGACGAGGCGCAGGACGAATTGCTGCGCTCGGTCAACTCGGCCAGCCATTGCCAAAGCTATTACCAGACCGCCTCGGGGCGGGTCGTGACCAACTATCCACGCACCCAGGGCGATTATCAGCGCGAAACAGCCCAAGTGAAACGCACCGATTTCGAGGTGCTGGATTTTGCCGCACCGTCGCTTGGCTGATGTCAGCCAGATGGCCCGGCAGGGCGGGGGGATCCCTCGCTCTGCATCGTGTTGACGCGCCGGTGGATGCAGTTGATCAGGTAATCCAGCGGCGCGGTAAAGGGTTGCCGCGTGCGGGTGATGTTGCACACGCTCAGCGGCGCCAGTTCCTCGCGCACGGGGATGGCACAGATCCCCCAGGGATCGGCCAGTGTCAGCAGTCGCGAGGGGAAAGTGCAGACGGCATCCAGGCTGGCGACGATGGCCATGGCTCCGAAATAGCTGTCGGATCGCACCAGGGCGCGCGGCGGGTCCAGCCCGAGTTTTCGGAACGGGCCGACAAAGATGTCGCCGGGGCCGCCCTCGGTGCCGATCATGATCCATTTGGCGTCGACCAGTTCGGCCAGCGATTTGGCCTTGGCCAGGGGCGAGGATTTGGATGTCACGACGGCGATCGGACTGTCGAGCAGGTGATCCAGGCTCAGTCCGCTGCACATTTCCTCGGGAGGGGCGGGACCGATCATCAGATCGACCTTGCCCTGATGGACCAGCGGCAGCGAGCTGGGATAGGTGCCGGAAACGATGCGCACCGTGATGTTGGGATAGACCTGCTGGAACTGACGCAGCGCGGCGGGCAGAATTTCAATCGCGGCCAGCGGCGAAATGCACAGCGTCAGCGTGCCTTCATGGGCATTGCGGATGCTGGAAATCTCGATCTGCATGCGGCGGAATTCGTTCTGGATCGTGGTCATCCGGTAAAGGATTGCCCGGCCCTGTTCCGTCGGAACCACCCCACGCGCCGTGCGCTCGAAGATCGGAAAGCCGATGGCCTCTTCGGTGCGGCGCAGGATCTTGGTCAGACCAGGCTGGGATCGCCCCAGCAGATCAGCGGCCAGACGGATGCTGCCGGCCTCGGCGATTGTGGTGATCACCTCGCTGTCTTCCATGCGCATTGCCGTCCTCCCTGCTGCTGTCATGATATCTGACATGCCGTGCCCGGCATAGGCTTTGCAACGTAAACCTCGCGGACCGGGCCCGGACCGCTTTCCAGAAAAGGACAGTCCCATGTCGTTGACCATCCCGCCCCCAACCGCGCCCATGGCCCCGGAGATGCAGGACCTTCTGGCCCTGATCCGTGACGCAGGCGCCCCGCCGCCCCAGGATCTGGGTGTTGCGGGCGCGCGCCAGACCATGCGCGAACGGCGTTCGGCGACGCAGCTTGATCCGGCACAGCGCGCTGCCGTGCGCGATCTGACGGGCGGGGCGTGCCCGATGCGGCTCTATCGGCCATCCGAGGCCCCCGAGGGCACCGCGTTGCCGGCCCTGATCTATCTGCATGGCGGGGGCTGGACCATCGGCGATCTCGAAGTGTTCGACGCGCTATGCCATGATTTGGCTGAGGCCAGCGGCTGTGTTGTGGTGTCCGTGGCGTATCGCCTGGCCCCCGAGGCCCCGTTCCCCGCCGCCGTCGACGATACTATCGCCGCGCTGGCCCTGATCCATCGGGATGCGGCGGATCTGGGCATCGACAACCGGCGGCTGGCTGTGGGAGGCGATTCGGCAGGGGGCAATCTGGCCACGATCGCCGCGATAATGACGCGGGATGCCGGGCTGACGCCGCCGCTGCGGGCACAGGTGCTGATCTACCCGGCCACGGATGCCGGCGGGGACTATGCGTCACGGGGGGAAAACGGGACGGGCAAGTTGCTCGAAGCGGCGACGATGGACTGGTTCTATGACTGCTATGTGCCCGATGCGGGGCAGCGCAGTGACTGGCGTGTCTCGCCGATCCGGGTGGACAGCCTGTCGGACCTGCCCCCCTGCTGGCTGCTGACCGCTGGCCATGATCCGCTGCGCGACGAAGGCATCGCCTATGGGGTGGCGCTGGAGCAAGCGGGCATCGCAGTGGACCATGTCCATCTGCCCGACCAGATCCACGGTTTCATCACCATGACCCGGATCACCCCGGCGGCCGGTGAAACGGTGGCGCGGATCGCGGCCTTCCTGCGCCAGACCCTGACATAGAAAGGTCTGGCCCCGGGGCGCTACGCATGGCGTGCCCCGGGGCCGATCGTCAGTTGCGCAGGTAGGCTTCCATGCTGTCGTCCAACGCGTCTTTCCACGGTGTGTGGTGTTTCGGCGCCATGGTGCCGGTGATCACCGAACGATAGGAATGGTTGCGGAAGGCCATGATATCCTCGGCCTTGTGCTTTTTCCATTCATAGAAGGCTTCGCAGGCCCCCTGAACATCAAAGGTCGGGTAGTCCGTCTCTTCGATCAGTTCCAGCACGTAATCGCCCTGATACTTGATGGCGTATTTCACGTCATCATCGGCCTCTTCCGTGCGTTCGCGGTTGGCCACATCGTCGATCATCACCTGTTTGTCGGTGGGCAGGGTGATCTTGCCCATGATCGCATCGCGGACCCACCAGGCCTGGGCGTCGAACATGTTGAAGGTGAACCACTGGTCCTGCATGCCCAGATAGAACATCTTCGGATTGTGGATATAGACCACGCCCTTGTACAGCTCGGCGGTGGCCAGGCGGTTGGCCGTCTTCAGGCGCAGATCATCGGGCAGGAAGTTGAAGAAGTGCTTGTAGCCGGTGCACAGAATGATCGCATCCACATCCTTGCTGCTGCCATCGGCGAAATGCACGGTGTTGTTTTCAAGCCGGACAATGCCGGGCTTTTCGTCCCAGTTTTCCGGCCATTTGAAGCCCATGGGCGCGCTGCGGTAGGAGCTGGTGATGGATTTCGCGCCATACTTCCAGCACTGGGATCCGATATCCTCGGCCGAGTAGGAGGATCCGACCACCAGGATATCCTGGCCGGAAAACTCGCGCGCGTCGCGGAAATCGTGGGCGTGCAGGATGCGGCCGTTGAACGTGTCGAAGCCTTCATAGAAGGGCACGTTCGGGGTTGAGAAATGCCCCGAGGCACAGATCACGTGGTCGAAATCCTCGCGATAGGTATGGTCCTTGGCGTGATCATGCACGGTGATGGTGAAGTTGCCCTTGTCTTCGTTGTATTCCACCCAACGGATGACGGAATTGAAGCGGATCCACTTGCGTACATCGGCCTTTTTGACCCGCCCTTCGATATAGTCGAACAGCACGGCGCGGGGAGGATAGGATGCGATCTGCTTGCCGAAATGTTCCTCAAAGGAGTAGTCGGCGAATTCCAATCCCTCTTTGGGACCGTTGGACCACAGGTACCGGTACATTGAACAGTGAACCGGTTCGCCGTTTTCGTCCAGACCGGTCCGCCAGGTGTAGTTCCACAGCCCACCCCAGTTGCTTTGCTTTTCAAAGCAGACGATTTCGGGGATTTCCTCGCCTTTTTCTGCAGCAGACTGGAACGCACGCAGTTGCGCCAGACCCGAAGGGCCGGCGCCGATGATGGCGACCCGCTTTTTGGACATTGGTGTTCTCCTGTTGGTATGGACCAAAATATGATTATCAAGGCACATTGGTTCAGTCGACGGTGCCAATTGGTTGGGGGTCTGTCAACGAAAATTTCCCCAAGAGAATATAAATTGCCCATATTGTCCGGAAGGGAAGGTTGTCCTGCGCGGATAGGGCGCGGGGCAGGGGGTGAAAATCCCGGCGCCGGCCCTGTCGCTTCCTGCGCGAAATGCGCTAGATGACGGACATGAGCAGCTCCAGTTTCGCACAGCGTCTTGCGGTGACCAGCTCCATGCCCCGTCTGTCGGTGGGTATGCCCGAGGCGGTGACCATCGGTTTCCTCGCCCCGCTTCGCGGCAAGGTGGAAGCCTGGGGTCAGCCGGGGTTGAATGGGTGCCGGCTTTGGGAGGACTGGCTGAACCGATCGGGGGGGATTCTGGTCGATGGGCGCCGTTATCCCGTGCGCATCATCGCCTGCGATTGCGGCTATGATCCCGATCAGGCCCTTCACGGCGCGCGCCATCTGGTTGAGCGGCACGACGTCAAGCTGCTGATGATGCTGGGCGGCGAAAGCATGATGCTGGTGCGCGATTATGTGGCCGCGCGGAAGATCCTGACCACCACGCTTTTGCCCAGCGATCTGTCGCCGGACACCCCCTATCTGATCGCGCCCAGCGAATTGCATCCGATCTTCAATGTGACCGGGGTCGACTGGTTGGCCCGCGCCCGTCCCGACCTGCGCAGCGCCGCCCTGTGCAGCCAATCCGATGCCATGGGGCTGCCGTCGCTGGCCACCTATCGGGCGGCGTTCAAGGCTGCCGGGGTTCCGATCCGCAAGGAAATCATCTACGCGCCGGATGCCTCGGACCCGGCCGCGATCGTACAGCCGATGCTGGCGACGGGGGCGGATATCCTGTGCTGGTGTACCAGCTATACGCCGATGGTCCATGCGATGACCGAATATGCCTGGTCCCAGGGGTTCCGGGGGCAGATCATATCCTGCACGCTGGACAATTATCCGAAACTGATCGCCCGCACCGCCCGGGATTTCATGGAAGGCTTCGTCTTCCAGTTTCCTGATTTCGACGATGAGGTGCTGAAGAACAAGGCGTTTTTCTTTAATCAGCCCAAGGCGTTCTACGACGAATATAACCTGCGCTTTCCCGGCAGTTGGACCGCGGTCAGCTGGGAATATGTCGCCATTCTGGATATCTGGCACGCCGCTGTGGAAAAGGCCGGTGGGGTGAACCCGGTGTCCACGCTGGCGGCGATGAAGCAGATGGGGCAGGTGATCCATGCCTTTGGTCCGGCTCGCTGGTGGGGCGAAAGCATCTTTGGCATTGATAACGCCCTGGTCGGTGACTGGCCGGTGGTGCAGATCCGGGAGGGCAAGGCGCGGGTCGCGGCCTTCGGATCAATCCCGGACTGGCTGGAAAAGCACGGCGCCCGCCTGCATCGTGAAATGTCGGATCTGGGGCAGTTGTGGCATCAGCGGTTGTGACCGGGCAGGGCCGATGCGGTGGGGTTTGCCCCCAGCCTGGCCTGAGGCAGATATCAGCCGTCCTGCAACAGCAGCTTTTGTTCTTCGACCAGATGCAGCTTGATATATTCCACCGCCCGTTCCACATCGCGTGCGGCAATGGCGTTGAACAGGCTGTTATAGCGTTTCTGATAGTCCAGGATCCGCTTGGGCGACAGGTGGCGACGCAAGAGCGCGGTGCGAAAGCTGGCCCGGCAAGCCTTGATCGTCAGCTCATAGCATGAAGCCAGAAGCGGATTACGGGTGCCTTGGGCAATCTTGCGGTAAAAGGCCTCTTCGCTGCGCACGAAAGCCTCGACATCGGTCTGCACGGTTTCGATCTGGGACATCAGCCGTTCCAGATCGTTCAGGTCCTGCGGGGTCATATTCAGCACGGCCAGGCGCACGATTTCAGGTTCAAGGATGCCCCGCGCCACCAGATGGTCCAGGGGACTGGTTTGCAGCGCGACCGCATCCTCGCCCTGATCGCGCGGTTTGGCTGAACGATAGGTGACGAAATTGCCGCTGCCGGGCCGCCGTTTGATGACCCCCTGGGCTTCCAGCACATCCAGGGCTTCGCGCACCGTGTTGCGCGCCACGCCGATTTCCGAAGCCAGGGCCCGTTCCGAAGGCAGTCGGGTGTCCTGGGGGTATTCGCCGGACTTGATCTTGGTGAAGATCCGGTCGAGCACGGCCTGAACGGTTGCCCCGATCGTATGCGGGATGAGCAGAGGGGAGGCCGCCTGATCCTTGAATACTGTCATCTTGTCCTTCCTCGTCCCGCCCGGCGGCCATCCGGCCGAATCCGCCGCTTATCGGCTGGCAATCTGGGCGATTTCGCCGGCCCGGTCCAGCCATGGCCGGGGCAGTGGCGGCTGGACCACCGCCGGACCAGTTGGCGGCCAATCTGATGGTCGGTTTCACGGATCATGGCGGTCTTGAATCCTGAAAACAGCTGATTCTCAGTGATCTTATCGAAAATATCCTCTGTGGAATATTATTTTCTTGCTGGGGAAAAATGGCGCTGGTACGCTTTGGCTAACCATTTGGTTCAACGAGTGCACCATCCAAGGGCACCAATGCGCATATCCGGTTCATCGGCGGCGAACAGTCGCGGCGACGGCGGTGCGTTTCATACCGGTTGGTGATCGGCGCTCGGCAGGGCCGGTGGCCGGCAGAACGTGGAAGAATGGAACAGGGAGATTTCCATGGCTTTGGATTTGACGGCGATTTACGCCGAGCAGGTGAGTTTGAGCTCACTTGTGCAGAATGTGGTGTATGCCTCGGGGACGGTTGGGGCGATCATGGTGGTCGCCGGCCTGCTGATGGTCGATGCCGGGACCACCCGTTACAAGAACCTCTTCAACGCGACGATCGAAAAGACCATGGGTTTTTTCATCGGCTTTACCGTCTATTTCGTGATCGGCTTCGGGTTCTGGGCCGGGCAGTATTACATCATGGAAGGTGGCACCCTGGGCGATGCGATCCGTGACTGGTGGATCGGGGGTGGCCTGCTGAATGCCCATGCCCATGAAACCGATCCGGCCATCTTCCCGGGGCTGAACAACTTTCAGATCTTCGTGTTCTTCCTGGCCTGCTTTGCCGGTATCATCAATGTGCTGCTGCATTTCGCCGTATCCGAGCGGATGAAGGCCTCGGCCTATTTCATCACCTGCGCCGTGGCGGCGGTCGTGTCCTCGGCGCTCAGCTGGGCGACATGGGGGTCGGTCGGGCCGCTGACCAATGCGGGGTTTCATGATTTCTTCGGCGTCGGGTTCGTCTATCTGTTCCCGGCCGGGATGGCGCTGGTTTTCGTCCCCAAGCTGGGTGCGCGTCCGGGCATGTTCACGCCGCACCCTGACGTGCCGGGCCATAACGCGCCCAGCATCGGTCTGGCGGCAGCCGGTCTGATCACCATCTTCGCCGGTCTGCCCATGGTCATCCTGTCGTGCCTGTTCTTCTTCGATCCCGAGGCGCTGGCGGTCAGTGTGACCATGGCCAGTACCAGCGTTGGTGTGGCGCTGAACAACTATGCGCTGGTCTGGGCCGGGGGCGCGATGACGGGGCTGGTGATTGCCTACAAGACGCGCAAATATTCCTACACCCTGCTTGGCCCGTTGGCCGGCTATGCGGCGGGTGCGTCGGGCTTTGATGTCTATCTGCCGTGGCAGATGTTTCTGGTGTCGCTGGGTGCGCCGCTGGTGTCCTATGCGGTCTATGAGTTCACGCTGAAGCGCAATATAGATGAGCACAAGTTGTTCCCACTGTTCCTCGGCGCCGGTATTTACGGGTTGGTGATGCTGGGGATCTTGAAGTCGGGCACGCCGCGCGGTGGCTATCTGGGGATCGAGACGGGCCCCTTCGCCTTCCAGCATGGCGAGATCAGCCTGGTGATGCAGCTGGTCGGGGCCGGGGTCTGTGTGCTGGCCGGGGTCGTGACCGCAGCGGTGCTGGCCGTCGTGCTGGACAAGACCATCGGGCTGCGCGTGTCCGATGAAGATCAGGTCAAGGGCTTGGACAAGCTGTTCTGGGATCTTGAGAACGACAACGACGCCAAGGGCTGACCGGGTGGGCGGGTCCCCGTGGCCCGCCCCTTCGTGTCCTGGCGACAGCCCGAGGATTTCATGGGCACAGACGATAAAAATTCTACTCAGCCCTGCGCGGTCTTTTGGGCAAGATTGCCCGGGCTGTTCCCCGCCGCGCAGATCACCGTATCGCCGGAGGCCGGGGGACAGACCAGCGTGCAGTTCGCGCCGATTATCAGCAGGAGAAAAAGATGACATCGACTTGGAGGTTCTCAACCCTCGCAGACAGGCACCGCGCCCTGGGGTCCAACCTTGAGGATTGGGGCGGCATGGGGACCGCATGGTCCTATGACAAGGATCAGGCCGAGGAATACATGGCGATCCGGACCAATGCCGGCTTCATGGATGTGTCCGGTTTGCACAAGGTCCATCTGGTCGGCCCCCACGCCGCCCATGTGATTGACCGTGCCACGACGCGAAACCCCGAAAAGATCAAGCCGGGCCGGTCCAGCTATGCGACCATGCTGAACGATGAAGGCAAGTTCATCGACGACTGCGTGATCTACCGGATGGGTCCGAATTCCTGGATGGTGGTGCATGGCACCGGTGGCGGGCATGAACAGCTGACCATGGCGGCCATGGGTCGTGATGTGGATGTGCGCTTTGACGACAACCTGCACGACATTTCACTGCAGGGCCCGAAAGCGGTCGATTTCCTTGAAGAACTGGGCGTGCCCGGCATTCGCGATCAGGTCTATTTCAGCCACCAGCACACCACGCTGTTCGACAAGCCGGTAACCATCTCGCGCACCGGCTATACCGGCGAGCGTGGCTATGAGATCTTCTGCCGTGGTCAGGATGCGCCGCATATCTGGGATCAACTGGTCGAAAAGGGTGCGCCCAAGGGCATCATTCCGACGCGTTTCACCACGCTGGATTGGCTGCGGGCGGAAAGCTATCTGCTGTTCTATCCCTATGACAACTCGGAAATGTATCCGTTTGAGAACGAAAAGGGCGGCGACACCCTGTGGGAACTGGGGCTGGAATTCACCGTGTCCCCGGGCAAGACAGGCTTCCGCGGCGCCGAGGAACATTACCGCTTGAAGGGCAAGGAACGCTTCAAGATCTACGGCGTCAAGCTGGAAGGCAAGGAAGCGGCCGAAGAAGGCGCGCCGCTGCTGAAAGACGGCAAGCAGGTGGGTGTGGTGACCATCGGCATGTATTCGCCGCTGAATGACTGGAGCGTGGGCATCGCCCGCATGCCGGTGGACTGCGCTGTCGATGGCACGCCGCTGGTGGTCAAGAACTCGACCGGCGAGATCAAGTGTGTTGCCCATTCGATGCCGTTCCACGATCCTGACAAGAAACGCCGTACGGCCAAAGGCTGATGGCAGGACCGGCGCGGGGGTGTTCTTCGCGCCGGCACCAGATAAAAATGATGTATAACAGGGAAATGCTAGCAGAATGAGTAGGTTCAACTTCCCGCCTTCGATCAAAAGCCGGCCGGTTTATGGCACGCTGGCCCCGCGCGACGGCAAGTCGCTGATGATCGCCGATGCCGAAGGCGCCGAGGCGCTGCTGGATCTGGCCGCTGCCCGCCCCGGTCTGATGGCCGATGCCCATGTCTTTTATATCCCCGGTCCCGATGGCGCGGCTTGGGCCGAGAAGCTGCGCGCCGCCGGCCCCGCCCAGTACTATGTCGGCCCCAGTTATGAGGCTGCGGTGCCGCGTTTGCGCCGGGTTCTGGCCGATGCGCATATGGGCTTGCAGGTCTATCTGGCCGGCACCGAAGGGCTGATGGGTCAGGCCATGTATGAAGCCACCAGCGCCGGCATCCCCGAGGGCTCTATCCAGACCGAACATCGCGGATCAGTGGCCCGGCGCATGCAATGTGTGCACTGCAAGGGCATCACCGAAAATGTCATGACCGACCCTTTTGTTTGTTCTCATTGCGGGCTGAACCTGTTCGTGCGGGATCATTATTCGCGCCGGCTGGCAGCCTTTCAGGGGGTTTGTGTCGATGCTGAGGACCCCGGCAACGTTCCCCAACAGGTGAGGTTGTATTCATGAGCGCCGGCACCCAGAAAATCGCCGTTACCGTCACCGACGTGGTTGAGATCAACGCCCTGGTCAAGCGCTTCCGCTTTGTGCGGCGCGATGGGGGGCTGCTGCCGACCTTCTCGGGCGGGGCCCATACGGTTGTCGAGATGCGCGATGGCGATGTGACCCGGCTGAACCCCTATTCGCTGATGTCCGATCCGTCCGATACCGATGCCTACACGATTTCGGTGCGCCGCGATGATACGGGGCGGGGTGGATCGCTGTTCATGCACACCCAGGTCAAGCCCGGCGATGAGATGGTGATCAGCTATCCGGTCAACCTGTTTTCGTTGGACTTGCGGGCGAAAAAGCACCTGATGATTGCCGGTGGCATCGGGATCACGCCGTTCCTGGCGCAGATCCGTCAACTGGCCCCAACCAACGGCAATTTCGAGCTGCATTATGCCTGCCGCTCGCAGGATCTGGCCAGCTATGCCGATGTGCTGACCGATCGCCATGGTCCTCATGTGCATATCTATTATGACGATCAGAAACAGGCCATCGACCTGCCCCACCTGCTGCAAGGTCAGCCTCTGGGGACGCAGATCTATGTCTGTGGGCCCAAGGGTATGATCGGATGGGTGCGCCAGACCGCTGCTGATCTGGGCTGGCCGCCTGAAACCGTGCATTACGAGGAGTTCCTCGCGCCGCAATCGGGCAAGCCCTTCAAGGTGCGTCTGGAACGGTCGGGGATCGAGATCACCGTGGGCGAACATCAAAGCCTGCTTGAGGCCATGGAGGCCGCCGGTGTCGATGCGCCCTATCTGTGCCGGGGCGGGGCCTGCGGGCAATGCGAAACCCGCGTGATCGGCCATGACGGCACGCTTCTGCACCATGACCACTGGCTGGAAGACGAAGACAAGGCCTGTGGCGAGAAAATCATGCCCTGCGTCAGCCGTTTCGAGGGCGGCACGCTGGTTCTGGATCGCTAGGGAGAGCGCGCATGACCATTCAGTTCAATGACGAAACTTTCCGTGACGACTATACGTTCCGCAACTCGCCCTGGGCGATCAAGCGCTTTCCCTTTCCGTTCCACGAAGACAGCTACATGTACTCGGTCAACATGGAACAGCATCAGGGGGGGCGGCCCGGATCGGTCTTCGAGAAGCGCTTTGATGTGGATGAGCACTATGTCTCGGAGATGCGTGATCGGGCGCTGGTGCTGGCCGATGATCCGCTGCGCTGCCAGTCCCTGCCGCATATGACGCTGGCGGGCTGGGACCTGCTGGAACTGATCATGGTGTCCAAATCCGAGGATTACCCCGACCTGTTCGAGTTGCACCGCAATGGCAACCACTGGCACTGGATCAACAAGCCGCTGGAGATCGAACAGAAATTCACCTTCCTGGATGAAACCACCCTGCCATGTGGCCCGCTGGAATACATCACGCGGCAGGCCCAGGGGGATTTTGCCGTTCTGGATCAGCGCGATGACAACCTGTGGATGGATGCCGGCATGGTGACGACCCAGGCTGATTGGTCGCTGGATTTCGACATCGGGATGAACTTTATCGAATGGCACGCTCCGGGGCCTCGGGCCCATGAGATGGGGAACTTCCAGCGGGCGCTGAAGTTTCTGCTGAACATCCAGCAAGGCGCGCCGGCGCGCCGGCTGAACTGGACCATGACGGTGAACCCGCTGCTGGATACCAGCCCCGAGAACTATCACAAATGGGGGGTGCAGAAGACCACGCTGACGCCGGAAAACATCGGCGCCAAGCAGCATCTGAGGGTTGAGTTGCAGACCTTCTATCGCCTGCCCCGGTCCAACGGGCTGGCTTTTCCGATCCGCTGCTATCTGATTTCGCTGCAGGATCTGGTGACGGTGCCGAAATGGGGCCGCCGCCTGCATCGGGTGATCAAGGATCTTCCCGAGGAACTGGCCACCTACAAGGGCTTCATCGACAACCGGCCGATGATCGTGGAGTACCTGTCGAAATTCGATGACGGGCTGCCCACATCCGACGGTATCTGGCCGGATCTGGAGACTGAGCCGCCATTGAAAGGCTGACCGTCCGCAAATCAGCACGGGGATTGCAGAAAGGCGATGATCGCCACGTCACGGGCCGGAAAGCAGATGCGCTTCCGGCCCGTGTTGCGTTTTGGCCCATGCCTGCAGGCCCTTGTCTGGCGACCTGGTCAGCGCCCCCACGGTCATGTTCGGGTGCTTGCAAAAGCCCGTCGCCTGCGACCGATGGTCACCTTTGGGTTTTTCGCTTTGCTTTCGGGTCTGATGCGGATCCTGTGTCAATGGCGGCGTTTCGGGTGTGGTTTCTGGGGTGATTCCGAGATCGGGGCGGCTTTCATATGCCCCGCCATGAACGGCGGATAGTTTCAATTTTAGAAATAAAGCACAAATAATATCAATATTATTGACATTATTTGCTCATTCCGTTAGCAGGTTGTTGACTATATCTGTTGGGAATTCGTGCCATGCTATTGAAATGCCTCACTTCTGCGGCGGCTGTGTTTGCCTTGGGCAGCGCCGCCGGGTTTGCCGCCACACTGACATTGACCTCCGACGATACCGGTTACAGCGGGCCAACGCTTGACCTGTCAGCCTATGCGACAGGCGGTTACAATTTTACCTTCGGGCCGGAATATCTGCCCGGTGGCATCACGTTCACGGCCGCGCCGGAGA
>JBKDZR010000089.1:0-13081 GCA_047971485.1 Qingshengfaniella sp. | reverse complement strand
CCTAAATCTGGTGCGTCTACCAATTTCGCCACACCCGCAGATCGCCACGATTCCCCAACGGGACGGTGGCTGGCCGGCTGTCTAGCAAAGCCGAAGCGGCGAGGCGAGGCGAAAGTTTACTCGCCCCATTTCGCCGCCCCGCCTGCTTTCTCTGCCCAACCTACACCCCAAGGGCACGGAAAACGCCGGGCAAGGCATCGGGCAGGTCCTCGGCGATCAGGCCGGGGCCCAGGGCACGCCCGGCCGCGCCATGCAGCCCGGCCCCGGTCTGTGCGGCCTCGATCGGGGAAAAGCCGCGCGCCAGCAGCCCCGTGATCACCCCTGCCAGCACATCGCCCGACCCGGCCGTGGCCAGCCACGGTGCGGCATCTGCGCCTGTCAGCGCCACCTCGGCCATCCGGCCATCCGGCGTCGCGATCCGGGTCACGGCCCCTTTCAGCAGGACCACCGCCCCGCAGCGTTCCGCCGCCAGCCGAACGGCACCCTCCGGAATTGGGTGACCTTTCGGGGCCAGATCTGGAAACAGACGAGCAAATTCACCGGCATGCGGGGTCAGTACGACATCGCCATGCAACTGACCAAACAACGCTGCCGGCGATCCGGCGAAAGCCGTCAGAGCATCGGCATCCAGCACGACGCGCCGCCGGGCCGCCAGGGCCACGACAACCAGATCCCGCGTCGAGGCCTCCAGCCCCAACCCGGGGCCCAGACACAGCGCATTCAGGCGCCGGTCCTTCAGCATATCGCGCAGGCCCGCCGCATCGTTCAGCACACGCAACATGATGGCGGTCACCTGCGCGGCATGCTCGGCCAGCGCCGCCCCGGGCACGGCGATCGTCACCAGACCGGCGCCGACCCGCAGCGCAGCCCGTGCCGCCAGCCGCGCGGCCCCGCCCCGTCCCGCCCCCCCGGACAGGACCAGCACATGACCGTGATCATACTTGTGCGCCGCCCCGGTCTTGGCCAGGCGGGCGACCATCTCGGGTCGCAGACCCGCGCCCAGATACCGCCCCTTGCCCCCGGTCACAGGCCGATATCCGCGATCATCACCGCCGCGCCCTGATCCACAAGCCAGCCATGAACCGGCTTGGGGGCATGAAATGTCACCGTCAGATCAGCAGCAAACCTGTGCGTCCCCAGAACCGCGCCCGTGTCGGTCGCGCAACCGCTGGGCACATCGACGGCCACCCGAAAGGCGCCGGGGGGCACAGCCGCCAGCACCGCACCGATCCCGTCCGACAGGGGCCGGGCCAGGCCAATGCCAAACAACGCATCGACCACCAGATCAGCCCCGGCCAGGACGGGAATGGCCTCGGGCAGGGATCCGACCGGACCCAACGCCGCCCACCGGTCCCGATAGATCCGCGCGTCTTCCCCCAAAGCCGCCGGATCGCCCAGGGCGAACACCGCGACATCCCAGCCCGCCGCCGCCAACAGCGCCGCAATGCCATAGCCATCACCGCCATTGTTGCCCGGACCGCACAAGACAACCGCCCGCCCCGGGCGATCCGCCAGATCCGGGCGCGCGGCGCCCATCGCCGCGACACACCCCGCTGCCGCCCGGCCCATCAGCACAGCCCCGGAAACCCGCCTAGACGCCATGGCTGCGGCCTCAAGCGCCCGCATTTCCACCGCTGTGATTACATTGCCCGCATCCCCGGGATGCCAAGTTTTCATTTTGCTCATTTGGCGTGCATGACGATTAAATTTTGATACTCTCGACGTGAATCGGGACCATGGACCCCAGCCAGCGACCCTAGCCGATTGTCGCGCTTTGGGGAAAGTGGTCTCACCCGATGAACAAGAGAGCGCGAGAGGGAGAAACCGATGAAGAAGATCGAGGCCATCATCAAGCCATTCAAGCTTGATGAGGTCAAGGAAGCCCTGCAGGAGATCGGTGTCCAGGGACTTTCGGTGGTCGAGGTCAAAGGCTTCGGGCGCCAGAAGGGACACACGGAACTTTACCGGGGTGCCGAATACGTTGTCGATTTCCTGCCCAAGGTGAAGATCGAGGTCGTCCTGCCCGACGATCAGGTCGAACGCGCGATCGAGGCCATCCTTGATGCCGCCAAGACCGACAAGATCGGCGATGGCAAGATTTTCGTGTCCACCGTCGATCAGGCGATCCGCATCCGGACCGGAGAAGAAGGCGAAACGGCGCTGTAAGGGCCGCATTGCCAGAGATTAACCCCTAATACCCTGTAACAGAAGGAAAACCAGGTCCATGAGCAAAGACTCGGTTCTCAAGACCATCAAGGATGAGGATATCGAATATGTCGATATCCGGTTCACCGATCCGCGCGGCCGGCTGCAACACGTCACCGTCATGGCCGATCAGGTGGATGAAGATTTCCTCGAAGAGGGCTTCATGTTCGATGGTTCGTCCATCGCCGGCTGGAAGTCCATCGACCAGTCCGACATGAAACTGATGCCGGATGCGGACAGCGCCTATATCGACCCGTTCTACGCCGAAAAGACGCTGTGCATCCACCACACCGTGGTTGAGCCTGACACCGGCGAACCCTATGACCGCGACCCGCGCGGCACCGCTGAAAAGGCCGAGGCTTATCTGAAATCCTCAGGCATTGGCGATCAGTCTTTCTGGGGCCCGGAAGCGGAATTCTTCCTGTTCGACGATGTGCGCTATTCGGTCGGCATCAACAAGGTTTCCTATCAGGTCGATGCCCAGGATGCGTCCTGGAACAGCGATACCGAGTATGAAATGGGCAACATGGGCCACCGGCCCGGCGTCAAGGGCGGCTACTTCCCGGTCAACCCCACCGACGATGGCCAGGACATCCGCGGCGAGATGCTGTCGACCATGAAGCGCATGGGCATGAAGGTCGACAAGCACCACCACGAGGTGGCGTCGTGCCAGCACGAACTGGGGCTGATCTTCGGGTCGCTGGTCCATCAGGCCGATGAACTGCAGAAATACAAATACGTCATCCAGAACGTTGCCGCTGCCTATGGCAAGTCGGCCACCTTCATGCCCAAGCCGATCGCCGGCGACAACGGCACCGGGATGCACGTGAACATGTCCATCTGGAAAGACGGCAAGCCCCTGTTCGCAGGTGACAAATACGCCGATCTGTCGGATGAGGCCCTGTACTACATCGGCGGCATCCTGAAGCACGCCAAGGCGCTGAACGCCTTCACCAACCCGTCGACCAACTCGTACAAGCGTCTGATCCCGGGTTTCGAGGCCCCCGTGCTGCGTGCCTACTCGGCCCGTAACCGGTCGGGCTGCGTGCGGATCCCGTGGGCAGAAAGCCCCAAGGCCAAGCGCGTCGAGGCCCGCTTCCCCGATCCGGCCGCCAACCCCTATCTGTGCTTCTCGGCGCTGCTGATGGCCGGGCTCGACGGGATCAAGAACAAGATCCATCCGGGCGAAGCCATGGACAAGGACCTCTACGACCTGCCCGCCGAAGAACTGGCCGGCATCCCGACGGTCTGTGCCTCGCTGCGTGAAGCCATGGATGAGCTGTCGGCCGACATGGACTTCCTGCTGGCCGGTGACGTGTTCACCAAAAGCCAGATCGAAGGCTACATGGATCTCAAATGGGAAGAGATCTACGCCTACGAGCACACGCCGCACCCGATCGAGTTCAAGATGTACTACAGCTGCTGATCGGCAGTCGGATAAACAGGAAAGGCCCGCAGAAATGCGGGCCTTTTTTATGCCGTAGCCGCATGTGTTGCCGCAGGTGCATTCCACCGGCGCCGAATCAACCGCTCAAAGCGGAAAGATCAACGGGATCACGGCCGAGGCCAGCAAGCCGATGCTCAGGTTCAGCGGTATCCCCACCTTCAGGTAATCCGAAAACCGATAGCCGCCCGGCCCGTAAACCATCGTATTGGTCTGATAACCGATGGGCGTCGCGAAACTGGCCGAGGCGGCGACCATCACCGCAACCACCAGCCCCCGGGGATCCAGACCCAGCGCCTGGGCCAGCCCGATGGCGATCGGCGTGACCACAACCGCAACGGCGTTGTTCGACACCAGTTCAGTCAGGATCGAGGTCATCAGGAACACCGCCCAGATCAGTAGAAACGGCGGTAAAGCCCCCAGATGCGGCGAGATGGCGGTGACGATGAGATCAACCGCGCCAGAGGCATCGAGCGCCGCCCCGACGGCCAGCATCGCGAAGATCAACGCCAGAAGACGCCCTTCGACAAAGGAAAACGCCTCTTCCGCGTCGATACAGCGGGTCAGCAGCACCACGGCCACCGCGATCACCGACAGCTTCAGGATCGGCGCCACCCCAAAGGCGGCCAGGATCACGATCCCGGCCAGACTGGCCAGGGCGATGGGCGCGTGGCTGCGGCGATAGGCGCGCTCGGACGGTTGGGAGACATCGGCCAGCCCCATATCCTGCGCCAGACGCCCGATATCGGCCGGCGCGCCCTCCAGCAGCAGGGTGTCACCAATGCGCACCTCCAGATCATCCATCTGCCGACCGATATTCTGGTTCGACCGGTGCACCGCCAGCGGATAGACCCCATAGCGCCGCCGCAGCCGCATCGACCCCAGCGAGCGCCCGACCATCCGACAACCCGGCGTGATCAGCACCTCAACCGTCGTGGTCGCAACCGAGGACAACTTGTCCACCGACTTCAGATCCTTGTGATTTTGCAGCCCCAGCAGCTCGGCCATCTGGGTGCGCAAAACCACCCGGTCCCCGGCCTCCAGCCGCACATCGGCCAGGTTGCGCCGCAGGGACGCATCCCCGCGCAAAACGTCAATGAGGCGCATTCCGTCACGCTTGAACAGATCGACCTCGGTCACCGGCTGACCGATCAGGGCGCTTTCCTCAGGCACCGCGACCTCGGTGAAGAACTTCATGCTGGACCGTCGCCCCAGAATCGCGGACATGCTTTCGCGATCCGGCAACAGGCGCGGGGCAATGACCGACAGATAGATCATCCCCCAGCAGACCACGACCAGACCGATGGGCGTGATCTCGAAGATCGAAAAGGGGGCCAGACCGTTGCCCCGCGCCACCCCATCGACCAGCAGGTTCGTCGATGTCCCGATCAGCGTCAGCGTGCCCCCCATGATCGCCGCATAGGACAAGGGGATCAGCAGCTTCGAGGGCGACACCTGCAACGACCGCGCCACCTGAATGAAGACCGGGATCATCACGACGACGACCGGCGTGTTGGACACCACCGCCGAGGTCACGATCACAAAGGCGATCAGCACCCCTATGGCCATTTTCGGCCGGCCATCGGCCAATCGCACCGTGCGCTGGATGAACCAGTCCAAGGCCCCGGTGCGCACCAGCGCCCCCATGACGATGAACATCGCCCCGATGGTCCAGGGCGCCGGGTTCGACAGAACCGCCACCCCGGCCTGATAAGGCAGGATGCCCAGAACCAGCATGGCCGAGCACCCGGCGATGGCCACCACCTCAGTCGGATAGCTTTCCCGCAGGAACCCCAGAAACATCAGCCCGACCACCACAAGTGCCAGAATGGCGTGGGCTTCTTCGGGTAGGTGAAATGGCAGCATGGTGAAACCCACTTGTCGCTTGTTTGAAACAGCACCTTGCGACTTGTCCCGCGTCAGTGCAAGCGCAGCGTGTCAGGAACCGATATCCGCCGGCCCGGCCGCTTCCAGGCATCCGCCCTGGCGCACCATGGCCACGCGCACGGCCTGACCCGTGCGGTCATCGGTTTCGACAAAGACGCCCGACAAGGTTGCCTCGCCCGCCGCCGGGGTAAAGCGCCCCTTGCCCATGCCGGTGACAAACCGGCGCAACGGTTCCTCGCAGTCCATGCCGATCACCGAGGCATAACTGCCGCACATCCCGGCATCGGTCAGATAGGCCGTACCCCGTGACATGATCTGGGCATCCGCCGTCGCCACATGGGTATGGGTCCCGACCACCAGACTGGCCCGCCCATTGCAGAAATGCCCCATGGCCATCTTTTCGGATGTCGCCTCGGCATGCACATCGACCAGCGCGGCCTGTACCGCACCGCCCAACGGATGGGTGCGCAGCACCTGGTCCATCCCGGAAAACGGATCGTCGAAGGGCCGCTTCATGAACACCTGACCAAGGATCTGGGCCACCAGGATCTTGCGCCCATCCGCCAGCCGGAAGACCGCCGCACCGCGCCCGGGGGCCGACTTGGCATAGTTGAGCGGCCGGATAAGGCGCGGTTCCTTGTCGATGAACCCCATCATGTCGCGCTGATCGAAGGCATGATCACCCAGCGTCACGCAATCGGCCCCGGCCTTCAGCAGGACACGCGCATGATCCCCCGACAGACCCATGCCCCCGGTGGCGTTTTCACCGTTCACCACCGCGAAATCCACGCCCCAGCGGGTCCGCAGATCCGCCAGATGGTCAATCACCCCCACACGACCGGAACGGCCGACGACATCGCCCAGAAAAAGTATCCTCATCGGATCTGCCTAGGCGGCGGGGGCATCCGGGGCAAGGGAATTCAGCGATCGAAGCGCCACAGGCCCTTCTCCGTCGCGATGGCATCCAGGCGCTGATCCGTCGGCTCGATCGGCACCGCCGGCAATTCCTGCGCCCCGAAGGCAAAGCCCACGGCAAAACCGCCGCCCAGAGCGCGCAGGTTTTCCAGCGTCCGGTCATAAAAGCCACCGCCATAGCCCAGACGATAGCCAGCACGGTCAAACGACAGAAGCGGCACGATCAGCGCACGCGGCACGATCCAGTCCCCCGTCTCCGGGATCAGCGCGCCGAACGTGCCCTTGACCAGCGCCGCACCGGGCTGCCAGGCGCGGAAACGCAACGGCCGGTCACGGCCCTCGATCACCGGCACGCAAACCGGCCCGGCCGCCGCCAGATCCGTCATCAGCGGCAGCGGGTCAATCTCGCCCTGCATTGCCATGTAGCCCGCCACCGGCTGACCGCGAAAGGGCGCCAGCGCCTCGGACAAGTGACGCAACGCAGCACCCACATCCGCCTGGCCCACGGCATCCGCCCTGCGTTGTCGCGCCGCCGCCCGAACCGCGGCCTTTTCCGCCGGAATTTCCGTCACAACAACACCAGGGTGGCCAGGCCAAGAAACGACATGAACCCGACAACATCGGTCACCGTCGTCACGAAGGTTCCCGAGGCCAACGCCGGATCGAGGTTCAGCTTGTCCAGGCACAGCGGCACCAGAATGCCCGCCAGCCCGGCAACAAACAGGTTGATCACCATCGCCGTGCCGATCACTGCCCCCAGCAGGGGCGAGCCGAACCAGGCCATCCCGACCCCGGCCATGATCACCGCGAAAACCAGCCCGTTGATCAGGCCAACCACCGCTTCGCGCCGGATCACCCGCCACACGTTGGACCCAGTCAAATCCCGGGTCGCCAGCGCCCGCACCGCGATGGTCAGCGATTGGGTTCCCGCGTTGCCGCCCATTGACGCGACAATGGGCATCAGCACCGCCAGCGCAACGATCTGGGTGATCGCGTCCTCGAAGCGCGCGATGACGACCGAGGCCAGAATGGCGGTCAGCAGGTTGACCACCAGCCAGGGCAGGCGCGCCTTGACCGTGTCGATCGGCTTGTCGAACAGGCTGCCTTCGCCGACACCGGCCAGGCGCAACAGGTCTTCCTCGGCCTCATCGCTCAGCACAATCATCGCGTCGTCGATGGTGATAACCCCGACCAGCCGGCCGGCCTCATCCACCACGGGGGCAGAAATCAGGTGGTACTGGTTGAAGACATACGCCACATCTTCATCGCTGGCATCGACGCGAATGGTGCGGAAACTGTCCTCGGTGATCGCGCGCAAGGCGACGGTGCGGCGTGCCGCCAACAGCCGCCCCAGCGACACATCGGCCACCGGACGCATCGCCGGATCGACCAGTGTGACATGGTAGAATTGTTCCGGCAGATCCCCGGCATTGCGCAGGAAGTCGATCATCTCGCCGACAGTCCAGTGTTCCGGCGCGGTGACCACCTCGCGCTGCATCAAGCGGCCGGCGGATTCCTCGGGATAGGCCAGCGCCTGGCGCACGGCGATCCGGTCACCGGCATTCAGCGCCTCGATGATCGCATCCTGGCGTTCGGGATCCAGATCCTCGACCAGATCAACCACATCGTCGGTGTCAAGATCGCGCACCGCCTGGGACAGGGTTTCCGGGGCCAGCCTGTCCAGAACGCCCTCACGCAGGCCTTCGCTCAGTTCTGACAGCACATCACCGACCGAATCACCCGTCCACAGGGACAGCAGCTTTTCGCGTTCGTCCTCGCTGATCTGTTCCAGAAGGTCGGCGATATCGGCCGGGTGCAGCTGATCCAGGCAGTCCGACAGCGCCTGGCTGTCCCCCGCCTCGACCGCCGTCATGATCCGGGCCGTCATCTGATCGTCCAGCCCGGCATCCTGCGTTGGTTCTTCGATCTGGGTGGCGTCGTTCATCGGCGTCCTCTCATGCGGGTGGCCCCTGGGGGACAGGACCGGGCAACTCTCTTGCCGACGGTCCTAAGCCATAGGCCGGCGATTGAAAATCCTTGCCGTGTGAAGTTTATGTGCCTGCCAAATGCGCCAGTGCCGCCGCGTGAATCGCAGGGTTGGACGCGGCCAAGACCTGACCACCATCGGCGGCCGGCCCGCCCTGCCAGTTGGTCACCAGACCGCCGGCGGCCTCGATCACCCCAATGGGACCGGCGATATCATAAGCGTTCAGCCCCGCCTCGATCACCAGATCGATCTGGCCCAAGGCCAGCAAAGCGTAGGCGTAGCAATCCATCCCATAGCGTGTCAGCCGCACCTGCGCCGCCACCCGTTCAAAGGCGGCGCGTTCTGCCGGGGTGCCAATCTCGGGGAAGGTCGAAAAGAGAATGGCCTGATCCAGCCCGGACGCCCCACGCGTGGCCAGCGGCGTGTTCTGCCCGTTCCGGGTCAGTGTGGCCTGGCCCCAGCCTCCCTCAAAGCGTTCGCCGGTCCAGGGCTGATCAATCAGCCCATAGATCACCCCATTGGCATCGCGCAGCGCGATCAGGACCCCCCAGGTTGGCGCGCCGGACAGAAAGGCGCGGGTGCCGTCGATCGGGTCCAGCACCCAGGTCAGCCCGGAGCGGCCAGGGGTCAGGCCCTCTTCCTCGCCAAGGATTGCATCCTCGGGACGATCCCGGCGCAGGATCCGACGCATCGCCGCTTCGGCCGCACGATCCGCCAGGGTGACCGGATCGAACCCCGCAGCGGCCTTGTTCTCTGCCGCCAAACCCGGACGGCGGAAATAGGCCAGCGTTTCGGTCCGGGCGGCATCGGCCAGCCGATGGGCCGTCTGCCGGATAACATCAGGGGATAAGTCGTTGCGCACCGAGGGATCCTGTCTGCGGGCCGCGCCCGATCAGAATCAGGCCGCGTCGCTCAGATCGCGGGCCAGGTCAAAAAGGCGACGGCGGTTTGCCTTTGGTATAGAATAATAGGCGCGGACAAGGTCAAGCAGACATTCATCCGCCAGGAAATCCGCCGGCACCGGCGCGGCACATCCTGCACTGGCCGCCGGCCCGTCGATCCCCTCGAAAAAATACGACACGGGCACAGCCAGTGCATTGGCCATGTCAAACAGACGCGAGGCGCTGACCCGGTTGGTGCCGGTTTCATATTTCTGCACCTGCTGAAACCGGATGCCGACACTTTCCGCCAGCACCTGTTGACTTATGCCAAGGACACGACGCCGTTTTCGGATCATCATTCCCACATGGATATCGACGGAATGCTTGTCTCCCATAAAACTCCTCTCTTGCCTGGCGCGCGATAACACACCGAAGCCCATCATGGTCATCTGCCGGTCGGCGACGGCTGAACAGGCCAAGCCGGCGGTAAAATTGCCTGTTTCCGAAACACGGTGGATCCCCAATCTAGCCTAGAATTGCAGATATTTATAGGGTTCCAGTTACGGCCGCAGGTGTTTTTCGTTGTCATTTCCGTGCCTTGCGGAAACAATACGAAGCAAAGGAGCGGATGATGCAGGCATTTCAGATATTGTCGCCAAACACCCCCCCGGTGCTGCGGGAGGTGCCGATTCCCGATCCCGGGCCCGGCGAGGTTCAGCTGCGGATCGCGGCCTGCGGGCTGAACTTTGCCGATCTGCTGACCATCAAGGGCACATATCAGGAGAAACCGACCCTGCCCCACACGCTGGGCATGGAACTGTCCGGCACGATCACCGCGCTGGGGACCGGGGTGCACGGATGGGCCAAGGGCGACCGGGTGGCGCTGTTTTCCGGTGGGGGCGGGCTGGCCGAGTATGGCGTCTTTCCCGCCGAGCGCTGTGTGCGGCTGCCTGATGAGATGGGCTTTGACGTGGCTGCCGGGTTTCTGATTGCCTATGGCACTTCGCATCTGGCGCTGAATCACCGGGCCCGGCTGGCGGCCGGGGAAACCGTGGTCGTCCTGGGCGCCGCCGGCGGCGTGGGGCTGACCGCCGTGGAAATCGCGGCCCGGATGGGGGCGCGGGTCATCGCCTGCGCGCGGGGGGCTGACAAGCTGGCCAGCGCGGCCCGGGCCGGTGCGGCGGAAACCCTGGATACGGGCAGGCCTGATCTGCGCGCCGCCCTGCGCGCCCTGGGGCCGGTGGATGTGATCTATGACGCTGTGGGCGAGCCGGTCTTTTCCGATGCGCTGCGGGCCACCCGGCGGGGGGCGCGTGTGCTGATCATCGGCTTCGCCGGTGGTCAGGTTCCTCAGATCCCGGCCAATTATCTGCTGGTCAAGAACCTCACGGTCCATGGCCTGTATTGGGGCGGTTATCTGGATCTCGACCCAAGGGCGCTGACCACCAGCCTGGAGACATTGCTGGACTGGTATGGCGCCGGGCGCCTGCACCCCCATGTCAGCCACGTCCTGCCCCTGTCGCGCGCCGCAGAGGCGCTGGAGCTGCTGCGCACACGCACATCCACCGGCAAGGTCGTGGTCCGGCCCGATCAGGTCCTGGGGTCAACCGCCTCCCTTTGACACCGCGCCCTTCTTGTGCGCAGCCTGGCCGGGACACGCGCTATTTGCCGCCATTGCCCTTGCGTTGTGCGCCCCTGGACCCTAGAAGGCCGCAGATCAGACCGCCACACCCCGCGCACGGGGCTTTTCGGCGTGGCACCGGACGAATGAGGACAAAAATGCAGGTCACAGAGACCAAGAAAGAAGGGCTGAAGCGCGGCTACAGCATCATCGTCAGCGCCGCGGAGCTGAACGAAAAGGTCAACGAAAAGTTGGCCGAGGCCCAGCCCGAGATCGCCATGAAGGGTTTTCGCAAGGGCAAGGTGCCGATGCCGCTGCTGAAAAAGCAGTTCGGCCAGCGCCTGCTGGGCGAAGCGATGCAGGAAAGCATCGACGGCGCCATGAGCAAGCATTTCGAGGAAAGCGGCGAGCGCCCTGCCCTGCAGCCTGAGGTCAAGATGACCAATCAGGACTGGAAGGAAGGCGACGACGTCGAGGTCTCGCTGGAATACGAAGCCCTGCCCGAAATCCCCGATTTCGACGCCGCCGCGATCAGCCTGGAAAAGCTGGTGGTCAAGGCCGAGGACAGCGCCGTGGACGAAGCCCTGGAAAGCCTGGCCAAATCGGCCCAGAGCTTTGATGACAAGGGCGACGCGGCGGCCGAAGATGGCGATCAGGTCACCCTGGATTTCAGCGGCTCGGTCGACGGTGAGAAATTCGACGGCGGCACTGCCGAGGATTACCCGCTGGTGCTGGGCTCGAACTCGTTCATCCCCGGTTTTGAGGATCAGCTGGTCGGCGTGACCGCCGGCACCTCCAAGGATGTGACCGTGACTTTCCCCGCCGATTACGGTGCGGAAAACCTGGCCGGGAAAGAGGCTGTCTTCGCCTGCACCATCAAAGAGGTGAAAGCCCCGAAAGCCGCCGAACTGGATGATGAGCTGGCCAAGCGCTTTGGCGCCGAGGATCTGGCCGGTCTGCGCACCCAGATCACCGAACGCCTGGAGGCCGAATATGCCGGGGCTGCACGTCAGGTGATGAAGCGTCGTCTGCTGGATATCCTGGACGAGACGGTCAGCTTCGAACTGCCGCCCTCGCTGGTTGAGGCCGAGGCCAACCAGATCGCCCATCAGCTTTGGCATGAGGATCATCCCGAGCATCCGGGCCATGATCACGACAAGGTCGAGCCGAGCGACGAGCACACCCGCCTGGGTGAGCGCCGCGTGCGTCTGGGTCTGCTTTTGGCCGAACTGGGCCGCAAGCGCGAAATCGAGGTCACCGATGCCGAGATGACCCAGGCGGTGATGAACCAGGCCCGTCAGTATCCCGGCCAGGAACGTCAGTTCTTTGAGTTCATCCAGCAAAACCAGCAGATGCAACAGCAACTGCGGGCGCCTATCTTTGAAGACAAGGTGATCGACTATATCGTTGAACTGGCCCAGGTAACGGAGAAAGAAATCTCCAAGGACGATCTGCAAAAAGCGGTCGAGGCGCTGGAAGACGAATAAGACCGACGGTCACAGGACCGACCGTTTGCAACACCCGCTCTGTGCCCCAACGTCGCTGTCTGGGGCACAGAGACCACCCACCTCTGTGGGATAGCCCTTGCTATGATCCCAGCCGCGATGTCCCCTGTGCGGCACATCCCCTGACGACATTCCGTCTTGCCCGCTAACGGGGGCTCTGTTGCACAAAACCCGTAAGGGATTCATCTCGTGAACCCAGCATGTAGCTGGGATTCATGCACGGACCGCCCCCCCCGACCTACAAGACCAGGAACTGGCTACCTCGCCCGCATCGCCTCAGCAATGGGATCAACGATCTCGGCAGGGAAGCCCCGCAGCATGGCGCTGACCCCCACTCCAGCGCGGCGTCAGCGCCCTTCGCCAAAGCGGCGAAAACCTCTCGGACCTTTCCTTCCTCCACACCCGCCGCCTTGGCGTTTTGCAGAAAATGCCTGCGCGAGATCTTCTTGCGGCGCCCGAAGCAGCCGCCCGTCTCTGGCCTTCAAGCGGTCAAACCGTTCAACCACCAGAACGCGCAATGCCTCTCAGCTGGCCAGATCCAGTTCCGGTGCCTTGTCGTCCAGCGTCGTCGTGCGGCGCAGCTCGCGCGGCTCGTCCAGATCGAAGGCCCGGCCGCGATGCAGCGTGGCGCGGTTG
>JBKDZR010000088.1:0-3770 GCA_047971485.1 Qingshengfaniella sp. | reverse complement strand
AACGGCGGTGACGGGCGACCGGACGTCGCGTTAAAAGCGTCGATCTGACGTGAGCGGCCCGAAGCCGACATCGGCTATCGGAGCAAATGCTGCGGTGCAGCTTCCCGGAACCGAACTTTCGCATCGTTACGACGAGTAGTCCAAATGGTGATACTCTAATCTGCCGCATTCCGGGTTGCAGAGGGAAACGCGGGGCGACGGGCAGCACGCCCGAAGGTCGGCACTTGCGCTTCCATCTTCAAAACGCCACTAATCAGGAAATTTAGGGGCAAACGATAGAGCTTGCACTGTTTCCGATCCACAGCAGGCCAAAGGTAAACTATTCATGGCCGCAACATTGTCCAACGTCCTGCAATATTGGCGGACTTCGCTTGCAGATGGTGCGCTTGGCGACGGTACGTTCCGGGATGCGGATCGAAAGCGGTTTATGGCGCTCCCGAATGAGTCCCTCAAGACGGGCTGCTTGCCAAAATCGTTGGTCCAGGCGCTGTTCCGGGGCAAGGATGGGGCCGGCACTGTTTCCGTCCGTTTCTGGCCGCTGGTGACTGCCCGTAAAGGGTCGCATGCCGCGTCGATCGCCGACGGGATGCCAGAGATCGTTGCCCCCGTGGTCACCGAGGGCTTCGTCGACCGGGCAGGTCGTATCACGCCGACGCGCAACGCCATAGCGCGTGATCTGCTGACGCCCTTGCCGCGCGGCGCATTTGCTTTGGGTTCTGTGGAGGCGCTTGACGCTTTCCTGACAACGACACCCATGCCAAAGATGACGACTACAGATGGCTGGCAGGATTATCGACAGCACTGCCGTCAGATGGTCGACGCCCTTGCGCCGGGCTGGCCCTCTGCCGAGACGGAATATCTGCCGATCGGAAGCGGTTTCATCGAAGCGTCAGAAGGGGCCGATGCAACGGTGCGCGGGATGCTGGACCTATACGACAGCCTGCTCGCCAATACGCCGGACGCGCCGCTTCTGCGCCAGATTGCCATGCCCCGCACGGCGGGGGCGGTGTCGGATCACGGCATTGAAAAGAAATTCGCCCGGCGCCTTGGACATTCGAACCCGCATTTCCCGCTGGCCGAACATCAACGACAGGTCCTGGCGTGGCTCGATGCAGCGCAAACCGGTGAGGTGATCGCGGTGAACGGCCCGCCCGGGACCGGCAAGACGACCATGCTGCTCTCGGCGGTGGCGGGGCTTTGGGTCAAGGCCGCGCTCGGCGGGGGTGATCCGCCCGTGATCGTGGCTGCCTCATCAAACAACCAGGCGGTTACCAACATCATCGACGCCTTCGGCAAGGATTTCGATGCAGGAGAGGGCGTGTTTGCCGGACGTTGGTTGCCCGACATCAAAAGCTTCGGGATGTTCCTGCCCTCGCATTCCCGGCGCATGGAGGATGCGCAGCGCTACCAGACTGAAGCGTTCCAGGCGGAATGCGAATCCGTCGCCTATGTCGAGCGCGCACGGACCGCTTGGCTTGACGCAGCAGCAAAGGCATTCCCGAATGCCCGGGACACCGATATTGCCGGGTTTGTCGCAAAGCTTCGGGATCGAATGATCGAAGAGGCCGGGAAGCTCCGACAGATCGACACGGCATTTGACCATCGCAAAACATGCGCCGCCACCTTGTTGTCAGAGCTTGGCAAAGATCCAGGCGCAGAGCAGGCACAGCGGGCGGAAGCGGTCCGGGCCGGTCAGAATGCCGTGGATCGCCTTGATGGCGCCCGCGCGGCACTGGATCACTACCTTGCCTCCGAATCCTGGCTCACTGGGGTGTTTGGCTTCCTGTCCTCGGTCATGCGCAAGCGCGCGCTCAGGGCGCGGCTGGCCATCGGGGATCGGCTGGACGGGTTGGCGGCTATGACCCGCATCGAGGATATCGAAACGCGGGTTGCAGATACTCTGAAGCAGGGGCAGCAGGCACTTGCCTCTGCCGAGCAGCGTCTCGCCCGAGCCGTGGATATCAGGCAGCAGGTATCGGCCAGCGAACTGGCCTGGCGCAAAGCGGCCGAGGCGTTCGGGGGCAAGGACGACCTTGATGCGCTGGAACACCAAGCTGACATCAGCACCCGTTTCGATCTGTTCCTCCTCGCGACCCACTACTGGGAGGGGCGGTGGCTGATGGCGATGGAGGCCGATCTCGGCGCCATCACCGCATCGCATGAAAAGACGGGACGAAAAGCCGTCGAGCCACGCTGGCAGCGCCGCATGATGTTGACGCCTTGCGCCGTGGCCACCTTTGCCAGCCTGCCGGGGAAGCTGTCCTGCAGCCGCTATCAGGGCGGCAAGTTCGCGCGTGACAGCCTGTACAACTTCATCGATCTGCTGATCGTTGATGAGGCGGGGCAGGTCCTGCCCGAGGTTGCGGGCGCCTCTTTCGCGTTGGCCAAACGCGCACTGGTGATCGGCGACACACAGCAGATTGAGCCGATTTCTGCCGTGCCCGGCCCCGTCGATATCAGCAACCTCAAGGACAGCGGATTGATTGGCGAAGAAGAGGTGCCGGATAAACTGGCTGCCAGCGGTATCCGATCAACAAGCGGCAGCGCCATGCGCCTCGCACAGCATGCCTGCAAAATCGCGCCTTGGCCCGATCTTGACCGCGGGCTCTATCTGTTTGAACACCGCCGCTGCTATGACGACATCATCGGGTTTAGCAATGCTTTGTGTTACACGGGTAAATTGCGCCCGATGCGCGGCCCTGCGGCACAGGATGCACCGCTTCCTGCACTTGGTTACCTGCATGTCGAAGGCCGTGCGTTCAACAGCGGTGGAAGCCGGGCCAACCCTGTCGAGGCCCGCACCATAGCCGCCTGGCTGGAGGATAGCCGCACATTGCTGGAAGACTGCTACGGTCGCCCATTGGAGCAGATTGTCGGGGTCGTCACCCCCTTTGGCCAGCAAGTGCGCGCCATCCGAGACGCCTGCACCGCGCGTGGTATCACCGTCTCCGGGCGCGAAGGTATGACAGTCGGAACCGTACATGCGCTACAGGGGGCCGAACGGCCCGTGGTGATCTTTTCGCCGGTCTATTCAAAGCACGCCGATGGCGGGTTCATCGATGCCTCGCCCAGCATGTTGAACGTGACGGTGTCACGAGCCGAGGACAGCTGCCTTGTCTTCGGCGACATGGACGTTATCGCCACCGCACGCAGCGGTTCTCCCCGCGCTTTGCTGTCCGAATTCCTTGCGGCCAAAGGTAAGTCGCTGGAATTCGCCATGGAGCCGCGCGAAGACCTGACTCACGGTGACGCCCGGATCGAGATGCTTCAGCACGCGGCCGAGCACGATGCCTTCCTGCTGAATGCCCTAAAGGGGGAAGGGCGAAAATACATGATCGTCAGCCCTTGGGTTGTCGACGGAACGATCGAGCGCACCGGCCTGCTGGACGCCATGAAAACAGCGCGCCAGCGCGGGGCAGAGGTTGAAGTCTTTGCAGATCCACTGCTGAACACCGGCACGGCGTCAGGTAGGCTGAATCAGATGGAAACCGTAGAGCACAGCCTGCTGGCGGTTGGTGTCGTGGTTCACAAGATCCCGAAGCTGCACAGCAAGATCGTGACCGTCGACAATGCACTTCTCTGCGCCGGGTCGTTTAATTGGCTGAGTGCGGATCGAAAAGGGCAGTACGCCCGGCACGAAACCTCCTTCGTCTACAGGGGCCAGCACCTTGAAGATGAAATCAAGACCATCCGAGACGGCCTCATGCGACGGGCGAAGTAGCACTACGGCCCTGACCGGACACTGAGCAATACGTCCGATGCCGCGTCGC
>JBKDZR010000087.1:0-1599 GCA_047971485.1 Qingshengfaniella sp. | reverse complement strand
TTGAACGCTTCTTTCTTCAGGTTGGCCAGCTCATCGCGCAGCTGGTCCGGGGTCTTTTCGCGCAGTTCCTTGGCGTCCATCGCCATGACTTCCTTCTTCAACATCATCGGCAGGCCCCTTGTGCGACGAATCGCCGGGTCACCCAAGTTCCGATGGAGATCGTGAATGAGCGGCCCCTTTACGCGGGAAACGCCCGGGGCACAAGCCCATTTGGCCAAATACACGGGACAGGGCATCCACCCCGGCACGCAAAGGGCGGGACCCATGGCCCCGCCCCGCATATCGCTTATCCGGTCTTACCAGTCCTCGCGGACCACGACCCTGGTCTTGATCGGCAGCTTCATCGCAGCCAGGCGCAGGGCCTCGCGGGCGATGGGTTCGCTGACGCCATCCAGTTCGAACATGATCCGGCCTGGTTTCACCCGCGCCGCCCAGTAATCGACTGAGCCTTTCCCCTTACCCATCCGAACTTCGGTGGGCTTCGAGGTCACCGGCACATCCGGGAACACCCGGATCCAGACACGGCCCTGGCGCTTCATGTGGCGGGTCATCGCGCGGCGAGCCGCCTCGATCTGCCGCGCTGTGATACGCTCAGGCTGGGTCGCTTTCAGGCCATAGTTACCGAAGGCCAGATCCGAACCCCCCTTGGCTTCGCCATGGATGCGGCCCTTGTGCTGTTTGCGGAATTTCGTGCGCTTTGGTTGCAGCATCTCGTTTCCTCCTTACCGGTCGCCGCGACGGCCGCCGGCGCCCCGAGGGGTCGGGCCATCCTGCAGCTCCTGCGCCTTGCGGTCGCGAGCCGAGGGATCGTGATCCATGATCTCACCTTTGAAGATCCAGACCTTGATCCCGATGATGCCGTAAGGCGTGGATGCCTCGGCCTGGGCATAGTCGATATCGGCGCGCAGGGTGTGCAGCGGCACACGGCCTTCACGGTACCATTCGGTCCGCGCGATTTCCGCACCACCAAGACGGCCGGCGACGTTAACCCGGATCCCCAGGGCGCCCATGCGCATGGCGTTCTGAACCGAGCGCTTCATCGCACGACGGAACGAGACCCGACGCTCCAGCTGCTGGGCGATGGATTCGGCCACCAGCTGGCTGTCCAGTTCCGGCTTGCGGACCTCGACAATGTTCAGGTGCAGTTCGCTGTCGGTCATCTTGGCCAGCTTCTGACGCAGGACTTCGATATCCGCGCCTTTCTTGCCGATGATGACGCCCGGACGAGCGGTGTGGATCGTGACCCGGCACTTCTTGTGCGGGCGTTCGATGATCACACGGCTGACACCGGCTTGCTTGCAGTCTTTCTTGATGAACTCACGGATGCGCAGATCTTCGAGCAGCAGATCACCGTAATCCTTGGTGTCCGCATACCAGCGGCTGTCCCAGGTACGGTTGATCTGAAGGCGCATGCCGACCGGATTTACCTTGTGTCCCATTAGGCTTGCTCCTCAACCTGGCGCACCTTGATGGTGAGTTCCGAGAACGGCTTGATGATCCGACCATAGCGACCACGGGCACGGGGACGACCGCGCTTCATGATCAGGTTCTTGCCAACAAAGGCCTCGGCGACGATCAGTTCATCGACATCAAGGTTAT
>JBKDZR010000086.1:0-3976 GCA_047971485.1 Qingshengfaniella sp. | reverse complement strand
AGTCCAGCGAGCGGCGCGCGGCATCGACCTTGCCACCGGTGAAGTCCTCAGGCGCGGGCACCGTGGCGGTGATCGGCAGCGCATCCTCGGGCGAGGTGCCCCAGGTCACGGTGGGGGCGATGTCCTCGGCGCGGATGGTCAGCACCTTGTCCCACTTGGCGTCGGCATCGGAATAGAGCGTCTTCCACCAGGCCAGGGCCTTGTCCCAGTCCGCCCCCTTGGGCGCATGTTCACGGCCTTTCACATAGGCAAAGGTGGTTTCATCCGGGGCAATCAGACCGGCACGGGCACCGCCCTCGATGGCCATGTTGCAGATGGTCATCCGGCCTTCCATGGACAGGCCACGGATCGCATCCCCGCAATATTCGATGACATAGCCGGTGCCCCCGGCCGTACCCGTTGCGGCGATGATCGTCAGGACGATATCCTTGGCCGTCACCCCCGGCCCCGGGGTGCCGGTGATCTCGACCTTCATGTTCTTGGATTTCTTCTGGATCAGCGTCTGGGTGGCCAGCACATGTTCCACCTCGGAGGTGCCGATCCCATGGGCCAGCGACCCAAAGGCGCCATGGGTTGCGGTAGGGCTGTCACCGCACACCACGGTCATGCCCGGCAGGGTCCAGCCGTTTTCCGGCCCGACGATATGCACAATGCCCTGACGGATATCGTTCACCGGATAGTAGTTCAGCCCGAATTCGCGGGCGTTCTTGTCCAGCGCCTCGACCTGAATGCGGCTTTCCTCATTGTCGATGCCCTTTTCCCGGTCCAGCGTGGTGGGCACGTTGTGATCGGGCACGGCGATGGTTTTCTCCGGCGCGCGCACCGAACGACCAGTCATGCGCAGGCCTTCAAAAGCCTGGGGGCTGGTCACCTCATGGACCAGATGGCGGTCGATATACAGCAGGCAGGTGCCATCTTCGGCCTCATGGACCAGATGGGCATCCCAGATCTTGTCATACAACGTCTTGGGGGCAGTCATCGGAACTCTTTCGCTATGGGTAAACGGCAATGTCTTCGCACCCGGAACCTCTTCCGGGACGCGGGCCTATAGGCGGGCCGTTGCCGTACGGGTCTGACCGAAGAACCGCCAGGGCAGGCGGGCCCGGTCGCCGATATCGAAGAGTGCCATCATCCCCTGCATCTAGCCTTTTGCCCGGCGCCGATCAAGCCACGCCGTACCGCACCATTCCCCACAACACGGGATGATTCTGCAACCTTTTGCCGCGAAGAGAGGGAAACAGACAGATTGCGGTTTATTTCACGCACACAGTTTGCCACAGAGTGACCATGAAAGTGTTCCGTGTTCTCCGGGCCGCAGCCCTGCCCTGTTCCCTGCTTCTGGCCGGCTGCGTCGCGCCAGGCACCAGCACATCCGAGGTTGATGTGTCGCAACTTGTCCAGACCGCCCCTGCGGATCTGCGCGTGGTCGACATTCTGCCACGCGGGCTGGGCAGTGGGGGCGAGGCCTTGTTGCTGATCGAAATCAGTGATGACAATCCCGATATCGCATCCTCGGAAAGCTTTGAACTGACCCCGACCGGGGAAACCTATGATGCGGAAAACCGGCGCACCATCGCCACTTACAGCCTGTCACGGGCCGATCAGCGCCGCTTTACCGAAATGCAGGTCAAGATCCGGGCCCAACTGCTGGCCGGCTATGCCCAGGTCCGGCTGGCCGCCGACAGCGCCGTCTGCGATGAGGCCGGGGTCGAACTGGTCTCGGGCACATCGCCCCTGATGGTCCAGAACGCGGCAACCGGGCGGACCATCTATACCGTCATGCCCGATGAACCGCTGGCCACGATCAAGGACCGCGTCCCGTTCTGCACCTGACGGGTGGGCCAGTCCCGGCCATAATACGCCCCTGTCGTCCCGTTTTGCACCCACCCTCCCCTTCATTGAGATTCCTCCCGTCCGATGCTACACTATGATCACCCCGCGCCGGGTATGAGCGGCGTTTCACTCAGGAGGACCGGGTTCTGTCCTACATCAATCCTGCGGACGATGTTTCGGCCGCGCAAGGCGCCCCAATGACGGCGGCCGGATCCAGCGGTGTAACGCTGCGCGATACCGTCATCTCGTCCCTTTCAGACACCAAAGCCGAGGATCTGGTCACCATCGACCTGCGTGGCCGGTCCGAGATGGCTGATTTCATGGTGATCGCCTCGGGCCGTTCGACCCGTCAGGTCTCGGCCATGGCCGAAAACCTGACTGATGCGCTCAAGCAGCAGTTCGGTCTGATCTGCAAGGTCGAGGGCAAGGAACAGGGCGATTGGGTGCTGATCGATGCGGGCGACGTGATCGTTCACCTGTTCCGCCCCGAAGTGCGCGAGTTCTACCAGATCGAAAAGCTGTGGCAGCCACAGGCCACGGGGCAGGGCTGATCCGGCCGCCCCCCCCGCCCTGAGACGCCGGACGGCGTGGAGGACAGACCATGAAGGTCGCGATCTGCGCCGTCGGTCGCTTGCGCGGCGGCCCCGAGAAAACCCTGATCGACGATTACCTGACGCGTTTCGGCCGCACCGGGCGCCCGCTTGGGCTGGGGCCGGCCGATCTGATCGAGGTTGAGGACCGCAAGGGCGGCGGCATGGCGGCCGAGGCACAATTGCTGGACCGTGCCTGTCCCCAGGGGTTTGTGCGCGTGGCCTTGGATGAGCGCGGCCAGACCCCCGATTCGCCCCAATTCGCCGACCATCTGGCCCGCTGGCGCGATGATGGACGGCCGGGGGTCGCCTTTGTCATCGGGGGCGCAGATGGCCTGGACCCGGCGCTGCGCGGGGGCTGCGATCTGTCGATCAGCTTTGGGCGGATGGTCTGGCCGCATATGCTGGTGCGGGTGATGCTGGCCGAGCAACTTTACCGGGCGGCGGCCATCCTGGCCGGCACGCCCTATCACAGGGTCTGAACGATGCCGCACCTTCTGTCGCTGGGTCATGGTTATTCCGCTGCCGCCCTGACCCGCCTGCTGCTGGATCAAGGGTGGCAGGTTACCGGCACCACCCGCAACCCGGATCGTGCCGCCCCCATCCGCAAGACCGGGGTGACACCGCTGATCTGGCCCGGGGACGATCTGGACAAGGCCCTGCGCCGCGCCACCCATCTGCTGATCTGCGCCGCGCCGGGACCGGATGGCGACCCGTTCCTGGCCACCGCACGCGACACCATAGCCCGCGCCGCGCCGCATCTGCACTGGGTCGGTTATCTGTCGACCACCGGGGTTTACGGCGATCACGCCGGCGGCTGGGTGGATGAGGACACCCCCCTGACCCCCGGCACACGACGCGGCCAAGCGCGGGTCGCGGCGGAAACCGCTTGGCAAGAGATGGACCTACCCCTGCATATCTTTCGACTGGCAGGGATCTACGGCCCCGGGCGTGGCCCGTTTGAAAAGGTTCGCGCCGGCACCGCACGCCGCATCGTCAAGCCTGGGCAGGTGTTCAGCCGCATCCATGTGGCCGATATCGCCCAGGTTCTGGCGGCCTCGATCGCGCATCCCAGGCCCGGGGCGGTCTACAACCTGTGCGACGACGACCCCGCCCCTCCCGAGGACGTGCTGGCCCATGCCGCGCAGCTTCTGGGCCTGCCGGTCCCGCCCGAGGTGCCGTTTGACAGCGCCGACATGACCCCCATGGCGCGCAGCTTCTATGCGGAATCCAAGCGGGTGCGGAATGACCGGATCAAGACGGAACTGGGGGTGCGCCTGATCTATCCGAGCTATCGCGAGGGGCTGGCTGCACTGTTGGCCACGGGCTGACCCATCGGCCGATGGGTGGAAGGGATGGCCTGTTCCAAAGTCCGTTTTGCGGACAAAGCTGTCGTTTATCCCCTCGGCGCGGGACAAGCCCGGAACGGGCACCGCGCCAGCGCCGGCCCACCGGTCTGGCGCTCTGGCTGAAGACAGTGCAAAGTCCTCAGGTCGCGCTACCACGGCTGCCATAAATCGCGCCGTTCATATGTTGGGTGCGCCAGCCCCCGG
>JBKDZR010000085.1:0-10306 GCA_047971485.1 Qingshengfaniella sp. | reverse complement strand
AAGATGTGGCGTTAATAAGACACCTTGGGTACTTGCTTCGGTCGTGATCAAAAGAAAACCGGCGCTTTGAGGCACCGGTTTCCGTTTGGGTCTGGTCGAAGTTGCGGTTCAGGCCGCCTGGTTCTGTTCCGCGTCAGACAGAATCGCGTGCAAGGTGGCCGGATCGTCATTGGCGCGCAGCTTGGCGCGGGTTGACGGATTGCGCATGGCGCGGGCCACCACGGCCAGCGCCTTGAGATGACTGACCCCGCACTGTTCCGGGGCGAACAGCGCAAAGATCAGATCGACGGGCTGGCGGTCCACGCTGTCGAAATCCAAAGGCTTGTCGAGGCGGACGAATACACCGACGACGCCCCCTTCAAGATCGAATTTCGCGTGGGGCAGGGCCACCCCGTCGCCGACTCCGGTCGGGCCGATGCTTTCACGGTCCTGAAGCGCATCCAGCGCCTTGCCCGCATCCATGCCATAGGCCGATGCGGCAATTTCACTGAGTTCCTGCAACAGCCGTTTCTTGCTGGTCAGGCTCCCGAGAACCTTGATGGCTTCGGGTTTCAGCACTGCTCCAAGATCCATGTCTTCGGCTTTCCTTTCTGGCGCTGGCCGGGGTATCAGCCTGCGTTTTTCGGGTCGATCCACCCGATGTTGCCGTCCTCACGCCGGTAGACGACGTTCACCCCATCCGTGCCTTCGTTATGGAACACCAGGATCGGTGCCCCCGCCAGTTCCATCTGCATCACCGCCTCACCGACGGAGATATGCGGAATTTTTGTTTCCATTTCAGCAATGATGACCGGCTGCAGAGAGTCGGGTTCATCATCGACCGTTTCATTCGACGCGATCACATACTGCGAAGCGCCAAAAGCTTCAACCGGCTGCGATCTGTCGCGATGGTGGTCTTTCAGGCGGCGCTTGTAGCGACGCAATTGTTTCTCCATCTTCTCGCAGCACTGATCGAAGGCGGGATAGATGTCGAAGGCCCGGGCGCGGGCCTGGGCGGTCAGGCCGGTGGACAGGTGCACGATGGTTTCACACTGGAATTCCTGTCCGCGCTTGGAAAAGATGACATGCGCGTCGGTGGGCCGTTCGGCGTATTTGCCGATGACAGCGCCAAGCTGATCCTCGACATAGGTCCGCAGGGCATCGCCGATGTCGATCTGTTTTCCGCTGATCTGGTAGAGCATCTCACCTCCTGATTGAGATTTGGGTGTTAAGGATAGCGTTGGGTGTCTGCCGGGCGCGCTGCGGCAGGATCGGGCCAGGTCCCGGCAGGGATGCATGGGCCAACAGGTTGGATCGACAGGACCCGGTGATCGGGGCCGTGATCGGGCAGTGGCATCGGGGACTCTGAAACCGGCGCATGGGATGTCTATTGAGCGTCATAACCGCCTCTTATGTCAACCGAAACACACGGGCCCCGGGTGTGCGGGACCGGTGCCTTTTTCGCGGACGTTTCAACGGATGCGGAAATCCTTGCCCAGATAGACGCGGCGCACGTTTTCGTTCTGGATGACTTCATCGGTGGTGCCGTTCATCAGGACTTTCCCATCATGCAGGATATAGGCGCGATCGACGATTTCCAGCGTTTCGCGCACATTGTGATCGGTGATCAGGACGCCGATTCCGCGGGTCTTCAGATCGGCAACCAGGTGGCGGATATCGCCGACGGCAATCGGATCGACGCCGGCGAAGGGTTCGTCCATCAGGACATAGCGCGGATCCGCAGCCAGGCAGCGGGCGATCTCGACGCGCCGACGCTCGCCGCCGGACAACGAAAGGGCCCGGGCCCGGCGCAGGTGACCGATGGAGAACTCGGCCAGCAATTCTTCCAGCCGTTCCCGGCGTGTGGTCGGGTCGGAGACCGAGATTTCCAGGATTGCCAGGATGTTATCCTCGACATTGAGGCCCCGGAAAATGCTGACTTCCTGCGGCAGATAGCCGATGCCCAGCCGTGCGCGCCGGTACATGGGCAGTTGCGTCACATCGCGCCCGTCGATGGACACGCGCCCGCCATCGGCGGCGACCAGCCCGGCAATGGCGTAAAAGCAGGTGGTCTTGCCGGATCCGTTCGGTCCGAGCAGGGCCACCACCTCGCCGCGTTGCAGGCTGAGGGAGACATCGGTGATCACTGGCCTGCGGCGATAGCTTTTGCGCAGGCCCTCGATCCGCAGCCCGGTTTGCGCCGGGGTGCCCGGCATTTGGGTCTGGGTGTCGGTCACTGGGGCTGGTTTCCCGGTTGCAGGATCGTGCGGACCCGTCCCTCGACCCGCCCGGTTCCGGTTTCCAGATCCACGGTCAGCCGTTCACCGGCCAGCGTGTTCCCGCCCTGGGTCAGGACGACATCGCCGGTCATCACCATTTCACTGCTGGCGGGGGTATAGATTGCATCGCGGGCCTCGGCGGCTTCGGTGGGGGTGACAATCATCACCCCTCCGCTGGCGGTGATCCGGTCGATATCGCCGGACAGCGACCCATCGGGGTTGTGCAGGTAATGCACGGTGATCTCGGGGGCGGTCAGTGTCATTTCCCCTTGTATGACCGAGACGTTGCCCCGGAACACGGCGGTGCCGGCGGTCTGGTCAAGGGCCAGGTCATCGGCCTCGACCGCGACGGGGGCGTTGGGGTCGGCCCGCAGCCCGCCGGTTTGAATGCCGGTCTGGGCCAGGGTTGCGCTGGCGGCAAACAGCGCGACGGCGGCCCCGGCGGCAATATGCGAAACGATGCGTCGGATCATGCCCGGTTCCCCCCGCGTGGTCAGGATCGTGGTGTGTATAGCAGCTGGACGCCGCCGGTGAAGACCAAGCGTGCCTCGGCCCCGGTTTCCGGATTGCGGGTCAGCCGCATGCGGTGTGCGCGCAGTGTGCCCAGGGGGCCGGTCACGCGGACATCGGCCAGGCTTTCCACCCGGGACAGATCGCTGGTCACGGCCAGGACCTGGGTGTTCAGGTGATAGCCGTCCGAGGTGTCGATGGTCACATTGTCGCGGAAGGTGGTGATCAGGCGGGTGCGGTCGATTTCACCAGTCTCGGCATTGATCCTGTAGCTCAGCCCATCCGGGGTCAGAAGCTGGGCGTTCAGGGCGCTGGCATGGACCAGATCCTCGGCCTGGGCATCGGGGCGCACGCTTTCGGCCAGCAAGGTGATCTGGGTGCCGGCTGGTGTGACGCCGGAAAAGATCGGCGTGCCCAACCGTTGTTCGCGGGCCAGGTCAAGGACGGTGAGATCGGGAAAGGGCATTTCGCTGCTCTGCTGGGCGGGGCGCGAAAACAGAAACAGGGTTGAGATGACGCCAAGTGCGACCAGTGGCAGCACCAGCTTGGCCGTGGCCACGGCGCGCGAATAGGCGTTGTCGAAGCGGCCCAAGCCTAGACGACCCCGGCGCGCAGGCAGTCATGGATGTTCAGGATCCCGGCCGGTTTGCCACTGCCATCCTGGGGGACGGCGAACAGGCAGGTGATCTTGCGGGCCTCCATGATCGCCACGGCTTCTTCGGCCAGGGCGTCGGGGGCGATGGTCTGGGGGGCGCGGGTCATGACCTGCCCGGCGGTACGCGACAGCAGATCGGCCATGTTGCGGCGCAGATCGCCATCGGTGACGATCCCGATCAGCCGCCCGTCGGGATCGGTGACACCAACCACGCCAAAGCCCTTTTGGCTCATGATGACCAGAACTTCGGTCATGGCGTCGTCTTCGGCAACCAGGGGCATCTCGGGATCGCGATGCATCAGGTCGGCGACCTTGGACAGTTGCGCGCCCAGCTTGCCGCCAGGGTGGAACATGCGGAAATCCCGGGGCGTGAACCGACGGTGTTCCATCAGCGCCACGGCGATTGCATCGCCAAGGGCCAGGGTCATGGTGGTTGACGTGGTCGGCACGATGCCGGACCCGCAGGCCTCGGGCGCGGGGGGCAGGACAAGGGCCACATCCGACTGGCGCAACAGCGTGCTGTCGGGCCGGCTGGCGACACCGATCAGCGGGATGCTGAAGCGCCGGGTATGGGCGATCATGTCGGCCAGTTCCGGGGTTTCACCGGAATTGGACAACATCAGCACCACATCGCCCTTGGCCAGCATGCCCAGGTCGCCATGGCTGGCCTCGGCGGGGTGGACGAAATGCGCGGGCGTCCCGGTCGAGGCCAGGGTGGCGGCGATCTTGCGCGCGATATGGCCCGATTTTCCCATGCCGGATACGATCACCCGGCCTTGCGCCGCCAGGATCAGGTCAACTGCGGCGATCAGCTGGCCGTCCACGGATTCGGCCAGCAGGGACAGGGCCCCGGCCTCGGTCTGGATGACGCGGCGCGCGGTGTGCAGGACGGGGTTTTCGGAAAGATCGGTCATGAGTGCGCGAAGATATCCGTTTCGGGCCATCCTTGCAGGTCAAGCACGGCGCGGGTGGGCAGAAAGTCGAAACAGGCTTGGGCGATCTGGGTCCGGTCTTCGCGGGCCAGCCGGTCGTTCAGCTTTTCGCGCAGGCGATGCAGGTGCAGCACATCCGAGGCCGCATAGTCCAGTTGCGCGTCAGTCAGGGTGTCGGCGCCCCAGTCACTGCTTTGCTGCTGCTTGGAAATATCGACGGCCAGCAACTCGGACACCAGGTTCCGCAGCCCATGGCGGTCCGTATAGGTCCGGGTCAGGCGGCTGGCGAACTTGGTGCAATAGACCGGAGCGGCCAGCACGCCAAAGGCATGATACATGGCGGCAATGTCGAACCGACCGAAATGAAACAGCTTGAGGACCGATGGATCGCCCAGCATCCGGGTCAGGTTGGGGGCCTCTGTCTGGCCCTTGGCGATCTGAACCATGTGGGCCTCACCGTCGCCTCCGGACATCTGCACCAGGCACAGCCGGTCACGATGGGGATCCAGTCCCATGGTTTCGCAATCGATCGCGACGATGGGCCCCATGTCCAGATCGTCGGGCAGATCGCCCCGGTGAAGATGATTTGCCATGCGCCGCTCCTTCCCTGCCGTGTCGCAGTTTCGCACTGGGATGCCCCTTTGCGACCGGAAAGTCCATGGCGGTTTCCGCGCCCCGGCAGGGCCAGGACGCGGGGACAGGGATCCCTCAGGCTTTGCCCGTGGGGTCGACCTTGTGGATGGCGGCCTTGCGGTCGCGGTAACGCACCGTCAACTCCAGCGGCACGTCGTTCTCGTCATAGATCCCCAGAACGACACCCCGACGGCGGGATTTGGTGCGCATTTCGATGATCTGTTCCTCACTGCGGGTGGTGCGTTGCGCGGCCCGGCGGGTCCAGCGGAACAACTTGTCATACATCCGCGCCACGGCATCCTGATGATCGGGGCTGTCGCCCAGATCGACCAGTTCGTCGGGATCGTTCTTCAGGTCGAACAGGATCGGCCGGAAACCGCCTTCGCAGTGGATCAGCTTCCAGTCCTTGTCGGCGACCATGAAGGTGACCGCCTCACGCACATCCAGGCCCAGCTTTTCGGCCAGTGGTGTCGCGGCATAGTCGTATTCGCAGATCACATAGTCGCGCTGGGTGGTGTCGGTCTTTCCGTGCAGGATCGGGACCAGGGATTCCCCTTCCAGGATATGCCCGGCCACCTTGCCGCCGGCGATTTCCACAAAGGTCGGGGCCAGGTCGATCTGTTCGACCAGTGCGTCGCAGACGGTGCCGCGGGTGGCATCGGCCAGTTCCGAGGGATCGTAGATGATCATCGGCACCCGGGTCGAGCTGTCGTAGAAGAAGGATTTTTCCCCCATCCAGTGATCGCCCAGGAAATCCCCGTGATCCGAGGTCAGCACGATCATCGTGTGTTTCAGCTGGCCGGTTTTCTCCAGCCAGTCCAGCAGCAGGCCCAGCTGGTCGTCGCATTGCTTGACCAGCCCCATATATGCCGGGATCACCGCATCGCGGGTCTTGTCGGTGGAAAAGGTGCGGCTGATGGGGGTGTCCATGAAGGCCTTCAGCACGGGATGCGTCGTGTCCAGTTCGGCCTTGTTGCGGATGGCCGGGCGCACATCGGCGGTGCTGAACATGCTGTGATAGGGTTCCGGCACGACATAGGGCCAGTGGGGCTTGATATAGGACAGGTGGCACATCCAGGGTGCTTTGGCCTGTTCGATGAACTCGATCCCGCGGCGCGTCAGATAGGGGGTTTCGCTGTCCTCATCGCGGATATTCGCCGCTTCGACACTGTTCTTGAGGAACCAGCCCGACAGCACGTTCCCGTCGGCATCCACGCCCGAATTGGCGAAATCATGCCAGGGGTTTTCACTGTCATAGCCCTTGTCGCGCAGATAGTCGCTGTAGCGTTTCGCGCCGGTGTCATCATACAGCCCATCGGGCCCGTCCGGCCGCATGCCATCGTCGCGTTCGAAAACGTCAAAGCCGCATTCCGAGACGCGGGCACCGATCAGGCTGTCGGGTTCCAGGCCCAGCCGGGCCATGCCCTCGGCATCGGCGCGCATATGGGTTTTGCCGATCAACCAGGCATCCATGCCGGCCTTGCGCAGGTGATCACCCATGGTCGTCTCGCCGACCTTCAGGGGGACGCCGTTCCAACTGGCACCGTGGGAATGCACGTAGCGCCCGGTATAGGTAGACATGCGCGAGGATCCGCAGATCGGCGACTGGATATAGCAGCGGTCGAAGCGCACCCCCATGGCCGCCAGGCGATCCATGTGCGGGGTTTTCAGGTGGGGATGGCCATAGCAGCTGAGATAGTCCCGCCTGAGTTGGTCATACATGATGAAAAGGATGTTTTTGGTCTTGGCCATCGGTCACTCTGTAGGTTGTAAAAGACCCCGGCGCGGGAGGTGCGCCGGGGCCAGGTCGCCCGTTATTCAGGTGGGCGAAGTTCGTCGGGAATGGTCATCCCGATTTCTTCGTAGTAGCGCAGTGCACCGGGGTGCAGCGGCAGGTTCAGGTCCTCAAGCGCGTTCTCCAGCTTCACGCTGCGCAGCCAGGGGGTTGTGTTGGCGTTTTCCTCAACGCTTTCCCAGAAGGCCTTGGTGATCCGGTAGACGCCCTCGGCATCCACGGTTTCGCCGGCCGCAACACCGACGATCGAACCCAGGGTGGTTACGTCATCGATATTGGCCTGGTTGTCGCCATAGGTGCCGGCGGGAATTGTGCCGAGAACACCGCCCGGACGGTTGAGAATGGCTTGAACGGCTTCTTTGGCGCGCTGTTCTTCCGTCAGGCTGAGAAGCTTGATTTTCCGGCTCAGTGCCATTTGCTGGATGACCGGCGAAGGCGCGTTGGTCGCGTTCACATAGACATCAATCCGGCCGTCCTGAAAGGCTTGGGACGCGGCATCCCAGCCCAGCTGGATCTGCTCATAGTCTTGACCTGCTTTCAGCCCGGTCGCGCCTTCAACGACGCGCTGCATGATGATCGTGGCACCACCGCCCGGGGGGCCGAGGAAGACGCGCTTGCCGGCCAGATCTTCCAGGCTGTTGATGCCGGAATCCTCATAGACGACCATGTGGTACAGGCCCAGCGGGAAGGCCAGAACGGCCCGCAGCTTTTTGGCCAGATCGGGGGCTTGCGGGATTTGCGAATACATGCCGCCGCCCTGGGCCATCATGTCATGGACGCTGGCTGACCACATGTAGAAATCCAGTTGCCCCATGGCCGCGCCAATGGCGTGCTGGGTGGCTGCACCGGTGGCGTTGATCTGGATCTGGATGTCACCTTGGGTCTTCTTCTCGACCATCTGTGCCAGGGTCGACATCACCAGATAGGGCGAGGACCCCGGTCCGAGCGTGGCCATGGTGTAGAAGTCCTTGGCCTGGCTGGCACCTGTCGCCGCCAGCCCCATGCCCAGGGCAAGCCCCAGTGCCTTTGTCAGTCGTTTCATCGTTTCTCCTCCTTGGTGTCTTCGTTGGGCCCTAAACATGCCTGGGCTGTGTGTGGTGGGATTATTGTGCAGCTTTCAGGCTATCCGGGATGGTCAGGCCAACCTCTTCGTAATACCGGATCGCGCCGGGATGAAGGGGCATGTTGAGTTGGGTAAAGGCCCCTTCGAGGGTGACATTGCGCAGCCAAGGGGTGCTGTCGCGTTGGGCCTCGGCGCCTTCCCAGAAGGCCTTGACGATCTTGTAGACCGCTTCGTCATCCATATCGGCACGGGTGCCCAGGCCGACGAATGAGCCGATGGTTTGCACATCCTCGGCGTTGATCAGGTTCTCGCCATAGATACCAGCGGGAATGACGCCGCGCATGCCCCCCAGGCGATCGACCAGCCCGGCCACGGTGTCCGAGGCCAGCTGCTCTTCGGTCAGGCCGATCAGCCGGATTTTCTGGCCGAGGGCGAATTGCTGAACCACGGGTGATGGCGGCAGGGTCGGGTTGGCGTAGACTTCTATGCGGCCGTCCTGAAAAGACTGGGCGGCGGCATCCCAGCCGACATCGACACTGGTGTAATCCTCGCCCGGTTTCAGGCCGGTCGTGCCCTCGATCAGCCGCAGCATCGAGGTCCGGGCACTGCCCCCCGGCGGTCCGGCAAAGACAGTGCGGCCCTTCAGGTCGGCCAGGGTCTCGATGCCGGAATCGGCGCGGGTGACAATGTGATAGAGACCAAGTGGGAAGATGAAGATGCTGCGCAGGGTTTCCGCCATTTCCGGGGCACCGGGAACGTTGGCGTACATGGCTGTGCCCTGTTGCATGAAGCTGTGGACGATGGGAGCCATCATGAAGAAGTCCAACTGTCCCTGGGCGGCCTGGACGGCGTGGGCGGTGGCCACGCCGGTGGCGTTCACCTGGATCTCGGTATCATCGAGTTGCTGGTTCACGATGTTGGCGAAGGTGCTCATGACCATATAGGGGGACGATCCGGGCGAGAGCGTGGCCAGCCGGTAGTAATCTGTGGCCATGGCTGGGCTGGCGGCGATCCCGATGCTCAGGCCGAGGATGCGTGTCAGTTTGGACATGTCTTTCTCCCTTCTTCTGCGGCAGGACCGCACCCCGAGTGGGGTGCGGCGTTTCTGATCATCAGGCGGTCTGGGCCTGGCTGGGCTCGTCCTCATCCGGAGGGGCGCCCTTCCAGTCCATATAGGCCAGACCCAGGGCGATCACCGTGGCGATGCCCTCGATCCACAGGTTCGGGATCAGCAGGGCCAGGCCAAGCGCCAGCCGCAGCAGCCACATCCAGAGGGGCAGCCGGTTTGCAGCAAAGCCGGAAAAGCCCGTTGCGAAGAACCAGATGGCCAGGCTCAGCCGCAAGCAGATCCAGATCAGCCCGGTCACGGTAAAGCCTGTAACCAGTGACAGCGCCGGATTGTAGACCAGAACGAAGGGGATAAGGAACCCGATCAGGGCAATCCGGCAGGCATCCACCCCGATCAGCATCGGGTTGGCCTTGGCGATTGGGGCTGCAGCGAAGGCAGCGATGGCCACGGGCGGCGTGATTGAACTGAGCACCCCGAAGTAGACCACGAACAAGTGGGCGATGACCGTGGGCACACCCATGATCTCAATTGCCGGTCCCATGACCAGGATGACCACCCGATAGGACGGTACTGTTGGCATTCCCATGCCCAGCACCAGCGAGCCAAGCATCATCATCACCAACGACAGGAACAGCGAATCCCCGGCGATGTTGCCGATGATCGTGGCAAAGCGCAGACCCAACCCGGTCATGTTCATCACCCCGATGACAAGGCCGATGGCGGCCACCGCGATCAGGATCTGTGCGCCGGCCTGGCCGCCGTCGATCAGGCCGGTCAGAAGGCGTTGGGGTTTGCGGCGCAGATCGGGGTTCAGGATAAAGCCCAGAACGACGGTGCTGACCACGGCCCAGAACCCCGCCATGGCCGGTGAGCGTCCGGTAATCATCAGCACCATGATCAGACCCAGGGGCAGGATGAAGCACAGCGACATCAGCCAGTCATGGGGCGTGATCACCGGGCGATCGGCGCGGGGGATGGGCGTGATGCCCTGGCGTGCGGCCTCGACATGGACCGAGACAAACAGCGAGGCATAGTAGAAAAGCGCCGGCAGCAGGGCCGCGATGCAGATCGTCAGATAGGGAATGCCGGTCAGATCCGACATGATGAAGGCCACGGCGCCCATGATTGGCGGCATGAACTGCCCGCCCGAAGAGGCCGCAGCCTCAACGCCGCCAGCATAGCGGGGTGCGAAGCCGCGCTTGATGATCATCGGGATGGTCATCACCCCGGTCCCCACCACGTTGCCCGAGACGGACCCCGACATGGTGCCGAACACACCGCTGGCGGCGATGGCGGCATGGGCCGGGCCGCCGCGGAAGCGGCCGGTCAGGGCGAAGGCGAATTTCAACAGCACCGGGCCGGCGCCAATTGCTTCAAGCAGGCTGCCGAAG
>JBKDZR010000084.1:0-23350 GCA_047971485.1 Qingshengfaniella sp. | reverse complement strand
GATATCCTGCTGGATGGCTTGCCGGTGTCCTGTCGCGAAGGGGTGCCGTTGACCGAGGTTCTCATGGCCCGCGCCCCGGCGTGGCGGGCCAGCCACCGGCTGGGCCGGCCCCGGGGTTTGTTCTGCGGCATGGGCCTGTGTTTCGAATGTGTCGTTGAGGTGGATGGCATCTGGGCCCGGGCCTGTCTGGAACAGGTGCGGGCGGGTATGTCCGTGCGAACCGCGCAGGCCGAAGAGGCGGGCACATGAACGCTGTGCACCATGTTTGTGACCTTGCCGTGGTGGGGGCCGGGCCGGCCGGTCTTGCTGCGGCTGGGGCGGCTGCCGGGGCCGGGGCCAGGGTGATTTGCCTGGATGCCTTTGCCCGGCCGGGCGGGCAATATGCGATGCAACCGTCGCAACGGGACAGCCGCTTTGCCGATGCGCCCCAGGTTCGTTCGGGACGGATGGCCGCCAAGGCGGCATCCCGGGCCGGGGCCAGGATCCTGTGTGGCGCCGAGGTGTTCTGGGGCGCACAGGTGCCCGGTGGGATCTGCCTGTCGGCGATGAAGGATGGCGCGGCCCTGGTGGTCGAGGCGCGCGCCGTGGTGGTTGCTGCCGGGGCCATGGAACGCCCGCTGCCGTTCCCGGGCTGGACGTTGCCGGGGGTGATGGGCGCAGGTGCGGTACAGCGACTGCTCAAGACCGGCAGCGGGACTATGCCGCTGGCTGGCCGGACTATCCTTGCCGGCAGCGGGCCGTTTTTGCTGGCCGTCGCGCAGAGCTTTGCCAAGGCTGGTCTTGCACTGGACCATTTTGTTGAGCTGCGCCGACCTGCGCCCTGGGCTCTTGCAGCGTTGTTCAGCGCCCATCCAGGCAAGCTGCCCGAGGCTTTGGGCTTGGCCCGCGATCTGCGCCGGACCGGGGCGGTCCCTGCCCTGGGCCATATGGTGACCCGTGCGCTTGGGACCGATCGGGTCGAGGCGGTCGAGATTACGCCGCTTGGCCCATCGGGTCGGCCCGACATGGCCCGGGCGCGGGTGATCGAGGGGGTCGGGACGCTGGCCATTGGCTATGGGTTCCAGCCCGTGGTCGATCTGACGACGGCACTGGGGGCGGCCCATGCGTTCGATGGTGCGTTGGGGGGCTGGCATTGCTGTGTGGATGCCGATGGGGCCACCGATGTTCCGGGGCTCTGGGCCGCAGGCGAGACGGTAGGGATCGGCGGTGCCGTGCCGGCAGTTCTGTCGGGGCGCATCGCAGGCAGCCAAGCGGCCCGCGCGTTGGGGTTTGCGGCCTCCGCATCCCGGGGTGACCGTGCCGGGTTGATCCGGGCCCGTGCTTTCGCGGCGCGGCTGGCCGGTCTGTTTCCGCCGCCCCAGACCTTGCCGATTGTGTTGCCCGGGGACACGCTGATTTGCCGCTGCGAAGATGTCCGTGTCTGCGATGTCACCCAAGCAATCCATGAAGGCGCGCGCGAAAGCTTCGCCGTCAAGTCCTGGACCCGTGCCGGCATGGGCCCGTGCCAGGGGCGGATTTGCCAGGCGGGTCTTCAGGCGGCACTGGCGCAGGCCGGGGTGCCGGCCGTTCGGGCCGCGTATAACCGCGCGCATCTGCCGTTGCGCCCGACACCGCTGCCGGTGGTCCGGGCGGCGATGGTGGTTCAGCGCGGGCTAGAAACGGCACCGCACTGTACGGCCTATGGGCAATGACGGCAGTGCATGGCCCGGGCCGGGCAATACAGCAGTTGAAACCAGGGAATGGGACACAGAGATGAAACTTGATACCAAGACGCTTGTTCTGATGGCCTTGGCCATCGTCATCAATGTCGTGGTTGGCCAGATCGCCGTTTGGATCAAGCTGCCGCTTTACGTTGATGCGGTGGGTACGGTGCTGGTGTGCATTCTGGCCGGACCGCTGGCCGGGGCGCTTGCGGGTGTGCTGACCAACCTGATCTGGGGTCTGATCTCGGATCCGGTGGCGGCCGCCTTTTTTCCCGTCTCGCTGGTCATTGGCGGGTTGGCCGGCATTCTGGCGCGGATGGGCTGGTTCAAGTCGATCGCCATGACCGTCACGGCCGGTATCGTGATCGGGGTGGTGTCGACTATCGTGGCAGTGCCGATCATCGTTTACATGTTTGGCGGTGTGACCGGTGCGGGCACGGATTTCGCCACTGCCTATCTGCTGGCCGTCGGGCAGGAACTGGTGCAATCCGTTGCCATTGCCAATCTTGTGCAGAACCTGGCCGACAAGATCCTGACCTGTCTGATCGCCTGGGTGATCGTGCGGCGCCTGCCCGTGCGCTTTACCTCGGGGTTTGCCTTCTTCGGCCACTCGAAGGTCTGACCAGTGGCTGGCGCGCGTTCTTCGGGGGCAGATCATGCCTTGCTCTATGTGCCTGGGCAGAGCGCCCTGCACCGGCTTAACCCGCTGACCAAGCTGGCCGGTGTGGTTTGGGTTGCGGTGGCTGCCTTTGCCCTGCCGCCACAGGGGACGGTCCCGCTGGCGCTGCTGGCCATAGCCACGGGGATCTTCGCCGGGGCGGGGCGGGTGTTCGCCTGGCGGCTGTTGTTTACCCTTGGGCCGCTGGCGATTGCGTTGTTCGTGGTGCACGGGCTGCTTGTCGATCATCCAGGGGGGCGGTCGGTGGTGATTGGACTGGACCTTAGCCATGACGGACTGGTCTATATGGTCCGTGTGCTGGGCCGGATTGCGGCGCTGCTGTCCGGATCGCTGCTGTTCGTGTGTACAACCCATCCGGCACGATTGCTCAAAGCGCTGGACTCGCACGGGTTTCCACCAGGTATCGCCTATGTGATCGCCAGTCCGCTGCTGTTGCTGGAACCGTTCACCCAGCGTGCCCGTGCGATCCGTGAGGCGCAGATGGCACGAGGCCTGGACTTGGAGGGTCGGCTGCTGACCCGTATTCGGGCGTTTCCCGCGTTGCTCATGCCGCTTGTGACGTTGGCCCTGGCCGATATCGACCATCGGGCGCAGGTTCTGGATGGGCGTGGATTTCGCGCCTTTCCGGGGCGTACCGTGCTGGATGCGCCGGAAGATAGCCGGGTACAGCGCATCGTGCGCTGGCTGGTCCTGGGGTCCATTCCCGTCCTGATTGCCGGAGGTGTCCTGTGGCACTGATCGAGGTCGACAGCCTGAGTTTCGCCTATGAGGGCACGGTGGTTCTGGATGGTCTCAGCTTGGCCATCGCGCCGGGGGACAGACTGGCCATTCTTGGGGGCAATGGATCGGGCAAGAGCACCCTTGCGCAGTGGATTGCGGGCTGGCTGCCACGCGGAACACTGACCGCGACATCCGGCGAGATCCGTGTCGAAGGTCGGACCTGGGGGGATATCAGCCCGGCGAACCGGGCCGGACTGGTCCAGTTCGTGGGACAGTTGCCCATGCAGCAGTTGTCGGGCTTTGCCTTCACCGTCCGTGATGAGATCGCTTTCGGCCCCGGGAATCTGCGGCTGCCAGAGGCCGAGATCCGCGCCCGCGTCGACGAGGCGCTGGAGATCTGCGATCTGACGTCCCTTGCTACGCGGGATCCGTTCTCGCTGTCGGGGGGGGAACAACAGCGGCTGTCCATTGCTGCGGCCTTGGCGATGCGTCCACGCGTGCTGGTGCTGGATGAGCCCACGGGGAATTTCGACCCCGAGTCCCGGGAGGCCCTGTTGGCGCAGATTGCCCGGCTGCCGGAGGATTTGGCCGTTGTCTGGTGCGATGTCGCGCTTGGTCCGCCTCTGGCGGTGGCCAAGCGGTTCGTGCTGCTGGATGCGGCGCGCGTGATCTTTGCCGGTGGATCGGAGGCGCTACTGGCCCATCCCCGCACGCGCGAGATTTTCGGATTGCCGGCGGTGGCCGAGGCCGCCCTGTTGCTGCAAGAGCGCGGGTTATGGCCACAGGGCATGCCGCTGGGATCCGACGCCGGGCAGGTGGCCGAAACGCTGCGCCCCTATATGACGGAGGCCGGGGAATGACGGCACCGATTATCAGCCTTGATGCTGTCGGGTTCGGCTACGATCCGGCGCAGCCGGTATTGCGCGATCTGTCCTTCTCGGTCCAGCGGGGCGAGGTGGTGGCGATCGTCGGCCGCAACGGGGCGGGGAAATCCACCATGCTGCGGTTGTTGAATGGTCTCTTGCGGCCGGATACGGGCACGGTGACAGTTTCTGGAAACGCGGCTGCGCCGCTTCGGATCAGCCAGATCGCCCGGCATGTCGGCACCGTCTTTCAGGCGCCGGAACAGCAGATGTTCAATGCTACCGTGCGCGCCGAGATCGCCTTTGGTCCGGCCCAATCCGGGCTGAGCCCCGAGGTCCAGGCCGCGCGGATTGACGAGGCGGTTTCGCGCACTGGCTTGGGTGCGGTGCTGGACATGCACCCGCTGGATCTTGATGCCGCGATGCGCCGCTTCGTGGCCGTGGCTTCGGTGATCGCCTGCCAGCCCGACCTTCTGCTTTTCGATGAGGCACAGCGCGGGCTGGATGCGGCCCGGCGTGCCATGCTGGGCCGGATCATTGCGGTGGAGAAGGCGGCGCAGCGGGCGATCGTGCTGGTTTGTCACGACATGGATTTCGTCGCCCGTCATGCCGACCGGGTTCTGGGGCTGGCTGGGGGACGGCTGGCCGCCGATGCGCCGGTGCGTGATTTTTTCGCCGATGCCGGTGCGACGCGGGCCGTTTCGGTCGAGCAGCCGGGGATCGTGGATCTGGCCCAGCGGCTTGGTCTGCCCGTGGCGCTGAGCGCGCCCGAGTTGATCCAGACCCTCGTGCCGCGTTTGAAAAAGGGAGTTGGGTGAATGCGGCTGATCATTGATACCGACACGGCGGGGGATGACGCCTTTTCCATCCTGCTGGCGCTGAACGCGCCTCATGTCACGCTAGAGGCGATTACCATCTGCAATGGCAATGTGCCCTTCGATCGGCAGGTCGAGAACGCCCTTTATACGCTGGAGGTTGCAGGGGCGGGGGGCAAGGTGCCGCTGTACAGGGGCTGCCCGTTGCCGATGTTGCGCGCGCCGGTGGATGCAACCGAATTCTTCGGGGCCGATGGGATGAGCGATGCGGGTTTTCCGCGCGCCCAACAGCGCCCCGAGCCGGGCCATGCGGTGGATTTCCTGATTGACACGATCCTGTCGAACCCGGGCGAGATTGAGATCCTCGCCCAGGCCCCGCTGACCAATATCGCGACGGCCTATGTCAAGGATCCGCGCATTGCCGGGGCGCTGAAACATTTGTGGGTGATGGGGGGGCTGGACAACAGCCTTGGCAACACGACGCCCGCCGCCGAGTTCAATTTTTATGTCGACCCTGAGGCGGCGAAGATCGTGGTCAACGCGGGGTTCAATCTGACCTTGTCCACATGGACGCTGACGATGGCCTCTGGGTGTTTGCCCGACACGGCCCTGCGCCGGATCGAAGAAATGGACACGCCCCTGTCGCGCTTTTTCATGGCGGTCAGCCAGGCCCCGTTCAAGCGCACCGCGATGCGCTATGGCCGCCCGCTGTCGACCCATCCCGACAGCCTGACCTGTGCCTGTGCCATTGACCACTCGATCATGGTTGAGACCGCCGAGTGTCTTGTCGATGTCGAAACGCAAGGTGATTTGACCCGGGCCTATTCCTCGATCTGCACGCCGCTGACACCGCAAGAGGCGGAGATCGACTTTCTCTGGCCGGCGGCGGCGCCAAATGCCCGGGTCATTCGCAAGGCCGATACCGGGCGCTTCGCCGAGATGCTGATCGCTGCCCTGGGGGGCTGAGGTCCCGTATCAGCCGGGCGGGGGGGTGTCATCGGCGGTGGTGTCCAGGTCGTCGAACATCCGGTCGATCTGTTGCCGGCAGTCGTCGGTGTCGATCCAGTCGGCCAGGGTTTCCATTGTGCCGATGAAGGCGGCGATTTCCGCAGGGGACAAGTGCTGAAAGATCAGTTTGAGGGCGCGGTCTGAAATCAGATCGGCCTTGCGGCGCACGGTTTGGCCCGATGGGGTGATGTACAGCCCGAACCGGCGCGCGTCCGTTGGATCGTTGCGCCGCTCGATATGGCCTTCGCGCACCAGCGCCTGGATCAGGCGTGAGGTGAGGCTGCGTTCCAGCGCGGTCATGACGGTGATATCTGCGAAGGTAATGCCGGGATTGTCACCAACCAGACGCAGGACGCGAATCGTCCTGATGTCAAAGCCGACAGACGCGATAAAGCGGCGCTCAATTGATGCGATTGCGGCATTGCCCAGGATATTCAGTTGGTAGACGGCGTTGCCCTGACGAAATGCTCTTGACCAATTCTTCAGCAATCCGGGTGCTCCCCTGTCAGAATCCGCACATTTACAGAGCATCTATGGCGAGGTCCGACAAGATCTGAAATTGGTGCTTTGTCAAAAAGTATTATCATGAGATAGTTTTTAAATTATACTAGTAGATAACGATAGGGAGGATCCAACATGGGAATGATCGAAGACATCGTGGCGAAGCATGATGAGTTCACGGGCTGGCGTCATGCCTTGCACGAAAACCCCGGCATCGGGTTCGAAGAAACCTTCGCTGCCGAAATGGTCGAACGCAAGCTGAAGGAATTCGGGCTGGACGAGGTCCATACCGGCATCGGCAAAACCGGGGTCGTCGGGGTTCTGCGCGGCAAGCATGCCTCGAACCGGGCCATTGGGTTGCGCGCGGATATGGATGCGCTGCCGATCATCGAGGAAACCGGCAAGGCCTATGCCTCGAAAGTGCCCGGTGTGATGCATGGCTGCGGTCATGACGGACATACCGCCACCCTGTTGGCCACGGCTTGGCACCTGTCACGGGATCGGGATTTCGCTGGTACCGTCTATTTCATCTTCCAGCCCGCCGAAGAGGGGCTGGGCGGCGCGCTGGCGATGCTGGATGACGGGTTGCTGGATCGCTTCCCCTGCGATCGGCTGTATTCCTATCACAACATGCCGAACATGGAACTGGGCCACATCTACACCCGCCCCGGCCGCGCCATGTGTGGCAGCATCTTCTTCACCATCGAGATCGCCGGGCGCGGGGGCCATGCCGCCATGCCGCAAACCACGGTCGACACAACCCAGGTTGCCGCCAATATCGTCATGACGGCGCAAAGCATCGTGGCCCGCAACGTCAATCCGCTGGATAGTGGGATTGTCTCCTTCACCGATGTCTATGCCGGCACGAACAGCTACAACGTAATCCCGGACAAGGGATCAATGAAGGGCTGCTTGCGTTATTTCGACAAGTCGGTGGGCACGCTGATGCAGGACCGCCTTGAAGCCGTGGTCAAAAGCGTCGCCGAAACCTATGGCGCGACCGCCACGATCCGCTTCGAGGAAATCTTCGTGCCGCTGGTCAACGATGCCGCCGCCACCGAGATCGCCATTGCTGTAGCCGAACAGACCGTTGGCGCCGACAAGACCCATGGCGAGGCCCAGCCCCTGACCGGCAGCGAAGACTTCGCTTTCATGTCCGAGCGCGTCCCCGGCAACTACGTCTTTGTCGGTGGTGGCCCCGGCGCGGCCGTTCACAACCCCGCCTATGATTTCAACGATGAGATCATTCCCACCGCTGCCAGCTACTTCTGTGGGGTGGTTCAGGCGGAACTTGGCAAAGCGTAATCTCCGCAAGCGGGACAAGGAACAGGGAACAACATGGAACAGGTCTTGCAAGTCGCCAATGGCGCCGTCTTGTGGTTGCTGGCGCTTATCATCATCACTGTCGTCGTGGTGCAGGCCACGCTCTATCTGCGCATGACGCTGAGCTTCTCGGACAAATACAACATCCTGACCACCGAGGAACGCAAGGTCATCTACAAGACTGCCGCCATCAACTCGATCGGGCCGGCGGTGGCGATCTTCTTCGTTGCGGTGTCGCTGGTGGCCATGGTCGGCGGGCCGGTCACGCTGATGCGAATCGGAGTTATCGGCTCGGCGATCTTCGAATTTGTCGCGGCCGATCTGGGGGCCAAGGCTGTCGGCGCGCAACTGGGCACTGACAGCTATGATCTGACCGCCTTTGCCACATCCGTCTGGGTGATGACCCTGGGGGGCATGGGCTGGCTGGTCACGACGCTGGTCATGACCAGGACGCTGGACAAGGCCCAGGACAAGATGAGCGTCTCGAACCCCAACCTGATCAAGGCCATTGGCTCGGCCACGCCGGTTGCGATCTTCTTCACGCTGGCCGCCAATGCCGCGATCTCGAAGCAGTGGCTCAGCAATATCAGGATCGACTACGACGAGCTGGCCGCCATCATCGTCAGCGCCGCCTGCATGATCATCCTGACCAAGGCCGGCAAGCACCGCGCCTGGCTGCGGGAATGGAGCGTCGGCTTCAGCCTGGTTGCCGGGCTGGCCGTTGGCTACATCGTTGGCCAGAGCCTGGCCTGAGCGCATTTTCAGAGAGGTTCACATCATGACCGAACAAACCGCTGAAACATTCTACAAGACCAGCTTCATTCCGCGCGCCCACCGGATTGGGCAGATCACCCTGCTGCTGGCCATCGGGCTGTGCCTGACACCGGCGCTGTACCTGTCCTTCGGGCTGGGCGCCTTCCCGGGCATCGGCCCGATCATGACCGGCTTTCTCGCGGTCCTGGCCTTTGTCGGGGTCATCTGGGTGGTGGAACCCATCTCGTATTTCCCGGTTCTCGGGGTCTGCGGCACCTACATGAGCTTCCTGTCCGGCAATATCGGCAACATGCGGATGCCGGTTGTCGTATCTTGCCAGGCTGCCATCGAGGCCGAGGCGGGCAGCCGCAAGGCCGAGGTCGCGGCTGTGATCGGCATCGCCGTTTCGGTGATCGTCAATCTGGTCTTCGTCATCATTCTGGTTCTGGTTGGTGGCGCCTTGATTGAGGTTCTGCCCGCCGCTGTGGGCGAGGCCGTCAAGCGCTACACCTTGCCCGCCCTCTATGGGGCTGTGCTGGTGATGTTCCTGAACTCGGCCACCCGGCGCAACGGGCTGACCGGGATCGCCGTCGGGCTGGCGGTCTTCCTGTCGCCGATCCCCAGCCTCTATGCCTCGGCGGCGGCGGGTGTCCTGGCGATCCTTGCCGCAACGGCGATGAACTATCGGGCCAGCAGCACAGAAGCCGCTTGAGGCACGCACAAGAACAGGCCTGCGGCGGATTTATCCCGCCGCAGGCCGCAATAGCTGACGGAAGCTGATTTGATCATCAAATTAGCGCAGCATCAGCGTAAAATCACAAGGTTGCAGCCAAACAACCTGATCAGAAAAAGTCGTTTGGCGATAAGACTTGGCGAACCCACCATTTCGCCTTACATGACCAGCAAGGTTCGAGCAGGAGAGTCGGGTTTCGACCCGCGCCGACGGAGCAACGCCCCGGAATCTCTCAGGCCAGTGTACTGCCCGAACCCACACTCTGGAGAGAGATGCATCCGCATCCGCCGAAGGAGAAAGCCGCGCCTCTTGCGGTGAAGCTCTCAGGCAAAAGGACAGAGGGGGGATGCGCCGGCATCGGCGTATTCGCACCTTGAACCGGAGTTAGGACAATGCAATCCATCGCCGTTATCGGCGCCGGCATCACCGGCGTCACCACTGCCTATGAACTGATCCGCCGTGGCTTTGCCGTCACCGTCTATGATCGCAACCGCTATGCCGCCATGGACACCAGCTTTGCCAATGGCGGGCAGCTGTCGGCCTCGAATGCCGAGGTCTGGAACCATCCGGCCACGATCCTGAAGGGGCTGAAATGGCTGCTGAAGGCCGATGCCCCCCTGTCGCTCAGCCTGTCGCCAAGCTGGCACAAGTATTCCTGGTTGGTCGAATTCGTCGCCAATATCCCGAATTATCGCGCCAACACGACCAAAACCGCCAAACTGGCCGTCGCCGCGCGTCAGCGCATGCGCGATATCGCTGCGGCCGAGGGTATCGCCTTTGACCGCGACGATCACGGCATCCTGCATTTCTATGCCACCGAGGCCGAGATGGCCCATGCCCGACGGGTGTCCGAACTGCTGGCCGCCGGCGGTGTCGAGCGGATCGAGCTGGACGCCGAGGGCATCCGGCGTCTGGAACCCCGCCTGAAGGCCGATTTCATCGGCGGGTTTCACACCCCCGGTGATGCGACCGGCGACATTCATCTGTTCGCCACAGGCCTGGCCGAGGCCTGCCGGCGCCACGGCACCGATTTCCGCATGGAGACCGAGATCTTGTCCTGCCAGACTGACCGTGATGGGGTCGAGATCCGTTTCCGTGGCCATGATGGCGCGGTGCGGCAAGCCAGCCATGCCGGGGTGGTCGTGTGTGCAGGGATCGGCAGCCGCGATCTGGCCCGGGGCCTGGGTGACCGGCTGAACATCTACCCGGTCAAGGGCTACTCGATCACCGTCAACCTGCAGGACGATGCCTCGCGCGCGGCGGCCCCGCAGATGAGCCTGCTGGACGATGCCGCCAAGATTGTCACCAGCCGTCTGGGCCCTGACCGGTTTCGGGTCGCTGGCACCGCCGAATTTTCCGGCGCGAACCGTGACATCCAGGCCTGCCGCATCCGTCCATTGATCGACTGGGTGAATCGATGCTTTCCAGACGTGTCGACCCGGCAGGTCGTGCCTTGGGCCGGCCTGCGCCCGATGATGCCTTCAATGATGCCCAGGGTCGGCCCGGGCCGGCGTGGCGGGGTGTTTTACAACACGGGGCACGGGCACCTGGGCTGGACCCTCTCGACGGCTACGGCTGAACTGGTCGCGCAATCGGTGGCGGCCCATTACGGCGGACAGCCGTTCCACACCCGGGTCTTTCCAGCCATGGCCTGAGGTCGGGACCGACATTGCCAGATAAACCGCACTTGCCCGGTCTGAATGGGCCGGACAGGTGCGGGGCCATGTGGACCTCGGCCTGTGGATGATCCGCCAGGCGGCAAGCCCGGGCTGAGGGCCTCGTTGTCGTTCAACCGGATATTAAGCATTAACCGCCAAAAACTCGACCATGTGTTCGAAGAACAGTGGAAGAGATCGTATCATGGTGAATCACATTGAATCCGAAATGCGCCAGGCCCGTTCTTTGGAGCGCAAGGGCAGTACTGCGGCAGCGATTGATCATTACAAGTCTATATTGCGCACTTACCCCAAAAACAGACGTGCCCAAACTGCTTTGTCACGCCTGGTCCGTCCTATAGATGTCACCTCTCTTGAAGAGTTGCAGAATTTGGCCTCGCTCCGCAGGCAAGGGCGGATGCTGGATGTGTTTCGTTTGGCGGAAGAACAGATTGAACATCACCCGGACTCTGAAGTTGTCCTGAACTTTCTCGGGGTATCCGCGCTAAGCTTGGGGCGGCTGGATAAAGCTAAATACGCATTCTTCAGGATCGTATCTCTTTTTCCTGAAAAAGCGGGGGCGCATGCAAACCTTGGAAATACGCTCCATCAATATGGGGATCTTGATGGGGCCGAAACGTCGCTGTCCACAGCGCTACATCTTTCCCCTGGAAACCCCGAGTATCACCTCTTTCGAGGGTCTGTGCGGGTGGATGCCGAGAACTTTTCCGGTGCGATTTCGGACTTTGAAGTTTCATTGAAATCAAACCCTGAAAACAAGATGGCGTTGGAGGGGCTGGTTCGGTTGTACCATCGGCTGGGGTCCCTGGGGGCTGCGGGTAAGATTGCAAATAAAATCATCTCTATTGATCCCACTAATGAAATTGCGCTGAATTGTCTGGCTTCGGCTGTGGAAAATGGCCAGGGAAGCAGCGTGAACTCTTTGCATTACATTGAAGATGCGCTAAAAGATGATCCGAAAAACGAAAGTCTTTTGATCGGTTTGTCCGTTGTGCAGTTGTCCTCTGGGGATGTGATCGGGTCGATTGAGAGTGCAAAAAAGTGCATTCAGGTAAACCCAAAAAATAAAAGTGGATTTATCACTCTTGCGAAAGCACTTGAGGCCTCTGGCGAAGTCAACCTTACTATACGTTGTTATCAGCAGGCGTTAAATATTGACCCGGAAGCGCGTGATGTTGAAACGCAAATGTTTCACCTCAGAGCAAAGATTTGTGATTGGACGGTCGAGAAAGATTTTCAAAAAGTGGCGGGGAATATAGGTGTTGAGGGGAAATGTGTTGCTCCTTGGGCGCTCTTGTCCTTTGAGGACTTTCCTGAACGACAACTTGTTCGATCTCAGCACTATGCGGAACAGTGGGCAGTTGTACGGCCTGAATTTGATCGCTCTGAAGTCCAAGGAAAAAAAATAAAAATCGGATATATTTCCAGCGACCTTCACGATCACGCGACACTTTTCCTTTTGGCCGGGGTTTTGGAGTGCCACAACAAGGATGATTTCGATGTGTTTGTGTATGGTTTGAATGCCGCTCCAGAAGATAGCACCGTATTTGAACGTATGAAGGCTGCGGTGGACCAGTATGTAGACTTGCACAATGTGTCAGATGAAGAAATTGTTGATCGTGTAAGACGGGATGATATTGATATAGCTATCGATTTGAAGGGCTATACAAGGGGCTCTCGGCCGGGGATCTTTTTTCCCGGATTGGCGCCTGTTCAGATTAACTATCTTGGATATCCGGGTTCACTGGGGTCTGACGCTTTTGATTACATGATTGCAGATGATGTTGTTGTTCCGCATGGGTCGGAAAAATACTATACTGAATCAATTTTAAGGCTTCCGTATTCTTACCAGCCAAATGATGATGCGCGGGAAATTTCAGATACGCCAGTTTCTCGATCGGATTTTATGCTGCCAGAGGACGCGATTGTCTTCTGCTGTTTCAACAATCTTTACAAGGTTTCGTCGCAGGTATTTGATATCTGGATGCGGGTGATGCGTGAGGTGGAGCATTCCGTTCTATGGCTTTTGGATATGAATGATTCTGCACCAGCAAACCTTAGGCGGGAGGCCGAAGCCCGTGGCGTGGATTCTGGCAGGTTGATATTCTCTAAAGTTTTGCCGCAAGCAGAACATGTAGCAAGGTATAGATTGGCCGATCTGTTCCTGGATACATTCAATGTGAATGCGCACACAACAGCCAGCGATTCATTGTATGCTGGCGTGCCGATGGTAACAAGACCTGGGTTGCAGTTTGCTGCCAGGGTTGGTGCCAGCCTATGCCATGCGGTCGGACTGGATGATCTGATCGCAAAAGACAATCAGGAGTATGAAGAAATTATACTGAACCTTGCAAAGAATCCGGATCGGCTTCGAGAGGTCAGGGATAGGTTGAAAAAGAATATTGTTTCCTCTCCTCTCTTCGATACGAAGTCTTATACGGCTTATCTTGAGGATGGTTATCGGACTGTTTTTAAAAAATGGCGTGATGGTGAAGCCCCCTCTGATGTGTGGGTGACGGTGCGTGATTGAGGCAAGGCTGGATGAAAGGGGGGCCTCAGGCCGTCCGTGATTTGGCGTTGCCTGGCGCGGGTGTTTGATAGCGCAGGGCGACATAGACCCCGATAAGGACGGCCAGGATCGCGCCCGTCTCGAACCGTGTGGGATGTTCGCCGAGGAACAGGAAGGACAGGAGTAGTGCAAAGGGGGGGACGAGGCTTTGAAACAGGGCGCCGCGTGCGGCCCCGAGGTCAGCAACCGCCTGCGCGTGAAGCGCCAGCGCGACGATTCCGGTGATCACCCCTTGACCAATTCCTTGCAGGACCAGTTCCGTTGGAGGAAACTGCCAGAGCCGTGGCCCCGTCATCCACATCTTGTCCATCATCGCCGACCAGCCGGACCTCGGTCGGGGCGATCAGCCGGCCGACCGATCCCACGGGGGGCATGGTCGGATGGCGCAGATCAAAGGAGAAGATCGGCCGCACCTCGGTCATCGCATAATAGGGCCAGACATCAATCCCCAGATGCTTGCGGCAGTCAAGCAGGGTTTGTTCGTTCAGCACCGCCCCCGACGATGCGGCCATCCGAAGCGAACTGAGATCATAGGGGATGCCATCCTTTTGCGCGACATCGGCCATCATTGCATACATCGTCGGAACCCCGAGGAAGATCGTCGGGTGCTGACGGTCGATGATCTCCAGCGCCTGACGGGGGTGGAACTTTTCGGTCAGGATAATGGTTGCGCCACTTAAGAGCGCAACATAAGCGGCCGCATGAAACCCGTAACTGAACGACAGCGGTAGGGTTATAAGTTCGCTGTCTTCCGGGGTGATCGCCATCATCTCGCTATAGGCGATGGCGGAGGCCAGTTCGTTGGCGTGGCTGGCCGCGACGCCCTTGGGGGTCGAGGTCGTGCCGGAAGTATAGCACAGCAGCACGAGATCGTCGCCAAACCCGGCCTGCGGCCCGCGATAGGGCGCCAGCCCCGCCGCCTGTTCGAGAAAGCCATCCAGATCTTCGATCCGTGGCGCGTCATCCCAGCCGTCACAGGCCCCGGTGACCTGTGCGGCAAGCGATCCGGCGCGCAGGATCAGCGCTGCGTCACTGTGTTCCAGGATATAGCGGACTTCATCGGCGGCGAATTCGGAGTTCACGGGCACGATCGTCGCGCCGATCAGGGCCAGGCCCAGATGGACGGAAAACAGCTCGGGCCGGTTTGGTGTGAACACGGCCACACGGTCGCCCTTGCCGATGTCCGAGGCCAGCAGCGCGGCTGCGATGCGCCGGGCCTGATCCTCAAGTCCGGCGTAGGTCAGGACCTGGTCGCCAAAGGTAAAGGCGGGCTGATCTGGCCGTGCCCGGGCGTGGCGAAAAACCGGTGTGACGATATCGGTATAGGTCATGTTCTTTTTCCCTGTCAGATTGGCCCGGTTCATGCATCTCTGTCGGGCCTGGTCATCTTGTGGGTGAACGGGCCGGCGCTGGACCGCGTTCGTGTCCCTGGCGGCGGGGGGGCATCCGCCCGGTTTTCCCATGCCGTCCAGTGCCCTACATGGTCAGGTAGGCCCGGCAGACGGCCTCATTGGCCGACAGTTCGGCCATGGTTCCGTGAAAGTCGATATGGCCGCGATCGAGCACATAGACCCGATCCGCCCGCGCTGCGGCGAAGGCGAGGTTCTGTTCCGACAGCAGGAGGGTCAGCCCCTTGGCCGTGAGGTCCAGGATCAGGCGCGCCAGCCGTTCGACGATCACCGGCGCCATCCCTTCGGAGGGTTCGTCAAGCAGCACCAGATAGGGGTTGCCCATCAGGGTTCGCGCGATGGTCAGCATCTGCTGCTCGCCGCCGCTCATGTCCGACCCGGGCCTGTCAGGCATTTGCGCCAGGTTGGGAAAGGTGTCGAACAACGTTGCTACATCCCATTCGGCCGCTCCCTCGCGTGGCGGTTGCCGGCCAAGGTCGAGGTTTTTCAGAACGGTCAGGTCGGAAAAGATCCGCCGGTCCTCGGGCACGAACCCGAGACCCCGCTGGGCGATCTGATAGACCGGCAGCTTTTCGATTGGTTCGCCGCGCAGCATGACGGATCCCGTGCAATGGCGCAGATGTCCCATGAGGGCCTTGAAGGTGGTCGATTTCCCGGCGCCGTTGCGCCCCATGATGGCGACCACTTCGTTGGGATAGATGTCGAGGTCGAGGTCGAACAGGATCCGGGCCTGACCATAGGCGGCATTGAGCCCGGTAACCTTGAGCAGAGGATCCGTCATTGGCCGATCTCCGAGGATTCGAGGAAAGCGCCGGAGCCGAGATAGACCTCCTGCACCAGTGGGTTTTCGCGGATTTCATCGGGCAGGCCGGTGGCGATGACCGTGCCACGCGACATGACCACCACCCGGTCGGAATGTTCAAAGACCACATCGACGCTGTGCTCGGTGAACAGCACGGCCAGGCCGCGCTCGCGCACCAGCCGGGCGGTCAGGTTCATCAACTCATTGCGTTCCTTCGGCGCCATGCCGGCGGTGGGTTCGTCCATCAGCAAAAGCTTCGGGCGGTTGGCCAGCGCCATGGCCAGTTCAAGCCGTTTCACATCGCCATAGGCCAGCACGCTGCATGCCCGATCCGCCTGTTGCTGCATGCCGACGGCGTCAAGCAGTGCGTCGGCTTCGTCGGCATAGGCGCCGGGCAGGGGGCGTTTCAGCACGGCCAACCGGTGATGGACCGAATGCAACACCATCTGGACATTTTCGCGCACGGTCATTGACGCGAAGGTCTGGGCGATCTGAAAGGTGCGCCCCACGCCGCGCCGCCAGATCTGGCTTGGGGTTTCGCGGGTGATGTCGTGGCCGTCGAATGTGACCGAACCGGTATCGGCGCGCAACTGGCCATTCAGCATGTTGAAGCAGGTCGACTTGCCTGCGCCGTTGGGCCCGATCAAGGCCAGGATCTCGCCGGCGGCCAGATCGAATGAAACCCCTTCGACGGCTTTCACTGCACCGAAGGATTTGGCTATGGACTTGACGTTGAGGATGCTCATTTCTCGTCCTTTCCGAACCGGTTCATGAACGCGCCGACAATTCCCCGCGGCAGGCCCAGAACGAACAGGATGATGAAAAGGCCAAGGATCAGGCGCCAGTAATCGGCGAAATTCCGGATCAGCTCGACCGAGATCAGGTGATAGGAAAACGCACCGATCAGCGGGCCGCTGACGGATTGGGCGCCGCCGACCAGGACCATGACCAGGGCATCGACCGTGGTTGCGACCGAGAAGTCGTTGGGAAAGACCGAGCCGCGATTATAGGCCATCAGCGCCCCGGCCAGTCCGGCAAAAATCCCCGAAAAGACGAAAGCGCCCCATTGGAACCTTGCCACGTCGATCCCGACTGCCGCCGACCGGGGCAGGGAATCGCGGCCTGCCCGGAACGCATAGCCGAAGGGGGCGAAGATTGCCCGCCGCATCAGCCAGAAGGCCAACACGGCCGTGGCCAGTGCCAGATAGTAATAGGCCCTGTGCGACGCAAGCCAGTCGGGCCGCCCCAATCCGACAATGCCATTGTCGCCGCCGGTCAGGGGTACCATCTGGATCGACAGTGCATAGAGGATCTGGGCGAAGGCAAGGGTCAGCATTGCCAGGTAGACACCTTTCAGCCGGGTGCAGAACCAGCCGAAGACCAGCCCTCCCAGCCCGCCGGTCAGCATGCCCGCCACAATGCCGGCGCCCATCGGCAGGCCCAATCGTGTGGCCGCCAGTGCCGCCCCGTAAGAGCCGAGGCCAAAATAGGCGGCATGTCCGAAGGACACGATCCCCCCGACAGACAAGAGGAAATGCAGGCTGCCGGCGAAAATCGCTAGAATGAAAACCTCGGTCATGATCGCTTCGAAATAAAGGGGCAGCACCGCGGGCAAGGCGACCAGAACAACGACAAGCGCCAGATTGGCTTGTTTCATCCTGGGTGTCGGCAGGCGGAAGGGCTGGTCGATGGACAGGTCGCTTGGGCGCTGTGCCACCATTCGCCCACCCATCAACCCGTTCGGACGAAAGATCAGCACCAGCACCATCACCAGGAAGATGAACACCGACACCGCCTGGGGAAAATAGAGCACGCCGAACGCGTTGATCACGCCGACAAGGACCGCAGCGAGAAAGGCCCCCAGGATCGACCCCATCCCGCCGATGACCACGATCACGAAGGCCTCGACGACGATATTGATATCCATATGAAGATTGGCGGATTCCTTTGGGATCTGCAGCGCCCCGGCGAGGCCCGCCAGTGAGGTGCCGATAAAGAAGACGATGGTGAACAGGGTTTTTTCATTTACCCCGAGCGAGGCGACCATCTCGCGGTCCTGTGTCGCGGCGCGGATCAGCCGGCCCCAGCGGGTGCGATGGGTCAGCCACCACAGCAGGCCCAGGAAAAGCGGGCCGACAAAGATCAGCACGATATTGTATTGGGGAATCCGCTGGCCGAAAATCGTTGTCGCCCCCTTGAGGCCGGGAACGCGCGGGGCCAGCACCTCGTCGGGGCCCCAGAATTCGTAGATCAGGTTCTGGAAGATCAGTACCAGCCCAAAGGTGACGAGGATCTGGAAGACTTCGGGCGCGGCATAGATCCGGCGCAGCACCGTCATCTCGATCAGGCAGCCGACCAGGCCGACGGCCAGTGCCGAGATCACCACACCGCCCCAAAAGCCCAGCCCCGTGGACGGCAGAAGGCCGGTCACGGTCAGCGCGACATAAGCCCCGAGCATGTAGAAGGACCCATGCGCGAAGTTCACGATCTTCGAAACGCCAAAGATCAGTGCCAGCCCCGAGGAAACAAGAAACAGCGTCGAGGAATAGGAAAGACCGTTCAGCAGCTGGGCGAACAGCGTGGCGGCGTCATACATGGGCTGTGGTCCTTTGAACTGCGGGCGTGCGGCGGCGTACCGGGTCGGGGCCGGGCATGCCTCTGGTGTCAGGGCGCCGGTGTGCTGGCGATGGCGTGGGGCGGATGCGGGCCGGGCCGCATCCGCTGCGGGGCCTCATTCGTTGGCGTCTGCCGGGCGCAGGCCCTTCACGACATCGTCCGCGGGCAGGTAATCGGCACCGTTGTAAAAGCGCCAGTCGATCATCTTGCCCTTGCCGTCCTCGACCGTCAGCTTGCCGATGTAAAAGCCGAAGGTCGATTGATGATCCTGGGCCCGAAAGGAGATTTCGCCCAAAGGGGACGCAAAGCCCAGGCCGCGCGCGGCCGTGATCATCGCCTCGGTATCGGTGCTGCCGGCCTTTTCGATGATCGCGGCCAGGGCCAGGATTTCGGTGTAACCGACCAGCGAACCGACCTTTGGCATCTCGTCATAGGCGGCGATATAGGCATCGCGGAACGCCGAATGTTCAGGCGTGTCGATCTGCTCGACGGGATAGCCGGTGACGGTCCAGCCCTCTGGCGCTTCGTCGCCCAGCGGTTCAAGATATTCGGGCAGGCCGGTGATGATCGAATAGACGTCGCGTCCTTCGAACAGCCCGCGGATGTTGCCCTCTCGGACGAATTTCGCCAGATCGGCGGCGAAGGTGGCGTTGAAGATCGCATCGGGGTTCGCCGCGATCATGGCCTGTACGGTCGATCCTGCCTCAAGCTTGCCCAGGGTTGGCCATTGTTCGTTGACGAATTCAACATCGGGACGCAGGCGCTGCAATTCGGTGCGGAACCCCTTTACGGCGGATTGGCCGGATTCGTAATTGGGCGCGATGGTGGCCCAGCGTTTCGCCGGCAACTCGGCCGCCATCTGGGCCAGGGCGGTAACCTGCGAATAATGCGCGTTGAACAGCCGGAAGGTATAGCGGTTCCCCTTTTCCCAGATCAGTGCGTCGCTTTGTGGCAGGCCGACGAGAAAGAAGATCTGATTGGTCTTGGCGAAATCCGACAGCGCGATCGCGACATTCGACAGATAGGTGCCCGTCAGCGCCACCACCTGTTCATTGGTCACCAGTTCCTGTGCCGCCCGCAGCGCGGCGTCGGGCTTGCCGGTATCGTCGCGCGAGATGACTTCGAGGGGCCGGCCAAGCACACCGCCGGCGGCGTTGATCTGTTCGACCGCAAGCTGCCAGCCCTTGCGGTTGGCCTCGGTCGATTGCGGATTTGCCGAATAGGACGAAATCTCGCCAATCTTGATGTTCTGTGCGGCGACAGCGCCCGCTGCGAACACGATCGCCGATGATATGGCCAGTGCCTTTCCCAGATATTTCATGTCTCGTTTCCCTGTTGTTAAATGTGTGTGGTGTCACCTGTTTCAGGTTGTGAAGCGTGCGAAGCCGTCCTTCAGGACCTGGCGGTCATCGGCCATCATGTCGAAGGCCAGGCCCTCGGGTGTTTCGGCCCCCCGCAGGGTCAGCTGGTCGCCGGGCAGGTCCGGTGCGCTCAGGCGCGCGCTGACCGTGGCCAGGTTGGCCGGGTGCTGGCCGAAGGCAGGGCCGAGCATGCGCATGGCGATCCCAAGGGTGCACAACCCGTACAGGATCGGCCGGTCGAAACCGTAGCCCCGGGCCACGTCCGGATCGACATGGACGGGGTGCAGGTCGCCGGTCAGCCGATAAAGCACGGCTTGTTCCCGCGATGTCCGATAGTCGCCAAGGGGGGGCAGCCCGCCGGCCAGCGCCTCGGCGCAGTCCAGCCGTTCGGCCAGCAGCAGCAACCGTGCCGCAGCCCCGGGGCTGAGCATCGGCAACAGGGTAGCCAACCGGCCCGGGTTGTACAGGATGCCCATCTCGACAGCCGGAAGCGCAAAGAACGCCCCGAGCACGGCCACGCGGAAATCGCAGGCCAGCGCCAGGTCAAGCCCGGCCCCGATGCAGGCCCCATGGAGGGCGGCAAAGGTGACAAGCGGACTGTTGGCCAGCGCCGAGGTCAACCGGGCCATCGCCGCATCGAACCCTTCATCCGCCGTATCGCCACAAGGTCGGTGAAATCCGCCCCCGCCGAAAAGGCGGGCCCCTCGGCGGCAATCACCAGGGCGCGCATGGCCTGGGTTTCTGCCCGGGCAACCTCGGTCAGAAGGGCACCGATCAGCGCCAGCGACAGGGCATTGCGCCGCGCCGGCCGGGTCAGCGTCAGCACCCGGATCCCGGCTTCGGGGGTATCGACACGCAGATCATCCATGGCCGGCCTGCTTTCCGGCGACCTGTTTGCCAAATCCGATCGCGTCCTCCAGGTCTTGGGCAAGGTCAAGCAAGGGATGATCCTGGCCGGGCGCGGCCACCAGTTGCGCCGAAATCGGCAGCCCGTCGGCCAGGCCACAGGGCAGGGCGGCGGCTGGAAGGCCGGCAACGTTGAATGGCGAGGTGAAGGGAAAGGCCCCCCAAAGCCGGCCAACACGCCGCCCGTCGATTTCCTTCGGCCGTTCGCCGATCGGAAAGGCGGGGGTGGCCGTAGTCGGCAGCAGCAGCATGTCGTAACGCGCGAACAGGGCTCCGATGCGCGCGCTGTAATCGGCATGGAGACCCCGGGCGCGGCCCACCTGATCTGGGGTCAGAGCGCCTGCTGCCTCAAGGCTGGCCACCTCATAGTCGGTCAGATCGTCACGGTGGCGATCCAGCAGATGCCCGCGCTCGCGCCATTCCTCGGCCAGCACGAGGGGGCCGAACGCTTCGTCCCATCCATCGAGCGTCAGGGCGATTTCCTCGACCTCATGGCCCAGCGTGCCCAGCTGCGTTGCGATCCCGTTCAGCGTGGTGCGGATCGCGGGGGCCACCGGCAGGCCATCGGGGGCGGGGCAGTACCCGATCCGGCGTGAGGTGGTTTTGCCCGCGCGGGGAAACTGACGCTCGGCCAGGATTTCAAGGAACAGCCGTGCATCGGCGGCGGTGTGCGCAAGCGGCCCGGGACAGCAGAAATCGCTCATCCCGCGAAAGCCGCCCTCATCGGCGCAGAGCGCGAAACTGGGCTTGAACCCGAAGATCCCGGTCATAGCAGCAGGGATCCGGATCGAGCCGCCCCCATCGGCACCAAGGGCCAGCGGCACATAACCCGCCGCCACTGACACCGCCGCCCCGCCGCTGGATCCCCGGGGTGTGGTCGCGGGGTTCCACGGATTGCGCGTGACGGGTCCCAGCAGGTTCTCGCTGGTCGCTGACTGGCCGAATTCGGCGGTGTTGGTCTTGCCGACAAAGACGGCCCCCGCCGCGCGCAGGCGCCGCACCACGCCGCTGTCCTCGAACGCCACGTTGCGGGTGAACACCCGAGAGCCACGGGTGGTCACGAACCCGGCAATGTCGAACGTGTCCTTGATCGTGAAGGGAACATCGGCAAGCGGCGGGGCATCGCCCGCGCGCCAGCGTTTTTCAGCCTCGCTCGCCTGGGCGTGTGCCAGATCTTCGGCCAGCACGACCATCGCGCCCAAGGCGCCATCGCATTCACGGATCCGGGCAAAAGCCGCCTTGGCCATCTCAACGGGCGACGCGTCGCCGGCCGCGAAGGCCGCGATCAGGCGCGTGGCCGGGGGCGCGGCCCGCACATGGCTGGCGGCTTGGTCAGGCATGCGGATGCACCCCGCCGCTGACGCCATAGATTTCGCCGGTGATATAGCCGGCTTTCTCGCTGACCAGGAAAGAGACCAGATGCGCGATGTCTTCGGGTTTGCCGAGACGGTTCACGACCGCCTTCTTTTCCAGATAGCTGTCAAAGAATTCATCGGGATAGATACGGCGCAGGAAGTCATTGTAGATCAGTTCCGGGGCGATCGCGTTGACGCGGATGCCATGCCGGCCGTTTTCGGCCGCTGCCACACGGGTCAGCGCCATCACGCCTGCTTTCGCGGATGAATAGGCCGCACCGTGCTCGGTGGACATTTCCCAGCCGGAAATCGACGAGATATTGACGATCGTGCCGGAATGGGCCGCGATCATGTGGGGCAGGGCGAAGCGCAGGCAACTGAACGTGCCGGTCAGGTCGATATCGAGGCATTTCTGCCAGGTTTCCAAGGCCATTTCGGCCACCGGTTCGATCTTGGACCAGCCGGCATTGTTCACCAAGATGTCGATGCCCCCGAACCGGTCGGCAACAGTGTCAAAGACGCGCTCGACGGCCGCATGATCGCTGACATCAAGTGCGTACCAGGGGCATTCGTTCCCCAGCGTTTGCGACAACTCTTCCGAAAGTTTCGCCATCCGGCCCTCATGGAGATCCGTGATGACAACCCGGTGTCCGTCCGCGACCAGTTGGCGGGCGATGGCCGCGCCGATCCCGGCGCCGGCCGCTGCCGTGACGATCGCTGTCTTCCTGTCGCTCATTCCGTCTTTCCTTGGTTGTTAACTTTGCAGTGCGGCGATGATTTCCCGCGCAAGCCGCTTGGGTTGATCGACCGACATCAGATGGCCGGCGTCGGGGATCTCGGCGTAGCCTGCCTGTGGCATCGCATCGCGCAGGATGTCGGCCGCCTTTCGGGGGCAGAACATATCCCCGGCCCCCTGGATGATGTGCACCGGCACCGCAATTTCGCGCAGCCTGTCTGTCAGTGGGGCCTGCGCCATCGCGATCATCGCACGGGCCGCGTTTGCATAGCCGGCCCCGTCCCCGACCGCAGCGATCCGGCGCTGGGTGACTGCGGGGGCCATCTCGGGCTGGGCGATGATCTGGGCCTGGGTGTCGGAGGCAAGGGCCTGACGGAAGGCGCCCATATCTGTCTGAAGCTGGTTGATCCGTTCGGCGAAAAAGGCGGCGGCGGCGCGCCCCACTTTGCTTGACGTGCCGACGATGATGGCTGCCCTGACCAGATCCGGGCGCGCGAGGGCGGCCTCAAGGACGATGACGCCGCCCAGCGAAAAGCCGACGCAGACCGTTGGGCCGCTCACCTGTTCAAGAAATGCGATCAGATCGCTGGCAAGCTGGGCAACGGTTCCCTGGCCCTGGCCGGCGGTGCTGTTCCCATGGCCACGCAGATCGGGGGCGTAGGCCGCCAGTCCCTCGGGGAAATGTTCAGTGACAGGGGCCCAGCTTGCGCCATCTTCAGCCAGCCCATGGACCAGAACCAGGGGGCTGCCGCTGCCATATGTCCAATAGGAAATATCGATGTCACTTTTTTAAAAACGTGAGGAAAATGCTGGAAAAAGTCC
>JBKDZR010000083.1:0-5507 GCA_047971485.1 Qingshengfaniella sp. | reverse complement strand
CGCTGGTTGAGATAAGCGCGTTGCGCGGAAAGCCAGGCCCTCTGCGGCGGTGTCCGGTGTTTTGCACCAGGTTGGCCGTGCCGCTGTTTCCGGCGGCCCGGGGTGAAACCGGGTTGATCCGTGCCATGGATGCGGTAACGGGCGAGCTGCGGTGGGCCTTTGATATTGGCCGCCCCGGTAAAAAGGGCTGGCCCCCCGAGGGCGAGACCTTTACCCGCGGCACGCCCAACATGTGGACCCACGCCGCGATGGACGAAGATCTGGGTCTTGTCTATCTGCCCTTGGGCAATGCCACGCCGGATGTGTTCGGGCCGAACCGGCGGGCCTTTGACAATGAATACAATTCATCTGTTTTGGCGCCGGATATCCTTACCGGGGACGAGGTTTGAAAATTCCAGACCGTGCATCGGGACTTGTGGGATTTCGATCTGCCGTCGCAGCCGTCGCTGTACGATGTGACCGACCCTGACACCGGTGAGATCGTCAAGATCCTGATCCAGCCGACCAAACGGCAGGATTTGTTCATGCTGAACCGCGAAACGGGTGAGCCGGTCGCCGAGGTGATCGAGAAAGAGGTGCTGACAACCGGCGGCATTCCCGAGCATGAGGGCTGGCTGTCCCCGACCCAGCCCTATTCGGTTGGCATGCCCAAGGTTGGCGGCAATCCCCTGACCGAGGCGGACATGTGGGGCGCGACCCCCATCGATCAGCTGAGTTGCCGGATCGGGTTCCGCAAAGTGCGCTATTTCGGGGATGAGTTCGTGCCCCCCCTCTACCGAGGTTTCCCTGCAGCAACAGGGGCCACAGGGCGGGTTCAACTGGGGGGCAGGGTCCATAGATGAAAACTCGGGGATGTCTATCATCAACGACCTGCGTCTGCCCGTGACCTTCAAGTTGATCCCGCGCGCTGAAACGCCGCCCTATCCCAAGCTGGAAAGTGGCCATGCCCCCTATGCGCCGCAAGAAGGGACACCCTATGGGTTGTTGCGCGCCCCCTTGCTGTCCTGGGCCGGTTTGTTGTGTCATCAGCCGCCTTGGGGGACGATCTCGGGTATTGATCTGAACACCCGTCAGTTGGTCTGGACCCGGCCGATCGGGACCATTGACGACCTGGATTTTCTGGGCGTCAGTACCGGGCTAGGCATTCCCATTGGCATGCCCTCGGTGGGGGGCAGCGTGATCACCGGAGGTGGCGTTGCGTTCTTCGGATCGGCAATGGATCGGTATATCCGCGCGCTTGATACGGATACCGGTGGCACCCTGTGGGAGGACAAGATGCCGGTGGGCGCTACGGCCACGCCGATCAGCTATGTCGCGGACAACGGCAAACAGTATGTGGTGATCTCGGCCGGCGGTTCGACCTATGCCGTCCCCGAGGCGCGGGGCGATTATATCGTCGCCTATGCGTTGCCGGAATGACCCGGGCCGGGGCCGTGCTGGTCCTGCCCAAGGTCTGGAGGGTTGTCAGGGAATAGCCGGTTCCGTTCTGGGCCGGCTGTTCCCGTTTGGGGGGGCGGCCAGCCCGCTGAGTGCTTCAAAGCACATTTTTTAGCCAAAGTTAATCCAAGATTGGATAAAATGTATGCAATTTACTGAAGAATTGTTCGTTTTCTGTTTTTGTGTATACAAGCCTTGGAGGCCGTGACGATCTGTCAGCGGATTTTACAAGGCCGCTGCCCCGCATGGCTTTTGCCAAAGCCGGGTGGTCGCAAACGGAGACATGTCTTGAAACTCGGGCTTGGTGGAAAACGAGGGTGGGCTGGTCTGGCTGCGCAGGGCAGGGGTCTGTGATGGCGAACCCTGCCGCTGCGTTTCGTCCGCTGTTTGATCCCACCCCCGTGCAGGCCTTTCCGGTGCATTATGGCGGGTGCTGGCAGACCGGTCTCAGTCCGGCGCGCCGCCCCGTTCGTCGCCCGTCCACGGGCCTTGAAGGCTGGAGCGTGACAGAAGCCGGCGCCGGGGATGTCGCGGCGGCGTGCGACGCGGCGGCAGCGGCCTTTCCCGCTTGGGCCGCACTGGACAGCGATGTGCGCGGGCGCCTTTTGCGGGCCCTGGCGGATATCGTACGCGACCGCATGCCCGCGCTGGCGACATTCGAGGCGGCGATGACCGGGCGTCCGATCCGCGAGATGCGTGCCCAGATGGCTCGCATCCCGGAGTGGTTCGACTATTTTGCCGGAATTGCCCTTGGGTTGGAGGGCGGCTCGAACCGGGTCAAGGGGGGCTTCCTGACCTATACGCGCTATCGCCCGCATGGGGTGTGCGCGCTGTTGACGCCCTGGAACCACCCGATCCTGATTCTGACCAAGAAACTGGCTGCAGCCCTGGCCGCAGGCAACACGGTTGTGGTCAAACCGTCCGAACTGGCCCCCGTTACATCGCTTTTTCTAGCCGAGTGGGCCACCGAGGCGGGGTTTCCTGCCGGTGTGATCAATGTCGTGACCGGGGGTGCCGAGGCCGGGGCGGCGCTGGTCGGGCATCTCCATGTCGCCCATATCGATCTGACCGGTGGCACGGCGACGGGCAAGATTGTGGCCAAGGCCGCTGCCGATCGGATGGTGCCCTGTACGCTGGAACTGGGGGGCAAGACGCCCGTCGTCATTTTCGACAGCGCCGCGTTGGACGAGGCCGTGGCCGGAGCCCTGTTCGCGGGGTTTGTGGCGGCGGGGCAGACCTGTGTGTCAGGCAGCCGTTTTCTGGTGCAGCGCGGGATCTATGAGGCCTTTGTCAGCAAGCTGGCTGCGCGGGTAAACGGATTGCGTCTTGGCGATCCGGCGTTGGCCCAGACGGATATCGGGCCGGTGATTTCGGCAGCGGCGCGCGACCGCTGCATGGGGTTCATCGACCGGGCCCGCACAACCGATGCGCGGCTGGTGGCCGGGGGGGCGCTGCCGGATCTGCCCGGTCATTTGCAAGGCGGGTATTTCGTGCCGCCGACTGTCTTTGCCGATGTTTCCCCACATAACCTTCTGTTTTACAATGAGATCTTTGGCCCGGTGGTGTCCGTAACCCCGTTCGCGACCGAGGATGAGGCGGTGGATCTGGCCAATGCCGGTCCCTATGCGCTTGGCGCGTCGGTCTGGACGCGGGATATCCACCTGGCCCATCGGGTCGTGGATCGGCTGAAGGCCGGTGTCATTTGGATCAACGACCATCACAAGAACGATCCCCGCTCCATCTGGGGCGGGTCCGGCGAAAGCGGCTATGGCCATGAAAATGGCTGGGATGCGCTGAAGGCCTATTTGATCAAGGGGTCGGTCACGGTACGGACAACCGACCGTTTTGAGGATTGGTTCGCTGGGGGCGATCGCTATGGCTGAGATTTGGTTTTCCGGGGGGCGATGGGCCCTGGAGCGCCATTGGAGAAGAAGATGAGAACGATCCGCATCCGCCTTTTGTGGCACAAGCAGGCCCAGTTTGCTGGCTATCTTCTGGCTGAGCAGCTTGGACTGGCCCGCAAGGCCGGGGTTGAGATCCTGTGCGAGGGGCTGGATTTCACGTGCAAGCCGGTCAGCGCCGTTCTGACCGGGCGCACTGAGATGTGTGTGGCCAGTCCCGCGCATCTTCTGGAATCCGCCGCGCCTGATGCCTTGCGCTGGCTGTTGACGATCCAGCAGGAAAGCCCGCTGGTTTATCCTGCGCGCCGCTCGGACGGTATTGCGACGCTGGCCGATCTGGCGGGCCGGCGGGCTGGTGTCTGGCCGGGACAGGAGGATCTGGAACTGCGCTGGATGCTGGCGCGGGCCGGCCTGTCCGAGGATGCCGTGGCCCGGGTTGAAATGCCGGATACAGTTGGGCCTTTCCTTGCCGGCCAGATTGCGACGGGCCAGATGACCAGTTACCATGAATTGCACATGATCGCACAGCAGATCCCGCCCCGGGACCTGGTTCTTTTCGATGGCAAGGCAAGCGGTTGCACCATTCTTAAGGACGGGCTGATTACCTCGGCCACGCTGGTCAACGAAGATCCGGCGGTTGTACAGGCGGTGGTCGAGGCGGTGTTGGAGGGCTGGACCATCGCCTTTGACGACCCCGAGCGCGCCATTGCCGCCTGTCTGGCTGCCCGCCCTGATCGGAGCCGCACGGAAGAGGCTGCCCAACTGGCGGCCATTCGTGCCCTGTCGCTGACCGGCCCCACCCTGATCGAGGGGCTGGGCTATCCTGATCCGGTCCATATGGCCAACGCGGTGGCCGCGATGACGGACCTTGGGGAACCGCTGCCGCCGACAGAGGATCTGACCGATGCCCGGTTCTGGCGGGCCGCCCCCCAGGCGTTGCGCCGGACGGTCTGGGCGGAGGGCTGAGGTGGCGTCGCCCCCCCGCAGCGCTGAGGTGATCGTGTTGGGTGGCGGCATCATTGGCCTGTCAATTGCCCTGGCCCTGGCCGAGGCGGGGCTGCGCCCACTGTTGCTGGAGGCGAAAAGCATCGGCGGTGCGGTCACAGGGGGCAGCCTGGCCGCCATTGGCAGTCATATGCATGGGATGCCGGAATTTGCCCTGATGCGTTTCGCATGCGATCTCTGGCGGGATCTGGCCGCACGTACGGGCAATCCGTTCGAATACACCCCACAGGGACAGATCGGTTTCATTCTGGATGCGGGGGGCATGGAAAGCGGCGCGGGCTGGATTGCTGAAGAACGGGGGCAGGGGGCTATGTGCCGCATGCTGACCCCTGCGGATCTGCGGAAGATCGAACCGCGCCTCACCGGCCCTGTGCTTGGCGCGACCTTTGCGCCGGATACGGCAACGGTCAATCCGTTTCTCGCGGCCCGTTGCGTGTTGGCCGAGGCCCGGGCCCTGGGGGCAGTGGTTGTCGATCATACGCCGGTAGCGGATCTGATTCTCGGGGCCGGGCGGATTGCCGGGTTACGCCTGGAGGATGGGGCCGAGATTGCGACGGATACCGTCATTCTTGCGACGGGTCCTTGGTCGCAGGACATTGCGGCCGGCGTGGGGGTGAAACTGCCGCTGGTCCCGCGCCAGGCGCAGTGCCTGGCCACGTTGCGCCAGCCTGCGGGGACCATCCGTCGCGTTGTCAGCGCCGTGGAAAGCCGGGGCGGGGTCGGCAGCGGCTATACCCAGATCCAGCAATCCGCGGGCGGTCAGATCCTGTTCAACACGGTCGTCGCCTTCAGTGATGCGCCTCTTGGGGCCAAGGACGGGATCCGCGAGGTCTCGGCGGAGTTTGTTCTTAGTTCCATCGACACGCTGGCCCTGTTGTTCCCGTCGCTGCGGGAATTTCCCTTGCTCCGTTCCTGGGTGCGCTTTGAGGCGGTGTCGCCCGATGCCCGCTTTCTGGCCGGGCCTCTGGCGCTGCCGGGGTTGTGGGTCTGTGCGGGGGATAATGGCTCGGGCTATTGTCGGGCGCTGATGCTGGGCCGGTTCATCGCCGGCGAGGTAACCGGGCGGCCCCGGATGGATCCCGGTGCCCAGGCCGCGGCCCGGGGGCTTTATGATCCCGGCCGTTTCGTGGCGGGCGTGGCATGATGGGCCATGTCGATATCCTG
>JBKDZR010000082.1:0-18638 GCA_047971485.1 Qingshengfaniella sp. | reverse complement strand
CGTTTATCCCCTCGGCGCGGGACAAGCCCGGAACGGGCGCCGCGCCATCACTGGGGCGGCCCACCGGTCTGGCGCTCTGGCTGAAGACAGTGCAACGCTTAAAGGTTCCGCTACCACGGCTACCATAAATCGCGCCGTTCATAGGGCAGATGCGCCAGCCCCCGGTCCGACGCTGGCGCGGCTGGCTCTGATGGTGGCAACGGTCAACAAGGCCTCAAAGCGGCCATTCACCTGAATGAAAAACAGATCTTCCTCCGGGGCCATCAAATATCAAACGGCAATTCAAACGCAGTCATCAAAGGCCACAGCGTCAAAACATAGCCGATGACAGCCAAATCGTTTTCCACGCCCCCTCAAGGCACCTCTGGCCCTTGGCCCCACGCTGGTCTAAACGGGGCGGGTTCGGCGAAAAAGGCAGGCCCATGGCGCGCATACTCATCACCTCGGCACTTCCCTATATCAACGGGATCAAGCACCTGGGCAATCTGGTGGGCAGCCAGTTGCCGGCCGATCTTTACGCCCGCTACATGCGCGCCCGCGCCCATGAGGTGCTGTTCCTCTGCGCCACGGATGAACATGGTACACCGGCTGAACTGGCCGCCAAGAAGGCCGGCAAGCCCGTGGCCGAATATTGTGCCGAAATGCATGACGTGCAGGCCGATCTGGCCCGTGGCTTTAGCCTGTCCTTCGATCATTACGGGCGCTCTTCCAGCCCCCAGAACCATCGCCTGACCCAGCATCTGGCCGGCCGTCTGGCCGAGGCCGGGCTGGTCCGCGAGGTCAGTGAAAAGCAGGTCTATTCCCATGCCGATGGCCGCTTCCTGCCCGACCGCTACATTGAGGGCACCTGCCCGAACTGCGGCTATGACAAGGCCCGGGGCGATCAGTGTGAGAACTGCACCAAGCAACTTGACCCAACCGACCTGATCAACCCCCGTTCCGCCATCAGCGGCAGCACAGATCTGGAGGTGCGGGAAACCAAGCACCTCTATCTGCGCCAATCGGCCATGCGCGACCAGCTGAACGCCTGGATCGACAGCAAGGCAGACTGGCCGATCCTGACCACCTCGATCGCGCGGAAATGGCTGAACGATGGCGATGGGCTGCAGGATCGCGGCATCACCCGGGATCTGGACTGGGGCATCCCGGTGAAGAAAGGCGAGGCCGACTGGCCAGGCATGGAGGGCAAGGTCTTCTACGTGTGGTTCGACGCGCCGATCGAATACATCGCCTGCGCCGCCGAATGGGCCGAAGCCAACGGCAAGCCCGATACCGCGTGGCAGCGCTGGTGGCGCACCGACATGGGCGCCGAGGATGTGCGCTATGTGGAATTCATGGGCAAGGATAACGTGCCCTTCCACACCCTCAGCTTCCCGGCAACGATGATGGGATCGGGCGAGCCCTGGAAACTGGTCGATTACATCAAGTCCTTCAACTACCTGAACTATGATGGCGGCCAGTTCTCGACCAGCCAGGGGCGCGGCATCTTCATGGATCAGGCGCTGGACATCCTGCCCTCGGATTACTGGCGGTGGTGGCTGCTCAGCCATGCGCCCGAGAATTCCGACAGTGAATTCACCTGGGAAAACTTCCAGGCCTCGGTGAACAAGGATCTGGCCGATGTTCTGGGCAATTTCGTCAGCCGGGTGACCAAGTTCTGCCGTTCGAAATACGGCGAGGCCCTGCCCGAGGGCGGCACCACCGGCCCGCACGAATCTGCGCTGATCGCTGATCTGGCCGAGCGCACCGCCACCTATCAGGCCCATATGGATGCCATGGATATCCGCAAGGCGGCGATGGAGCTGCGCGCGATCTGGGTGGCGGGCAACGAGTATCTGCAAAGCGCCGCCCCCTGGACCCGGTTCAAGACAGATCCCGAGGGCGCGGCCGCCGTGATCCGCCTGGCGCTGAACATGATCCCCTTCTACGCCGCCCTGTCAGAGCCCTTCATCCCCACGGCTGCGGCAACCCTGCGCGATGCGATGGGGCTGGATCGGCTGGACTGGCCCGAGGATGTCCCCGCAGCCCTGACCCGGCTGGATGCCGGCCACGCCTTCACCGTGCCCGATGTGCTGTTCCGCAAGATCAGCGATGAGGAATGCGCCGACTGGAAGGCCCATTACGCCGGGCGCGGATAAGATATAGCATATGATGGACGTCCGATATGTTCTGACCTTCGATATGTTCTGATCTTCCCCCCAGGGACAAGCCTGGTGGGGTTTCGGAGCAAGGCATAATAGGGCTGAACTGTTGAAAACGGCAGTTTTGGGACAAAGCTGTCATTGCCACCAGCAGAGCAAGCCGCGCGTCGACGGGCCGCGGTGCGGCGATCCCAGACCGGATCGGGTGCGCTTTATGGCGGCCATGTACATCTTCCCTTCAAGGTGCGCGCATGCGGCAGCCAATGGCCGTGCCGGGGGGCGGCCCGGCGATGCGCGGCGGCCTTCGGCCTTGTCCCGCGCATAAGGGGAAGCGTCAACAAGGCCTCAAACTGGCCCTTCGCACAGAGGCCACATCACACATCCGTCTCTATCGCCGGACCATTCCCCCAAAGGACAACGCCCAGCCAAGGGTCAGGCCTTGGCCCCGCGAAATCCTTGGGCCACCACGAATTTCTCGGAACTGTCGGACCGGCTGGCCGGCGGTTTGACATTGGCCACCTTGTCAAAGCGCTGTTTCAACAGGGTCTGAAGACCGGTTTCCGCGCCCCCCGCCAACACCTTGGCAACAAAGGTCCCCCCCTCTTCCAGCACATCGAAGGCCAGTTCCGCAGCCGCCTCACACAGGGCGATGATGCGCAGGTGATCCGTCTGCTTGTGCCCGGAACTGGACGCGGCCATGTCCGACATGACTACATCGGCCCGCCCGCCCAACCAGACCTTGACCTGATCGTCGGCGCCCTCGGACAGGAAATCCAGCACATGCAACTCCGCGCCGGCAATCGGTTCCACCTCTTTCAGGTCCAGCCCGATCACCCGCCCCACCGCCTTGCCTCGATTTGTCGCCAAGGCGTTGACCCGGGGCACAGCCACCTGACACCAGCCGCCCGGCGCGCAGCCCAGATCAACAACCCGCGCCCCCGGCACCAGAAAGCGATAACGGTCATCCAGTTCAAGGATCTTGTAAGCCGCCCGCCCCCGATAGCCATCGGCCTTGGCGCGCTGCACGTAGGGATCGTTCAACTGCCGCTCCAGCCACAACTTCGAGGACAGCTTGCGCCCCCGCGCCGTCTTGACCTTGACGGTCAGATCGCGCCGCCCCCGTCCGCTTGAACCACGTCCGCTGGTTCCGTCCCGCGTCATCCTAATGTACCTCACCCGATCCTATTGCCGGCCTGTCCGGCACGATCATGCCATCGGCGCTCATCTGTGCATAAAGCAGCCCTTCGCGCAGCCCCCGGTCCGCCACGGACAAGCGATCCGTCGGCCACAGACGCAACAACGCCTGCAGGATCGCCGCACCGGACATGATCAGCGTATGCCGATCCCGCCCGATGCGCGGATCGGTCCGCCGCCCCACCGGGCCCAAACGCAGATATTCGCGGATCACGTCGTCAATCTGATCCGTGGTCAGTTCCAGGCCGTCCACCTGCCGCCTGTCATAGCGCCGCAACCCCAGATGCGACGCGGCCACGGTGGTTACCGTCCCCGACGTGCCAACGATCTGGAACCCGCTGCGGCGGGGGGTCACGGCACACGGGGTGAAATCGGCCAGGCTTTCCTCGAAGAACCAACTCATCAAAGCGAAGCGCCCGGCATCGTCCTCGACATCGGAAAACCGGTCGCGCAGCGTCGCCACACCCAGTGGAACCGAGATCCAGTCCACCACCTCGGCGCCGCCGCCGCCCTGGGAAAAGCCCTGGGCATGCATCGCCAGGATCGCCGCCGAGCGCTCATCCGGGGCCACCTGGCTGAGGTCGATCCAGACCAGTTCCGTCGAGCCGCCGCCGATATCGACAACCAGCAACTGCTCGGCACTGCGATGCACCAGCGGCCCGCAACTGACCACCGCCAGCCGGGCCTCTTCTTCGGGGGTGATCACCTCAAGCCGCAGGCCGGTTTCACGCCGCACCTGATCGACAAAGTCCCGCCCGTTGCGCGCGCGCCGGCAAGCCTCGGTGGCGACCAGCCGCATCCGCCCCACCCGGTGCTGTTCCAGCTTGCGACGACAGACATGCAGCGCCTGCACCGTGCGCCGCATGGAGACACGCGACAAGGCCCCCGTGCTGTCCAGCCCGGCGCCCAGTTGTACGGCCTTGGAAAAGCTGTCGATCACTTGCAATCGACGGCCATCCGGCCGGGCGATCAGCATGCGGCAGGAATTCGTCCCAAGGTCGAGCGCCGCATAAAGATCGTTCCCACGGGGGAACCCGCAGGGGGACGAGTCCCGCGCCGGGACCACCCCCATGGGTTCGGTTCGTCTGGGCGCCATCACGCCGCCCTCCATTCATAGTTGCCCCGACCCTAATCGTGACGTTTCTGCAACGCAAGATGGCGCAGCCGATTGCCGGTGTCATAGTTTGCATTTCAACCGGATCGCGCCGGGCCGTCGCGCCGACCGCAAACAGCCGCTTGACCCCCGTCGCGCCGGCCGCTAGATGCAAGGCCCGGGCGGGTGTAGCTCAATGGTAGAGCAGGAGCTTCCCAAGCTTAAGACGAGGGTTCGAGTCCCTTCACCCGCTCCAATGATACCGACAGGGTTGGGGAAACCGGCACGGTCAGGGCGACCGCCAGGGATCAGCAAGCGGCAGCCTGATCCGCCCCCGCTTGCATCAGATCATCCGTTTACCGATCCCGCCCCAGCCGCTGGGTCAGCTTTTCCAGAACCCTCAGAAAAATCTCCTCATCCGCCGGGTCGATCCCGTCGAACAAACGGGCGTGGAACTGTTCCGACTGGGTCCGGAAGATCGCGATCTTGTCATGGCCGGCATCGGTCAGCGTCAGCGCATTGGCCCGGCGGTCACCCTGCGCGCGACGACGCAGCACCAGGCCCTGCCCTTCCAGTGACGTCACCACCTTGGTCACCGCCGATTTCTTCAGCGCCACACTGGCCGCCAGATCGCTTTGGGAAATGCCCGGGTTCATCCAGATCATGCCCAGAATCCCGATCGCGCCGCTTTCCACCCCCATCTCGCGGCGGATATCCTGCCCACCGGGCCGAAGCTGCGCATAGAGATTGCGGACCATGAACGGGACATCACGGCTTAAGGGTCCCAGCGCCAGCGTCTTCGTCATTTTCGGGTCGCTCACTGATCCGTTCCTCGCCTTGGCGCCATGCGTTCTGCCCAAGATCTACCCAAAAAACAGGCTTGACGAAAACAGTTCATTTTATGAACTATAAATGGTGGGAGGATCATTCAATGCAATGCGCTGGATTCGGCTGCGGCCTGCCCCTTGGGATGTTCGATACTCTGGGCATGCCGCTGACAGACATCACCCTGGACCCACCGGTGCCGGCCCCGGCGATCACCGCGTTTGTCGAGCCGTTCATGGACCCGTTCGCCGCCGCCTTTCTGTCGCGTCTGGCCTCGGGCCTGCTGAACCGCTTTGACCGGGTGGTGCTGATGCGGGACAGTCCCGGGGCGGCCTTTGCCTTTCACTATGCCTGCAAGTTCGACGATCTTGGGCTGCTGCCCCGGGACGCACCGAAACTGCACCTGTGCAACCTGATCCAGGCGCGTGATGCGGCGGCGGCGGCCTTTAACCGGACCGAACTGGCCCGCCTGCCAATGCCCGGCACCCCATCCGATCCCCCCACCAAACCCGGGCGCAGCGCGGCCTTTCGCCAGATCGCAGATCTGCAATGCGCGGGCGCCCTGTCCGGCGCCGGCGCCTTTCGTCTGCGCGCGCAGGTGGCGGGTGGCGAAACCCCGGCCCTTGGTGCCGACCGCCCCCCCAACCAGGGCAGCGCCCCTGCCGGCCCGCGGCTGGCATTGCTGGGGGCGCCGCTGGGATCGGACGGGCTGCACCGGCGGCTGGATACGATCGGCGCGCTGATCCTCGACCAGCAGGCCCTGACCGTGCCCACAGGGGACCGGCTGGAGGATTGGACGGCCAATCGCTTTGCCCCCCGTCAAACCGATTGCGCCTATCTCGACGCGGTCACCGAGGCCCTGAGCGCCGCAGCCATCGACCATGTGATCTGGCAGCGCGATCCCCATGATGATCTGTGGGGCTGGGACACCCCCGAGATGAAACGCCGCGTCACCGCCGCAGGTCTGGGCTGGACCGATCTCGGCGCCCTGCCCCGCTGGCCGCAAGACAGCGATCTGGACGCCCTGCCACCGATCGGAGCACAGCCATGACCTATCAGCCGCTTGCCTGTTCGGCCGCCGCCCTGGGCCATCAGCGGGACTGGGCCAGAACCCTGCGCAGCCAACTGTCCGATGGCGCGCCTTATGTCTTCGTCAATGCCGATACGCCCCACGAGATCTTCCACCATTTCGATATTCCCGTAGTGGTGAACCAGTGGTGGTCTTCGGTCATAGCCGCCAAGAAGCTGGCCACGCACCATCTGGATCGCGCCGTGGAAATCGGCTTTCATGACGGGTTGGCGAAATACTCGGCCCTGCCCCTGATCGCCGCAATGGAAGGCAACCCCGAGACCCAGCCCTGGGGGGGCCTGCCCGAACCGGCCTTGCTGTGCAGCCGGGCCAGCGCCGACGACCATTCCCGGATCTTCACCCACTGGGCCCGCCTGACCGGGGCGCGGCATGTCATCTTTCACGCCCCCCATCCGGATCGTAATCGGCCAGACTGGTGGACGGCGGTGCGCGAAGGTTGGGAAGACCACCACGGCACTGCGCGGCTGGATCTGATGCAGCGCCAGATCGGTGAAGTCATCGCCCAATTGGAGGACCTGACCGGCCGCGCCTATGATCCGGGCGAATTTGCCGCCTATATGGATCGGATCGACCGGCAGGAACGCATCTTCGAAGAGGTCAGCCAGATGATCGCCGGGGCGGAACGCATGCCCGTTCGGATCGGCGAACAGATCCCCAACGTGATGTTGCCGCAATGGCACCGGGGCTCTGACTGGTCCTTGGCTCATGCCGCGCGGTTCCGCGATGAGGTGGCCCAGCGGATCGCCGAGGGCAGCGCCGTTTGCCCCCAGGAAGAGGTCCGGATGATGTGGATCGGGGCCGGGCTGTGGTTCGACACCTCGTTTTACACCGCTTTCGAGGATCTGGGCGCGCCCTTCGTCTGGTCGATGTACCTGCCCTTCGCGGCCGATGGCTATATCCGCCGCGATCATGGCGATCCCCTGCGCACCCTGGCCGCGCGGGTGATCAGCATGAACGAACAGTTGCACTTGCCGATCTGGGCCGAGGGCTGGCTGGCGAAACAGGCCCGGGACTATCGGGCCGATCTGGCGGTGATCCTGATCCCCGAGGCCGACCGGCCATCCGCCCATGGCACGCGCTTTATCGCCCATGAATTGCGCAATCAGGGCGTTGAGGTGGTCGAGATCGTGTCCGACATGGTCGATCCACGCAAATGGCGCGGGGATCTGGCCAAGCAGGCGGTGGCGGATGGGATTGCCCGGGTCAAATCACGCAAGTCGCGGTGAAATCTGTTGACAGAATCTCATATAGTTCATGAAGTGAACCAAATGGGAGGGAATGACGTGCAGGCACTCAAGGGGATCACCGTCCTCGATTTCAGCCATGTGGTGGCCGGACCGCTTGCCACCCATTTCCTGGCGCTCAACGGGGCGCGGGTGATCAAGGTCGAACCGCCCCGGGGCGATCCCCTGCGCAACTACACCGCCAACCGCGATGAGCTGGGCATGGCGCCGGCCTTTCGCGGGATCAATCTGGGCAAGGAATCGGTGGTACTGGACCTGAAAACCGAGACCGGCCGGCAAGAGGCCCTGCGCCTAGCCGCCGAGGCCGATGTTCTGGTCGAGAATTTCCGCCCCGGCGTCCTGGCCCGGTTGGGTTTGGGGCCCGAGGCCCTGAAGGCAGCGAACCCGCGCCTGATCCGCTGTTCGATCTCGGGCTTCGGCCAGTCCGGCCCCATGGCCCAGGTCCCAGCCATCGACCAGATCGTGCAAAGCCTGTCCGGCCTGATGCGCCTGTCGGGGCATGAGGGCGATCCGGCCATGCGTGTCGGCTTTCCGCTGGTGGATACGTTCACCGGGCTGCTGTCGGCCTTTGCCATCATGACGGCGATCACCCAGCAATTGCGCAGCCCCGATCCCCAGGGACAGGAAATCGACGTGGCCATGCTGGATGCGACGCTGGTCATGCTGCTGTCAGTGGTCAACCCGATGCTGATGACGGGCGAACAGCCGCACCGCACCGGCAATCGCGGGTTCAGCCGTGCGCCGACAGCCGACACCTTTGCCTGCCAGGACGGGGAAATCACCACCGGCGCGGTCGAAGAGGTCCATGTCAACCGGATGCTCAAGGTCCTGGGGCTGACCCATCTGCTGGAAAATCCCGCCTATGCCGACCGCATGGCCCGACTGAAGAACGCCGATGCGATGCATGTCGAACTGGCCCGCGCCTTTGCCACGCAACCGGCCGCCTATTGGGAAAAACACTTGCAGGAGGCCGGGGTTGCCGCCGCCCGGGTTCTGGAGGTGCGCCAGGCCATCGCTCTGCCCCATCTGCAGGACCGCGACCTGTTTCTCGACGTCACCGGCGGCCCGGCACTGAACGCGGGGTTCCGCTTCGCCCGGGGCGGCCCCGGCATTGCCGCGCCCGCGCCCGAACTGGGCACCGGACAGACCGGACCAGACGAATAAAACAGCCATCAGGCTTTCAGGGAGGAAACCATGAAGCACATTATCAAACTGGCACTGACCGCCGCCGTCCTTTCAACTGCGGCGACAACCGGCACACCGCTTGCCGCAACGGAACTGAAACTGTCGGTGGAAACCCCGCCGGGGCATATCCGCAACCGCTCGGCCGAGCGTTGGGCCGAACTGGTCGCCGAAAAGTCGAACGGCGATCTGACCATCGCGGTTTTCCCGGCGGCCCAGTTGTACAAGGCCGCAGATGCCGCACGGGCCCTGGCCTCAGGCGCACTGGACATGTCGATTCAGGCCAATCCGACCCTCAGCCGGTTCGAACCGAACCTGTCCGTCACGACCATGCCGTCATTCTTCGGCACCACCGCCGAAGAGGTCAAGACAATCCTCGACGGCCCGCTGGGGCAGGAACTGTGGGCCATGCTGGCCAAGAAGGGCATCTATGTGCCCAAGGGCGGTCCCTTCCTGTTTGCGCCCGACAACACGGCCTATACCGCTGACAAACCGATCAAATCCTATGCGGACCTTCGCGGCGTCAAGCTGGCCGTGCCACCCAGCCCGTCCGTGGTTGTCAAACTGAAGGAAATGGGGGCGGCCCCCCAGGCCACGCCGCGTTCCGAGATCGTCATCCAGCTGAGCCAGGGACAGATTGATGGCCTTGGGTCGGTCACCGATCTGACCATCAGCGGCGGCAAGCTGTGGGAAGCCGGGATCAAGCATGCCTTCATCGACCATTCCGGCTGGGGCTTTTTCATTCCGCTGGTCAGCCAGCGCACGATGAACAAGCTGTCGGATGCGGAAAAGGCCATCATCGAGGACGCCTGGCTTGAAACCGTTGACTGGGCCGCAGCCGAGGCCGCCCGCGAATTGCTTGAGGCCCGCGCGCTGAACGAATCCCATGGGATCACCTATGTCGTGGCCAGCGATGAACAGATTACCGAGATAAAAACCCGGCTGGTTGCCCTGCAGGCTGACATGGCCAAGGGATCAGGCATGGATGTTGATTTCGTGAACCGGGCCGCTGCCGCCCTGAATGCCCAATAGGCTGCGAACCGCCGTGCAGGCCTGACATGCACGCAAAGCGATTGGACAGATCATGATTTCCAAAATCCTTGCAGTCTGGACCAGGGTCGAGATGATTCTGATTGGCTGTCTCATATTCGCGGCGTTGACCTGCTTTCTGGGCGGCGCCCTGATCCGGGTTTTCGCGCCAGGGCATGCGGTTGACTGGGCCGAAGAGGTCTCTCTCTACTGCATTATCTGGGCCACCATGTTCTCGGGCAGCGTTCTGGTTGCCGAGCGCCGCCATATCGCCACCGAGGTGGTGATCAACGCGCTTGGCCGGTCCCGTCAGGTGACCCTGGGCTGGTTCGTTACGGCCCTGACCATCGTGTTCTGTATCGCCATGTTGATCTTCGGCTGGCAGGCCTTCGATTTCGCCCTTCTGCTGGATGAACGCTCGGGATCAACCCTGCGGGCACCCCAGGGGTGGGCAGTGTTCTTGGCCCTGCCGGTTGGCATGGCGCTGATCCTGGGGCGCATTGCGCTGATGCTGGTGCAGGGGCTGCGCCCCTTCGGCGCCGATCTTGGCCCGGTTCAGGCTGGCGAGAAGGAGATCTGAGATGGAAGCTCTGATTGGCCTTCTGGGCATGCTGTTCATCATGGCGCTGGGGGCGCCGATCTTCGTGGCCTTGGGGGTTGTCGCGCTGATCATGCTGGGGTTGGAGGGCAAGCCGCTGATGGATGCGGCTGCCCATACGGTTTCCAGCATCAATTCCACCACCTTCCTGGCTGTGCCCTTCTTCATCATGGCCGCGACCTTCATGCAGCGCGGCGGTATCGCGCGGATCATCATCGAGGCCGCCGAAACCTGGGTTGGCCATATCCGCGGCGGGCTGGGCTTGGTCTGCGTGATTGCCACCACGCTGTTCGCCGCCATTTCCGGATCTTCCGTTGTCACGGCCATGGCCATGGGCACGATCCTGATCCCGGCGATGGTGGCACGCGGCTATGATCGCCCGTTTTCGTTGGGCCTGGTCGGGGCATCGGGCACGCTGGGCATCCTGATCCCGCCCTCGCTGTCGATGATCCTTTATGGGCTGATCGCCGAGCAATCCGTGCCCCGGCTGTTTCTGGCTGGTGTCATTCCCGGGTTGATCCAGGCGCTGCTGTTAGCGGGCTGGGTGATCTTCTATTCCCGGCGCAAGGGCTATGCCTCGGGCGCACGCGCCAGCCGGGAAGAGTTCATCGCCAAGAACCTGCGCGCCCTGCCGGCCGTGGCCATTCCGCTGTCGGTCTTTGCCGGGATCTATTCGGGCTATACCACGGTGACCGAAAGCGCCGGGGTTGCGGCCGTCGCCTCGGTTCTGGTGGCCATGTTCGTTTATGGCGAGGTAAAGCGGAACCAGATCTTCAGCATGGCCACCGAGGCGATGAAGTCGGCCTCGGCTGTCACCTTCATCGTCATGTTCGCCATGCTGTTTGCCCATTGGATCACCGGATCGGGCGTGCCAACCGCGCTGGTCAACCTGGCCATCGCCTGGGATCTGGAGGCCTGGCAATTCCTGCTGGCGCTGAACCTGATCATGATCGTGCTGGGCATGTTCCTGGATGCTGTCGCCGTGATGCTGATCGTCACGCCCATCGTCCTGCCGCTGCTGGGGCAGCTGGGCATTGATCCCATGCACTTCGGCATCGTGCTGATCGTGAACATGGAAATCGCGTTCCTGACCCCGCCGATCGGGTTGAACATCTTTGTGCTCAGCTCCATCGCCCGCGCCCCCATGTCCGAGGCCATCCGCGGCATGCTGCCCTTCGTGCTGCTGATGGTCCTGTTCCTGATGCTTGTCACCTATGTCCCGGAGATTTCGCTATGGCTGCCCAGAACGATGATGTGACGCCCCCCCGGGACTGGAGCCCGGTTGATCCGGACACCCTGGCTGATCCGCCGGCGGCCCATGCGCGGCTGCGGGCGGAGGCGCCGGTGGCCTGGTCGGATGAATGGGGCGGGTTCATAACCCTGATGCGCCATGCCGATGTCTCGGCCGCCTCGCGCGCGCCCGAGCATTTCACCGCCACGCGCATGACGGTGATCCCCACAAGCCCGCGCAAGGGCCTGCCCCGGCTGCCCCTGCAAAAGGATCCGCCTGAATCCGATCGCTACCGCAAGGGGCTGAACCTGTTCTTCAAGGAAAACCGCATGAAGCGGATGGAACCGGATCTTGCGGCCCTGGCGACGCGGCTGTTCGACGGGTTGCTGGCCAGCCCGGCCGAGGCCGATTTCGGCGATGGCTTTGCCGGGCCTTTCACCCAGGGCGCGCTGTGCCTGCTGGTGGGCCTCGATCTGGGCGAGGCCGATGAGGTTGGCCGCCTCAGCCATGATTATGTCGCCGCCATCCAGGCCGAGGACTTGACCCGCGCCGGTGCCCTGTCCCGCGCGGTGGACCAGTTCGCCATTGATCTGGCCTCGGACCGGATGGCCAACCCGCGCGATCCCGAAACCGATATGGTGTCCGGCCTGATCGCCTATGAGTCCGAAGGCGGTCCCTACAGCCATGAGGAACTGGCCGGCATGGTTCGGCTGAACCTGATCGGCGGTCATGTGGTGCCGCGCAATTTCCTGTGTTCACTGGCCTGGCACATGGCCACCCATCCTGAGCATCTGGCGCTGCTGCGCAAGGATCCAGGCGCCGAGCGTGCCCTGCTGGAAGAATTGCTGCGCTTCTATTCCCCCAATCAGGCGCTGGTCCGCGTTGCCACCCATGATACCGAAATCGGCGGCCGGACGATCCCCGAGGGCTGCCCCGTAGCGCTGAACTTCCTGTCCGCCAACCGGGATGAGGCGGTCTTTGATCGGCCGATGGATTTCGTTCCCGACCGCAGCCCCAACCGGCATATCGCCTTTGGCATCGGGCCGCATATGTGCATCGGCCAATCCCTGGCACGCCGGCAGGCCCGGTTGACCCTCGCCCAGCTGCTGCGCGCGCCGGGCCTGGCCCTGGCCCGTCCCCCGCAATGGGCGCGCTGGACCGAATACGGCGTTTCCGCGCTTCACCTGGATCTCAGAGGTGCCTCATGACCCATCCCACCGATTTCACCGTTCCTGAAACCGAGGATTTCGACAGCCCTCATAAACTGTTTGCCGATCTGCGCAGCCATTGCCCCGTCGCCTGGACCGAGGATCTGGGGGGCTTTTGGGCGGTCACCAAACATGCCGATGCCCGCGAGGTGCTGGAGGACTGGCAGCGGTTCACCACCCGGATCCAGAATGTCGTACCCCCCGTCGCCACAACCCAGAGACGCCCGCCGCTGCATCTGGATCCGCCCCACAACATGCCCTACCGCAACGCGATCCTGCGCTTTCTGACGCCGAAGCGTCTGGCCGAATGGCAACCGCAGATCGAGGTCATGGTGGCGCAGTTCCTCGACCCGTTCATCGCCGCCGGCGGGGGCGATATCTGCGAAGATTTCTCATTCAAGCTGCCCATTGCCCTGTTGGCCGAGTTCTTCAACCTGCCCCCCGACGATGCCGAGCGGATCCGCGTGGTCGGCGCGGAATTCAACATGGCGCTGCAACGACAGGACATGGATCTTCTGCGGGATCGCAGCGATGAACTCTATCGCATCGCGGGGGATCTGATCGCAGATCGCAAGCGCAACCCGCGCGATCCCGACACCGATCCCACCGCCAGCCTGCTGGCCATCGAGGTCGAGGGCGAGGCCCTGGCCGACAGTCTGGTTCTGGGGGCGCTGCGTCAGTTCCTGTTGGTCGGGATCATCGCGCCCACCACATTCATCGGATCGCTGGCCGTGCATCTGGCCCGCCACCCCGAGCATCACGCCGAGCTGCGCGACACCCCCGATCTGGTGCCCACCGCGCTGGAAGAACTGCTGCGCCTTTATACGCCCTATCGCGGCTTTGCCCGCACCGCGACCCGCGACACCACCATTGGCGGCTGTCCGGTTAAACAGGGCGATCCCGTGGCCATCGTCTTCACCTCGGCCAATCGCGACGCCGAGGTCTTTCCCGACCCCGATACCTACCGGCTGGATCGCGAAGCCCGCGACCTGCTGACCTTTGGGCGCGGCGCCCATATGTGCCCGGGCGCCCCGCTGGCCCGGCTGATGCTGGTCGAGGTGCTGCGTCAGTTGACTGCGAAGACAACCGTTCTGGAACTGGCTGGTGATCTTGAAATGACCCGCTGGCCGGAATACGGCCCACTGAAGGTGCCGCTGCGTCTGGGCTGACGGCACCCCAGATGCGCGGCCCCGTGCCGGCCCGGATGTCCGCGCATCGACCCCAGATTTCATCGCACTGCCCAAATTGGAGCAGGCCATGAAGGAAAGCGGTCAAATATTCATCATTTTACCGTTCACCCCCTGAAAACCCCAGTGCAGGCGTGCGTTTCACAGTCATCTTGTGCTCAAAATTCCATCTACCGGTGCCCTCCTGAGGAGGGGAAACGGTGCCATTCGGCAACGAACCGCCGGTCGAAACAGACATCTCGCGCCGATGCGTGGGCTGCGACAATGGAAGGAGCATCCATGACCAAGGAAAACTCACCTGGCGGCACGCTGGTTTATCGGCTGACGGATGTCCCGCCGCCCGGGCCAGCGATGCTGGCGGCAGCCCAGCACATCCTGGCCTCGATCGTCGGGATCGTGACGCCAACGCTGGTCCTGGGGGGCGTTCTGGGCTTGGGCGAACACATTCCCTATCTGATCGCCATGGCCATGTTCGCCTCGGGGATCTGCACCTTCATCCAGTGCAAGACCATCGGCCCGGTTGGGTCGGGGCTGCTCAGCCTTCAGGGCACCAGTTTTGCCTTCATCGGATCGCTGCTGGCCGCCGGTTTCGCGGTCAAGGCCCGTGGCGGCACCCCCGAAGACATTCTGGCCATGCTGTTTGGCCTGTGCCTGGCAGGATGCCTGGTGGAAGTGGTGCTGAGCCAGTTCATCGACAAGCTGGGCAAGATCATCACCCCTACCGTCACCGGCATTGTCATCACCGTGATCGGGCTCAGCCTGGTCAAGGTTGGCTTTACTGATTTCGCTGGCGGTGTCGGCGCGGGCGATGCCCTGGGGGCGCCGGTCAATCTGCTTCTGGGCACCATCGTCATCGTTGCCATCCTCACCCTGACCTTCCTGGGCGGGCCGATGCTGCGCATCTCGGCGATCATGTTCGGCCTGGTTGTCGGTTTTATCGCCGCCGCCCTGCTGGGTCAGGTGGATTTCTCGGCCTTCGGCAGCGGCCCCATCGTCGCCGTGCCCGTGCCGTTCAAATATGGGCTGGATTTCGACCTGTTCCTGTTCATCCCCATCGCCTTCATCTTCGTGGTCACCGCCATCGAAACCAGCGGCGACCTGACCGCGAACTCGATCATCTCGGGCGAACCGGTACAGGGCCCCACCTATCTCAAGCGGATCAAGGGCGGCATCCTGGGGGACGGGGTGAATTCGGGCATCGCCGCGATCTTCAACACCTTTCCCAACACGACCTTTTCGCAGAATAACGGCGTGATTCAGATGACCGGTGTCGCCAGCCGTCATGTGGGCCTTTATATCGCCGGGATCCTGGTGGTGCTGGGCTTCCTGCCGGTCATCGGCTCGGCCTTCCTGCTGGTCCCCAAGCCGGTTCTGGGCGGGGCCACGCTTGTCCTGTTCGGCACCATCGCCGTAGCCGGGATCCGAATCCTGGCCACCCAGGAAATGACCCGGCGCAATGTCTATATCATGGCCATTTCCTTCGGGCTGGGCCTGGGCGTGACACTGGTGCCCGAAGGCACCCAGCACCTGCCCGATTTCCTCAAGCAGGTGGTGGCCACACCGATCACCCTGTCTGGGCTGGCCGCGATCATCCTGTCGCTGATCCTGCCCGAAGACACCGCAGCCGTCACCGCCGAGGAATTGACCGAAGCACAGGCCTGATCTGGTTGCGCACACTCTGGAACCGAAAAAATCGGCCCGTTTTCTCTGAAAGCACTCCAGAGGACAGAAAAAAACAAGAACAGCGCCGCCCCGGGGTGGCGCTGTTTGCGTTCGAGACCAAGGGTCCGTGGGGCCAGCCTCAGACCCGGAAGCCTCAGGGCCGGGACAGGCGCCCACCGGTCAGGGGCCCCGCCACCCCCGTCGTCCCGGGCCCTGTGATCGGCAGGCCCCGCACGGCGCGGACGGCCAGATAGGCAAAGGCCTGGGCCTCAAGCAGATCGCCATCCATGCCATGGGCCTCGACCGGTTCCACCGGACAGGGCAAGAGGGCCACCAGCCGCGCCATGATCGCCGGATTGCGCCGCCCGCCGCCGGTGACCAACACCCGCGCCGGGGCGACCGGACACAGGGCCAGCCCCTGGGAAACCGATAGGGCCAGCGCCTCAACCAGGGTCGCGGCGGCATCGGCATCGCCCAGATCGGCCACAGCATCGGCAAGCCCGGCAAAGGCGTCACGGTCCAGGCTTTTCGGGGGCGGCGCGGCGAAATAGGGATCCGCCAGGAAAGCGGCCAGATGCTCTGGTCGGGCGATCCCGGCCAGGGCCAGCGCCCCGTCCGTGTCCTGCCCCCGCCCCAGCCGCGCCTGGCACAGATCATTGATCGGTGCATTCGCCGGCCCCGTATCGAAGGCCAGCATCGCGCCCGGCCCAAACGGATCCCCGGCCCCCGGATCCAGCCAGGTCAGGTTGCCAACCCCCCCGAGGTTCAGAAATGCCACCGGCCCCTTCAGCCCCGCCCAGCGGGCCAGCGCCCAGTGATAGACCGGCGCCAGGGGGGCGCCCTGCCCCCCCGCTGCCACATCGGCCGTGCGGAAATCCCAGACCACAGGCCGCCCGAGGACACGGGCCAGCGCCGCGCCATCCCCACACTGATGGGTACCGCGCCCGACGGGATCATGGGCCAAGGTCTGGCCGTGAAAGCCGATCAGATCGGCCTCAATGCCACGCAATACGGCCTCATGGGCCTGCTGAACCACCGCCTCGGCCTCAGCCACCCCCGGATCCCCGGGCCAGGCCCCAAGGCCAGCGCGCAGGATCGTCTGCTCGCCCGCGTCATAAGGCCGATACGCGCCCGGCCCGAAATCCGTGATTGTCACCCCATCGGTCATCAGAACCGCCGCATCCACGCCATCCAGCGAGGTCCCCGACATGGTGCCCACCGCAACCACCGGCGCGCCCTTTTCCTTCATGTCCGATCCTCCTATAAGCGGCGCGGCCGCCCTATCCTGACGAGAGAGATCATGACCTATCAGCCCAAATCGGATTTCCTGCAAGTCATGGTCACCCGTGGCTATCTGGCCGACTGCACCGATATGGAGGCCCTGGACAAGGCCCTGTGCGCCGGCGTGGTGCCCGCCTATATCGGCTATGACGCCACCGCCGCCTCGCTGCATGTCGGGCATCTGCTGAACATCATGATGCTGCGCTGGATGCAAAAGACCGGGCACAAGCCGATCACCCTGATGGGCGGCGGCACGACCAAGGTGGGGGACCCGTCCTTCCGCTCGGATGAGCGCCCATTGCTGGGCCCGGAACAGATCGACGCCAATATCGACGGCATGGGCCGGGTTTTTGCCCGCTATCTGGATTACGGCGACAGCGCTACCGGCGCCCTGATGCTGAACAATGCCGAATGGCTGGACGGGCTGAACTATCTGGAGTTCCTCCGCGATATCGGCCGGCATTTCAGCGTCAACCGCATGCTGTCTTTCGAATCGGTGAAATCGCGGCTGGACCGGGAACAATCCCTGTCCTTCCTCGAATTCAACTACATGATCCTGCAGGCCTATGATTTCCTTGAACTGCATCGGCGCTATGGCTGCCTGTTGCAGATGGGCGGATCAGATCAGTGGGGCAATATCGTCAACGGGATTGACCTGACCCGGCGGGTGGCCGATGCCCAGATCTACGGGCTGACCTCGCCGTTGCTGACCACCTCGGACGGGCGCAAGATGGGCAAGTCGGCCGGGGGCGCGGTCTGGCTGAACGGCGACATGCTCAGCCCCTATGAGTTCTGGCAGTTCTGGCGCAACACCACCGATGCCGACGTCGGGCGGTTCCTCAAGCTCTACACCGAACTGCCGGTTGATGAATGTGACCGGCTGGGGGCGCTGCAAGGATCCGAGATCAACACCGGCAAGATCCGGCTGGCCAATGAGGTGACCACCCTGCTGCACGGCCCCGAGGCCGCCGCCGCCGCCGAAACCACCGCCCGCGAGGTGTTTGAAAAGGGCGGCGTGGGTGAAGATCTGCCGACGCTGGAACTGACCCCGGCCGAACTGGGCGACGGGATTTCGGTGGTGCAGCTGATCGTGCGTTCCGGCCTGACCAAGACCGGCAAAGAGGCAAAGCGCCTGATCGCGGACAATGGCGCGCGGATCGACGATGTCCCCCTGAGCGATGCCGGTCTGGTGCTGGACGCGGCGGCGCTGGCATCACCGGTCAAGCTGTCGGCTGGGCGCAAGCGCCATGCGCTGGTGGTGCTGAAGGGATAAGATCAGCGGGCCTGGCGGATGGGCCTGTTGGTCTTGATCGCAAATGGCTGATCTGAGGCCTTTTTGACCTTGGCCACCAGCAGAGCCAGTCGCGCCAGCGCCGGACCGGGGGCTGGCGCACCCACCCTGTGATCTGCGCGGTTTATGGCAGCCGTGGTAGCAAAACCCCAGAGCATTGCGCTAACGGTGGCCAAGCGCCAGACCGGTGGGCCGCCCCAGTGATGGCGCGGCGCCCTTCGGGCTTGTCCCGCGCCGGGGTGGGATCAACGGCCGCTTTGTCCCCAAAGCCGCCTGTCGCAAGCGGTCAACCCTTGGGGCCGCTGGTATTATATCGAACGTCGCAATGCGCCCTCCCTGTGGGAGGATCGGGCGCGGCCCAGGCTGGTCGCCCGCGCCAAGC
>JBKDZR010000081.1:0-2166 GCA_047971485.1 Qingshengfaniella sp. | reverse complement strand
TCTTCTTCAGGGCACGAAGCGCCTGATCGACATTGTTGTCGCGAACACTGACCTGCATGTGGTGTCACCACCTTCCTAAGTTTGAGTTGCAAGATTTGCAGGAACCGCCCCTATAGCAATGTGAGGCGCCTTTGTCCAGTTCCCGGTCGCGCCGGGCGCTGGCTGATGCCGCTGTCCGGCCCAAGGCGTTCAGCGCGGGGCCGCTTTCATGGCAGAGGGGTGCCAAAATGCCCCTGTGCGCAGCGCAGGGGCTGGTGCCGGGGGCGCGGGGCGTTAGTATCCGGCCAAAAGGAAAGGGCGCAGTCATGACCGACCCGAAAGATCTGTTGCTGGATGCCATACTGCCCCATGTCGTATTTGACGGCTGGGGCGAGGCCAGTTTCCGTGCGGCTGTGGCCGAGGCGGGGATCAATATGGCCGTGGCGCGGGGCGTCTGTCCGCGTGGGGCTGTCGATCTGGCCCTGGCCCTGCATGCTCGGGGCGATGCGGATATGCTGCACCGTTTGCAGCAGACGGACCTGGGCGCGCTGCGCTTTCGCGACCGTGTGGCCAGTGCCGTCCGCTTTCGGTTGGAGGCAATCCCAGACAAGGAAGTCGTGCGCCGTGCCGTCACCCTGTTCGCCCTGCCCATGCATGCGGCCAGCGGGACGGGGGCAATCTGGCGGACAGCGGATCTGATCTGGACCGCGCTGGGGGATCGCGCCGAGGATTACAACTGGTACACCAAGCGGCTGACCCTGTCGGGGGTCTATTCCGCGACCCTGCTGTACTGGCTGGGCGATGACAGCCCCGGCCATGACCGGACATGGCAGTTTCTGGATCGGCGGATCGAGGATGTGATGCGGGTTGAAAAGGCCAAGGCACGGGTGCATGGGGCGCCGCTTCTGAAACCCTTGCTGGCCGTGCCCAGCCGGGCGCTGGGGCTGATCCGGCCGCCGGCGGGCCGGACCCGGACAGATTTGCCGGGGCATATCGGGGAGGGCCGGCCATGACCTTGCCGACCGTGATGCGCGCCGTTCACATCCCCATCCCGGGCGGTCCCGAGGCTTTGCGCCTGACCGAGCGCCCGGTGCCTCGCCCGGGTGCAGGCCAGATTGTGATCCGGGTGGCTTATGCCGGCGTGAACCGGCCCGATATCATGCAACGTCAGGGGCTTTACGATCCGCCGCCGGGGGCCTCGGACCTGCCGGGGCTGGAGGCCTCGGGCACGGTTGCGGCTATCGGGCCCGGTGTGACCCGCTGGCAGCCCGGTGATCGGGTGTGCGCGCTGCTGCCCGGTGGGGGCTATGCCGACTATGTCGAAACCCCGGCCGAACATGCCTTGCCGGTACCGGCCCCGCTAGGCCTGAAAGAGGCGGCCTGCCTGCCGGAAAATGCCTTTACCGTCTGGACCAATGTCTTCATGCGCGGCGGTTTGCAGGCCGGGCAGCGGTTTCTGGTCCATGGCGGGACCTCGGGGATCGGAACAACGGCGATCCAGATTGCCGTCGCGCTGGGGGCGCGGGTCTTTGCCACTGCGGGCTCGGCCGAGAAATGCGCCGTTTGCGAGAGGCTGGGGGCAGAGCGTGCGATCAATTACCAAGACGAGGATTTCGTGCCGATCCTCAAGGCGGTCGGTGGGGCGGATGTTATCCTCGACATGGTTGGGGGGGGCTATATCGCACGCAACCTGGACGCGCTGGCCACCGAGGGGCGGCTGGTGCAGATCGCCTTTCAGACGGGCGCGTTGCAGGAGGTCGATTTCAGCCAGATCATGATGCGCCGGCTGACCGTGACCGGATCCACCCTGCGCCCGCAATCGGTGCTGGCCAAGGCCGAGATCGCCCGTGCGCTGGAAGCCCGGGTCTGGCCGCTGATCGCGCGGGGGGCCTATGCGCCGCTGATGGACCGCACCTTCCCCCTGGAGCGCGCGGCCGAGGCCCATGCCCGTCTGGAGGCCCCGGCCCAGTTCGGCAAGGTGGTCCTGAAGGTGGCGGATCCGATCAACGGCCATAAGGATTGAGCGGGCGCAAGCCGGTTTTGCGGACAAAGCCGCGACTGTCTGCTTAACAGGCTGCTGAAAAAAGGAATTTGGCAAGACCGAGGGGGTAAATTGTTCTCTGCCACCTTGCTGCCAAGCGCTGAGGGCCGCGCCCGACCCTGGGTGGGCGCTTTGGCAGGCTGGGG
>JBKDZR010000080.1:0-32085 GCA_047971485.1 Qingshengfaniella sp. | reverse complement strand
ACAGCCATGGGCGATGTTGGCGAATGGGCCACCATGGACAAAAGCCGGGTTGTTTTCCAGCGTCTGCACCAGGTTCGGCTGCATCGCGTCTTTCAGCAGCACGGTCATGGCACCGTCGGCCTTGATGTCGCGGCAGGTGATGGGCTGCTTGTCGCGGGTATAGGCCACGATGATATTGCCCAGACGCTGTTCCAGATCTTCCAGGTTGCGGGCCAGACACAGGATCGCCATGACCTCGGAGGCCACGGTGATGTCAAAGCCGGTCTGGCGCGGGAAGCCGTTGGCCACGCCGCCCAGGCTGACAGTGATGTCGCGCAGCGCCCGGTCGTTCATGTCCAGCACCCGGCGCCAGGACACACGGCGAGTGTCGATCTCCAGGCTGTTGCCCCAGTAGATGTGGTTGTCGATCATCGCCGACAGCAGATTGTGGGCGCTGGTGATGGCGTGGAAATCGCCGGTGAAGTGAAGGTTCATGTCCTCCATCGGCACGACCTGGGCATAGCCGCCGCCAGCGGCCCCGCCCTTCATCCCGAAGTTCGGCCCGAGTGAGGCCTCGCGGATGCAGATCATCGCCTTCTTGCCAATGGCGTTCAGGCCATCGCCCAGACCCACGGTTGTGGTGGTTTTGCCCTCACCCGCCGGCGTCGGGTTGATTGCCGTCACCAGGATCAGCTTGCCGTTCGGGCGATCCTGTACCGCGTCGATCAGGCCCTGGCTGATCTTGGCCTTGTCATGGCCGTAAGGCAGCAGATCCTTGGCATCGATGCCCAGCTTGGCCCCGACCTCCTGGATCGGTTTTTTCTTTGCCTCGCGGGCAATCTCAATATCAGACTTATAGCTCATGTCTGCGTCCTTTGTTTCTTCCCTCATCGGGGGGCCTGCCCGATCGTCTTGCAGACCCCGGGCGGCTGGATCGTCGACCAAACCGCTGGCGATGCAGGCCACTATTTACCCGAGGCTCCCCCGGCGGCAACCGTGCCCGTATGATTTGCGGAATACAAACGCTATTCCTGTTCAAAGCGGTCCGGAATCCGCATATCAGTCGGCCCCCCGGCAAGGTCAGGAAACTTCGGTTCCCATCTGAAATCAAGCCGGTCCAGCCCCTAAAGTTCAGGGCTTCGGACCATGAAATTTGACGGCAGGGCATCCGGTTCATCCCGGACATCCCCCGATTGACAGAACCGGCCCCAAGCCTATCGTGCCCTCATATTTCAGCGGAAGACACCCCTCGATGATCGACAACCACCTGCCAACCCGCGATTTGCAGGCCCTGGACGCGGCCCATCACATGCACCCTTTCACCGATGGGGCGGGGCTGGCGGCCGTGGGCGCGCGGGTGATCACCTCTGCCAAGGGCGTCATGCTGACCGACAGCGAAGGCCATGAGATCCTGGATGCCATGGCCGGTTTGTGGTGCGTCAATATAGGATACGGCCGCCCTGAACTGGCCGAGGTTGCCGCCCGCCAGATGTGCCAGCTGCCTTATTACAACACGTTTTTCCAGACGACCCATGTGCCGGCATTGCGCCTGGCCGCAAAGCTGGCGGATCTGGCCCCCGGGGATCTGAACCATGTGTTCTTCGCCGGATCCGGATCCGAGGCCAATGACACCAATATCCGGTTGGTCCGGCACTACTGGGCACTGCGCGGCAAGCCCGACAAGCAGGTGATCATTGCCCGCTGGAACGGCTATCACGGGTCAACCGTGGGGTCGGCGTCCCTGGGGGGCATGAAGGGGATGCATGCCCAGGGCGGCCTGCCCATTCCCGGTATCGCCCATATCGATCCGCCCGACTGGTGGGCCGAAGGCGGCGAGATGACGCCCGAGGCCTTTGGCCTTGCCCGCGCCCGGCAGCTGGAAACCAGGATCGCCGAACTGGGTGCGGATCGCGTTGCCGCCTTTATCGCGGAACCGATCCAGGGGGCTGGTGGCGTCATCATCCCGCCTGACAGCTACTGGCCGGAAATCCAGCGCATCTGCGATCGCCACGAGATCCTGCTGATCGCCGATGAGGTGATCTGCGGTTTCGGGCGCACCGGGGCCTGGTTCGGGTGTGACAGCTTCAACATCCGCCCCGATATCATGAGCGTCGCCAAGGGCCTGAGTTCCGGCTACGTGCCCATCGCCGCGTCGATCCTCAGCGATGAGGTGGCGGCCGTGATCAATGCGGGTGGCGAATTCGCCCACGGCTATACCTTTTCGGGGCATCCGGTGGCGGCCGCCGTGGCGCTGGAAAACCTGCGCATCCTTGAGGAAGAGGGCATCGTTGATCATGCGGCCACCGTCACCGCCCCCTATCTGGCCAAGAAATGGGCTGGGCTGGCCGATCACCCGCTGGTCGGCGAGGCGCGGATCAAGGGCCTCATGGGATCCCTCGCCCTGACCCCGGATGCTGAACGCCGGGCTGGCTTTGCCGTTGGGGCGGGTGTGATCGGACTGATCTGCCGGGACCGCTGCTTTGCCAACGGGCTGGTGATGCGCCATGTCGGTGATCGGATGATCATCGCCCCGCCCCTGATCATCCAGCCCCATGAGATCGACCTGCTGATCGACCGGGCCTGGCAATCCCTGGATGAAACCCATGCAGCCGCAAAGGCCCGTGGGCTGATGAGGCCAGAGTAAGGTCAACGAACAGGAAAGGGCGGGCCTGACCCTTTCGCAAAGATCCGGTTTGAACCGGTGTTGACGTTGGTGTTGCCAAACAAGCCGTGCATCGCCGTGCTGGGGGGCGGCGGCCTGCGGCCTTGTTCCGCGCCGCAACAGTGTTCAGCCCTTGGCCCGACAGCCCCATGGCGCTATCAGGGCGCCTCAATCCCAAGGAGGCCACCCATGGATGTCAACGCCCGCATCGCCCGGACCATCGCCACCGAAATCGGGGCGCGCCCGCAACAGGTGACGGCGGCGGTCGAGCTGCTGGATGGCGGGTCTACCGTGCCCTTCGTCGCCCGCTACCGCAAAGAGGTGACCGGCGGGTTGGATGACACCCAGCTGCGCGATCTGGCCGAGCGCCTGTCCTATCTGCGCGAGATGGAGGCCCGCCGCGCCACTATCCTGGCCTCGATCAAGGATCAGGGCAAACTGACCGACGCGCTGGAACGGGCCATCGCCGGGGCGGAAACCAAGGCCGCGCTGGAAGACCTCTACCTGCCCTACAAGCCGAAGCGCCGTACCAAGGCCATGATTGCCCGCGAAAACGGGTTGGAGCCGCTCCTGCATGCCATTCAGGCCGACCGCAGCGCCGATCCCCAGGCCCTGGCCGGCGCCTATGTCACGGAGGCCGTGGACAGCGTCAAGGCGGCCCTGCATGGCGCCCGCGACATCCTGGCCGAGGACCTGTCGGAAAACGCCGACCTGTTGGGCCGGCTGCGGGATTTCATGCGCACCGAGGCCTTCATCGCCGCCCGCGTGACCGAAGGCAAGGAAACCGAAGGGGCCAAGTTCTCCGACTATTTCGACCACCGCGAGGCCTGGGCCACAATCCCCGGCCACCGCGCCCTGGCCATCCTGCGCGCCGCCAAGGAAGAAATCGTCACCATCGAGATCGCCCCGGATCCCGAAACCGGCCTCAGTCGCGCCACCGGCATCGTTGCCACGGCTATCGGCATTTCCGGCGACGCCCCCGGCGACATCTGGCTGCGCGAGGCAGCGGCTTGGACCTGGCGGGTCAAGCTGAGCCTGTCGATGTATGTCGATCTGCTGACCGAACTTCGCCGCCGCGCCCATGATGAGGCCATCACCGTTTTCTCCCGCAACCTCAAGGACCTGCTGCTGGCCGCCCCGGCCGGGGCCAAGCCGACGCTGGGGCTGGATCCAGGCATTCGCACCGGGGTCAAGGCAGCCGTGGTGGATGCGACGGGCAAGGTGCTGGAGACCGCCACGTTCTATCCCTTCCAGCCGAAAAACGACACGCGCGGCGCCACCGACACCCTGCTGCGGCTGATCGCCCGGCACGGGGTGGCGTTGATCGCCATCGGCAACGGCACGGCCAGCCGGGAAACGGAACGGCTGGTGGGCGATGTGATCAAACTGATCCCCGCCGGCACGGCGCGGCCCACCAAGGTTGTGGTGTCTGAGGCCGGGGCCTCAGTCTATTCCGCCTCGGAACTGGCGGCAAAGGAATTCCCCGATCTCGATGTCAGCCTGCGCGGCGCCGTGTCCATCGCCCGGCGGCTGCAGGATCCCCTGGCCGAACTGGTCAAGATCACCCCGCAATCCATCGGGGTCGGCCAATACCAGCATGACGTGGATCAGCGCCGCCTGGCCAAGGCGCTGGAGGGCGTAGTCGAGGATGCGGTAAACGCCGTGGGCGTCGATCTGAACACCGCCTCGGCGCCGCTTCTGGCCCATGTGGCCGGGTTGGGGCCGTCCCTGGCCCAGGCCATCGTCAGCCACCGCGATACGGCCGGGGCGTTTGCCTCACGCAAGGCGCTGCTGAAGGTGACCGGCCTTGGCCCCAAGGCGTTTGAGCAATGCGCCGGTTTCCTGCGGGTGCGTGAAGGCGATGAGCCGCTGGATGCCTCGTCCGTCCACCCCGAGGCTTATGGCGTGGCGCGGCGCATCGTTCAGGCCTGTGGCCGCGATCTGCGCCAGATCATCGGCCAGCCCGAGGCCCTGCGCGGCCTGCGCGCCGAGGATTTCGTCGATGCCACCTTCGGCCTGCCCACCGTGCGTGACATCCTGAGCGAACTGGAAAAACCGGGGCGCGATCCCCGCCCCGATTTTGTCACCGCCAGCTTCACCGAAGGCGTCGAGGAAATCACCGATCTCCGCCCCGGCATGCAACTGGAAGGCACGGTGACCAATGTCGCCGCCTTCGGGGCCTTTGTCGATATCGGGGTCCACCAGGACGGGCTGGTCCATGTCAGCCAACTGGCGGACCGCTTCGTCAAGGACCCCCATGAGGTGGTCAAGGCCGGCGATGTCGTGCGCGTGCGGGTGGTCGAGGTGGACGTCCCGCGCAAGCGCATCGGCCTGTCCATGCGCAAGGAGGCCAGCACCGGCCGCCCTGCCCAGGAAACCCGCAGCCCGGCAAAAGGCGGCGCCAAGGGCAGCGGCCCGCGCGGCAAGGGGGGGCCGCGTGGCGATCCTCAGGGCGGAGGGCCCCGGGGCGGGGGCGGCCGGCACCCTGGCCACGGCAAAAACGGTGGCGACAGCCCCGGGGCACTGGGCTCGGCCCTGATGGATGCCCTGCGGCGCAAGACGTAATCATCGCCAGAAGCCCAAAAATCCTGTATCATGATCCCGCCCGTTGATGGAGGCCGGCATGCGCGAAGAGATGACGATCACCGGCGATCTGCGCCATGGAGATGTCGCGGAATGGGCATCGCACCGCGCTGCGCGCCTGTCGCTGCACGGGCACATCCTGCAGGCCTCGGACAGCGCGGTCACCATTGCGGTCTCGGGGCCCGAGGTGCTGCTGGACGCCATGGCCCTGGCTTGCAGCCTGGGCCCGGCCCAGGCGCTGATTGACAGGGTCGACCGCCGCAGTCTGGACAACGCCTGATCCCGGATTATCCCCAATATGCACATTTGCCGTGCACTCAATACGGCGTTAGATGAAAAAAGGGACGACCATCGCGGTGCAATACGAGAGACCGGACAGGGCGCTTTCGCTGCACCAACCCCATCAATTAGCGAGGGGCGGGGTCATGGTCCCATCGGTGGAGGAAACGCAAGATGAGCAATGACTGGATCCCGGTGGCCTTGTCCGATCGACTGCGCCCCGGCGGGGTGATGCGCAGTTTTGTCGGTGGCCATGAACGGGTTGTCTGGCGCAGCGCCGCGGGCAAGGTTGCCGCCTGGGACAATCGCTGTCCCCACCGGGGCATGCGCCTGTCCCATGGCTTCGTGCGCGGGGAACAGCTGGCCTGCCTGTATCACGGGTGGCATTATGGGGCCGACGGGGGATGCAGCTACATCCCCGCCCATCCCGACCTGGAACCGCCGAAAACCGTCTGCGCCACAGTGTTTCCCTGTGTCGAGGCCGATGGCCTGATCTGGGTCGCGCCGGCGGCCGAGGCCCCGGCCCAGCCTCCCACCGGGGTCGTCGGCGGCATGACCGCAGTGCGCAGCCTTTATCTCGAATGCCCCGCCGGGGTGACCTTGGCGGCCTTGCAAGCGGCAGGGGCTGCATCCCAGGGCGCCCTGCTAAGCGTGACGCCGGGGGCCACGACCGGCCCGATCTGGCTGGCGCTTCAGGCCAGCGGCGCAGCGCAAAGCGTGCTCCATATCGGGGCACCCGCCGGCACCCCGCCCGAGCAGCTGACCGCCATCTCCCGATGGGCCGAACGGATGCGCCGGAGCGCCGAAACCCAGGGACAGGAGGCCGCATGATGATTGCCCAGACAACGCTGAACGACTGGTATCCCGTGGCCCAGGCCGATCCCGCGATCACCCCGGCGCATGTCGAAACCACCGTTCTGGGCCGCCCCTTTCAGGTGACCCGCACGACCACAGGCTGGCAAGCCACCGATGCCGATGGCCAGCCCCGGGACTGTGTGGTCAAGTTCGATCATGTCTGGCTGTGCCCCGGCACACCCGCCGCCCCCCTGTTCGACATCCCCGAGGCCGATCAGCCCGGTCGTCGGCATGTGCCCTGTGGCGTAGTGCGGGTGAAATGCTCACCCCTGCGGGCAGTGGAAAATTTCCTCGACGTCGCGCATTTTCCTTTTGTCCACACCGACATCCTGGGCGCCGAACCCCATACCGAGGTCGAACGCTACAAGGTTGAAATCCGCGAGAACAATGATGAAATCTGGGCCACCAAGGTCCGCTTTTTCCAGCCTCAGGCGGCGAAATCGGCCGGTGACGGGATCTATACCGACTATATGTACCGTGTGCCCAGCCCGATGAATGCGATCCTCTACAAGACCAGCCCACCGCGCCCGGGCGAATGGGATGTGATCACGATCTTTGTTCAGCCCGTGTCCGAGGATCTGTGCGATGTCTGGCCGTGGATGGCGCTTTATGACGACGATAGCACCCTGTCCGATCTGATCCAGTTCCAGCAGACGATTTTCCTGCAGGATCGCTCGATCCTCGAAAACCAGATCCCGCAGCGCCTGCCCCTGGATCCGCGCATGGAGGTGCCGACCCGGGCCGATATGACATCGGTTGCCTATCGGCGCTGGCTGAAGAAACGAGGCGCAACCTATGGCGCGCTGCTGGAGGTGGCATGACCGGACTGCTTTATGACTATGCCTTGTCGGGAAACTGCTACAAGATCAGGCTGATGGCAGCCCTTCTTAACGTAAAGATCGATAGGCAAGCCATTGATTTTTATCCAGGAGGGGAACACCTTTCCCCCGATTTCCTGGGCCTGAACCCGGCTGGAACGCTGCCGGTCTTTGTCACGCAGGGGCAGATCCTGACCGAAAGCACGGCGATCCTGACCTTGCTGGCCGCCCGTCATGATCCAACTGGCCAGTGGTTTCCCACCGCGGATCCCCTGCATCTGGCCCGGGTGCAGCAATGGCTGGCCTTTTCCGGGCGCCTGACCGCCACCTCGGGCGAGGCCCGGCTGGGCGCCATGTTGCGCAAGCCCGTGGATATGACCCGTGCGCAACGGGGCGCCCGCGCGGCCCTGCGCGAACTGGAGGCCGCGCTGACCGAACAGGGGCTGAACGGCCAGCGCTTCCTGACCGGCGCAGCCCCCACCGTAGCCGATATCGCCTGTTTCCCCTACGCCGCGCTGGCCGCCGATGGCGGGGTCGAGCTGGACCCTTATCCGGCCGTCCGCGACTGGATCTTCGCCGTCCGCACCCTGCCCGGTTTCATCGAGATGCCGGGCATCCATGCCGTCCACGAAATCCTGAGCACCGAGGGGACATGACCAGCCACACCCTGTTCAGAAACTGCGCCGCCATCGTCACCTGTGACGATGCGGCCCGGGTGCACCGCGATGTGGATCTGCTGGTCTCGGGCCCGGCGGTCGCCGCCATCGGCCCGGCCCTGCGCGCCCCCCGGGGCGCGCAGGTGATCGATGCGACCGGCTGGTTTCTCTATCCCGGGCTCATCAACACCCATCACCATTTCTTTCAGTGCTTTGTCCGCAACAACGCCCATCTCGACTGGACGAAACTCAGCGTGATGGACTGGCTGGACATGATCTATCCAATCTTCGCCCGGCTGGATGAGGACTGTTTCTATCATGCCTCGGTCGTGGCAATGGGCGAGTTGATCAAACATGGCTGCACCACCGCCTTCGATCACCAGTACAACTTCCCGCGTCATGCCGGCAAACGCCTGATCGACCGCCAGTTCGAGGCGGCGAACCTGCTGGGCATGCGCTTTCACGCCGGACGGGGCGGCAATACCCTGCCGAAATCCGAAGGCAGCACCATTCCCGACGAGATGCGCGAAACCACCGATGAATTCATCGCGGATTGCGCCCGATTGATCGACACCTATCACGATGCCGGTCCGTTCAGCATGGCCCAGGTCGCCGTCGCCCCCTGCCAGCCGGTAAACAGCTACCGCGAGACTTTTGTCGAATCCGTCGCCCTGGCCCGCGACAAGGGCGTCTTGCTGCACACCCATGTCGGCGAGGGCGAAAGCGAGGTTCTCCGCCAGCGCAGCGGCAAACGCACTGTCGACTGGTGCGAAGAGATCGGCTTTGCCGGCCCCGATGTCTGGTATGCCCATTGCTGGGAACTGACCTCGGGCGAGATCGCGCAACTGGCGGCCTCGGGCACCGGCGTGTCCCATTGCCCGGAACCTGTCTATCTGGTCGGGGCCGAAGTCACGCCGATCCCGGAAATGGCGGCGCGCGGCGTGCGTATCGGGCTGGGGGCGGATGGTGCCGCGTCAAACGACAATTCCAACCTGATGCACTGTATCCATTCGGCCTATATGTTGCAGGCGCTGGTCGCCCGCACCCGTCAGCATCCGGTGCCCGATCCGGCCGCTTTCCTGAACTATGCCACACGCGGCGGGGCCGATCTGCTGTGCCGCCCGGATCTGGGATCGCTGGAACCGGGCAAGGCGGCAGACCTGTTCGCCATTGACACGCGGGGGCTGGAATTCGTCGGCACCCGCCACGATCCCGCCAGCCTGCTGGCCAAGGTTGGGCATTTCCGATCGGTCGATCTGACGATGATCAATGGCCGCGTGGTCTGGCGAAACGGCACATTCCCGGGGTTGGATGAAGCCCAGCTGGCCGCGACGGCCGAGGCCCATGCAAATCGCATAAACTATGAATAATAAACATCTGAAAACACAGGGGATAGACCAGTGAACATGATGCTCAAACTTGCTGCGGCCGCCACCGCTGGCGCATTGACCGCCACAGCGGCCCTGGCCGAGACACTGGAAATCGGGCTGATGGTGCCCTCACCGGTGGCCGATACAGGTTGGTCACGAACCCTGGCCGACGGGCTGAATGTGGTCAAAGAAAAATACGGCGACGCGGTCTCGGTCGAGATCGTCGAAAACATCCAGGAAGGTGCGGATGCCGACCGGATCATGAACAAGATGGTTGCCGATGGCGATCGCTTTCTCGTGCTGGGCTCGTTTGGCTACATGAACAGCGGCGTGAAACTGGCACAGCGCCATGCCGACCTGACCATCTTGCACGCGTCGGGGTTCAAGACGGCGCCGAACCTGTCGCCATTTGCCGCCAAGTATTTCGAGGGCTCCTACCTGATCGGCATGGCCGCCGCCAGCCTGACCAAGACAAAGAAGATCGGCGTGGTGTCAGCCTTCGCCATCCCGGAACTGATCTCAACCATCAACGGCTTGACCCTGGGGGCACGCAGCGTCGACCCGGATATCGAGGTCAGCGTGATCTGGATCAACAGCTGGTTCGATCCCGCCAAGGCGCAGGATTCGGCCCGCGCCCTGATCGCGCAGGGCAATGACGTGCTGTTTTCCAATTCGCAGGACACGCCCTCGGTGGTCACGGTCGGCGAGGAAAAGGGCGTCTATGTCGCCAACCTCAACAGCACGATGCGAAGCTATGCCCCGACCAAGTATCTGGGTGTGGTCAAAACCGACTGGTCGCCGCTGTTCCTGCGCGCGGTCGAGGCCCATCTGAACGGCACCTTCACCGGTCAGAGCGAATGGCTGGGCATGGCCGATGACGCCGTTATCGTCGCCGATCTCAGCCCCGACCTTAGCCCCGAGATTCTGACCCGGATCGAGGACACCGAGGCCGCCATCCGGGCCGGGGACTTTCAGGTCTATGCCGGTCCCATCGTCAACCAGTCCGGCGAAGAGGTGATCGGGGCTGGCGCGGTGCTGAGCACCGAACAGGTCCTGGGCATGGATTGGCATGTCCAGGGGGTCGTGTCGCCCCTGCCGAAATAACACCGCCGACCCGCGTCCCCCGGGATGCGGGCCCGGCCCCAGCGTGGATCGTTCATGACCCAGCCTTTGCTTTCCCTGCGCGGCATCACCCGCAGATATCCCGGCATCATCGCCAATGCGGCGATCGACCTGGATGTGACTCCGGGCAAGATCCACGCGATCCTTGGCGAAAACGGCGCCGGGAAATCGACACTGATGAAGATCATCTATGGGGTCGAGACCCCGGATGAGGGGCAGATCCACTGGCAGGGCCACCCCTTGCCCGCCCACGGCCCGGCCATCGCGCGGGGCCTGGGCATCGGGATGGTCTTTCAGCATTTCTCGCTGTTCGAGACCCTCAGCGTGGTTGAAAACATCTCTCTGACGGTGCCGGGTGCCAAGCGCGATCTGGCCCGGCGGGTGCGGGACTTGGGCGACACCTATGATCTGACCGTGGATCCCGACGCTGCCGTTCATACCCTGTCGGTCGGCGAACGCCAGCGGGTGGAAATCATCCGGTGCCTGATGCAGGACCTGCGCCTGCTGATCCTGGATGAACCCACCTCGGTCCTGCCGCCCCAGCATGTCAGGGTCCTGTTCGATGCCCTGATCAAGCTGCGCGATGCAGGTGTGGCGATCCTTTATATCAGTCACAAACTGGAAGAGATCCGCGAGATCTGCGACACCGCCACGATCCTGCAAGCCGGCCGTGTCACCGGCACCGTCGTGCCACGGGATCGCTCGGCCCGCGATCTGGCGCAACTGATGATCGGACGTGAAATTCCCCGCATCCATCCCCGCGCCACGGGCACCCGAACGGCCGAGCCACTGCTGCAACTGCGCAAACTGGAGGCCCCAAGCGCCGATCCGTTCGGCATGTCCCTCAGGGATATATCGCTGTCGGTTCATGGCGGGGAAATCGTTGGCATCGCCGGGGTTTCGGGCAATGGACAAAAGGAACTGTCACGCCTGATCTCGGGCGAGGATCTGCGCACGACCCTGCCCCCCGGCTGCCTGATGATGATGGGCCAGCCCGTGGCCCGCGCGGGGCCGGTCGCCCGGCGCCGTCTGGGCTTTGCCTTCGTGCCCGAGGAACGGCTGGGCCGGGGCGCGGTACCCGAACTGTCACTGGCCGAAAACGCGTTGTTGACCGCCAGCGATCAGGGGCTGGTTTCCTCGGGCTTTATTCGACATGGGGCGGTTAACGCCTTTACCAGCCGTTGCATTCATAACTTCGACGTACGCTGCAACGGCCCCGAGGCCCGCGCCGGGGCCCTGTCCGGCGGCAACCTGCAAAAGTTCATCGTCGGGCGCGAATTGCACCTGAAGCCCAAGCTTCTTTTTGTATCGCAACCCACCTGGGGGGTCGATATCGGCGCGGCCACCGCAATCCGCCGCCGTCTGCTGGATCTACGCGATCAAGGGGTGGCGATCCTGGTCATCTCGGAGGAGCTGGACGAATTGTTCGAGATCACCGATCGGCTGCACGTTATCCATGGCGGTCGCCTGTCGCCTGCCCTGACCACCGCCGAGGTCACCCCCAACGAGATCGGCCGTCACATGATCGGGGCGGAACACCCATGATCCAGTTCGAAAAACGCCCCGAGCCCTCGCGCCGCGTCCTGATCGCGGTGCCCTTTGTCGCCGTGATCCTGTCGGTGATCGGCAGCAGCCTGTTCTTGCTGCTGATCGGGCGCAATCCCGGGGCGGCAATGTATTCCTTTTTCATCGCACCGTTCGAATCCTTCTACTCCATCACCGAAATCGCGATGAAGTTTGGCCCCCTGCTGCTGATCGCCCAAGCCCTGGCGGTGGGGTTTCGCGCCAAGGTCTGGAATATCGGTGCCGAGGGACAGATGATCGTCGGGGCCATCGCGGCCAGCGCCCTGCCGGTCTTCTACAGCGACAGCACCTCGCCCCTGATGCTGCCGGCCATGATCCTGTGTGGCATCGCCGGCGGCATGGCCTGGGCGGCGATTGCCGCCATCCTGCGCACCCGCTTCAATGCCAGCGAAATCCTGGTGACGCTGATGCTGAACTCCGTTGCGATCCAGCTGCTCTATTATCTCGTGCTCGGGCCGTGGAAAGACCCAATGGGGTTCAATTTCCCCCAATCGGTGATGTTCCCCGAGGCCGCCCTCTTTCCTGTGCTCTTTCCCGGGATGCGCCTGAACCTGTCCATCTTTCTGCCCCTGATCTTCACCGTGGTCATCTGGGTGGTGATGCAGCGGCGCTTTGAGGGCTACAAGCTGGTGGTCAGCGGTCTGGCCCCCGAGGCCGCCGCCTATGCCGGGTTCAACAGCCGTGCCGCCATCTGGTTCAGCCTGCTTCTGGCCGGCGGCGCGGCCGGACTGGCCGGCATGTCCGAGGTCGCTGGCCCCATCGGTCAGTTGCAGCGGTCCATCACATCCGGCTACGGCTATTCGGCGATCATCGTGGCCTATCTCGGCGCGTTGCACCCGATCGGCATCTGCTTTGCCGCGCTGTTGCTGGCCGTGATCTCGATCGGCGGGGATATCGCCTTGGTCTCGGCCAATGTGCCGATTGCCGCCGTGCGGGTGTTTCAGGGCATGTTGCTGGTGTTTTACCTGGCCGCCTACACCTTTGTCAGCTATCGGATCCACCGCCCCCATACGGCCAGCCGCACAGGAGACACGGCATGAGCCCGCTGGAGTTTTTCATCGCCGGCACGATCAGCGCGGCCACCGTCTATCTTCTGGCCGCTTTGGGGGAACTGGTGGCCGAGAAATCGGGCATGTTGAACCTGGGCGTCGAGGGGATCATGGCCGTGGCCGCCGCTGTCGGTTTCCTGACCGTCTATGAAACCGGCAGCCATGTGCTGGGCTTTGCGCTGGCTGGGCTGGCCGGGATCGGGGTGGCCCTGATCTTTGCCTTGGTCACCATCACCTTTCTGGCCAATCAGGTCGCCACCGGGCTGGCCGTGGGGATCCTGGGGCTGGGTCTGTCGGCGCTGATCGGCAAAAGCTATGAAAGCCTGACGGTCCGCCCTCTGGCCGATATCCCCCTGCCGGGTCTCAGTGACCTGCCGCTGGTCGGCCCGGCCCTGTTCACCCACGACATCGTCGTCTACCTGTCGGTTCTGCTGGCCCTGGCCATCGGCTATACCCTGACCCGCACGAAACTGGGCCTGATGATCCGTGCGGTGGGGGAAAACCCTCATGCGGCGCATTCCTTGGGCCAGCCGGTGCGCCTTATCCGCTATGGCGCGGTCTGTTTCGGCGGGCTTCTGGCCGGTTGGGCGGGGGCCTATGCCTCGACCGTCTACACCCCGCTTTGGGCGGACGGGATGATCGCCGGGCGGGGCTGGATCGCCGTGGCGCTGGTGGTGTTCGGCACCTGGAAAACCGGGCGCGTGATGTTCGGCGCTTATCTCTTTGGGTTAATTTCCTTGGGCGAGCTGATGATGCAATCGCTGAACGTCGCCATCCCCTCACAGTTTCTGGCTGCAATGCCCTATCTGGTCACGATCCTGGTTCTGGCCAGCATCTCGTCAGATCGGGCCCGGCTGCGGCTGCACGCACCCTTTTCCCTGGGAGATGCCTATGACGGACGTTAGGCTGTTCCGTTGGATAAAGACATGACACACTGCCAAGCAGGTCACCGCGTTTCAGCAGCACGGGCCCCAAACCCCCAAAGCAGGTGAAAGATGGCAGAAAAGGACAGATGGGATAAAGCGGATATTGTCGGTAAAATCATTGGCGCGACCTTGACGCCACTGATGATCGTTTTCGCAACGGAAGTCTGGCGAAGCGAAAAGGAACAAACGGAAACAAATACAGCCTACCGTCAAACAGCAACAGAAATCCTGACAGCCCCCTCGGCAGCTGTCAGAACCGATCCCGTGCTTCAGACTTGGGCCCTTGACGTTCTGAAAGACCCGGTTGCCCCGCCAGCGCTTGACGAAGATGTTTATCAAAAACTGCAAGAGCTGACAGGCACAGGTGCCTTTGTCCCACTGCAAATTGAGCCGCAGCTGTTCACCCCCCCAGTTCAAACAGACGATTTCATACAGAGGCTCATCGACCGCTACATTCAGCAACAGCAGACAGGGCCAATTGTTCCGCTTCCGCCGGAGAATCAGCGGGGGCGCATCATCCAGCCGCAGTTTATTCAGCCGCAACCATTCCCGCAGTGATCCCGGGCTGCGGATCTGACGCAGTTGTCTTGCCCCATCTTCTTGTCACCCGCGGCAGCCTGATGCGGACGCATAGACCAAAATGCATCCGGAACACGGTTATTTTGGCTAATAACGAGGCTGGAACTTGGAACAGAGTGTTTTCATTCGCATTCATGCGACACGCTCCAAGTCTTTGACAATGCATGTTCGAGAAGCAAAAAACCGGCACCCGTTTTTGTGCAACATGCTCTAACCCAGCCCGGCCAGCGCCCGGATCTGATCAGCGTGCAGCCAAAGTGCCGCAGCGGCCAGCAAAAGCGCGCAGCTGCCGATCAGCGCATCATGCAGCGGATGCCACACCTGGTGCCGGCGGGCCAATCGCACCACCGGCAAATGGACAACCGTCAGGGCCAGCGCTTGACCGGCCAGCGCCCCGACAATCCCGTAATATCGTGCCCCCAACCATAACAGCAGGGTCTGCACCACGGCCCGGATGGTGACGACCACGAAAAATCCACGTGAATCGCCATGGGCCAGGGCCGCCTGATCATAGGTTTTCCCCACCAATCCAGCCATCTGCGCACAGGCGATCAGCACCACCACGGCCCCTGCCGCCTGATAGCGGGCATCGTAAAGCAGGCCGATCAGTGCAGGGCCGCCAAGGGCGAACAACCCCAGCAGGCCAAGAACCGTGCCCGAAAGCAGAAACCGCAACCGGCGGACATTGCGCGCATTTTCCGGACTGTCCCGTGGCGGGGCCTCACGATACAGGGGGATCAGGATGCGCGACATCACCACATCGGCCAGTTGTCCGGGGAAACTACCGATGAAAAAGCCGATATTGTAGATCCCCAAAACCGCCAGCGGCAGATATGCCCCCAGCACCGCCTTGTCGCCCTGCAACACCAGAAACCCGGAGATTGAGCTAAGGAAAATCCATTTGCCAAAGTGCAGGATCTCGGATGTATCCCCGCGATGCAGGTGCAGACGATTGCGCGGCCCCGGCAGGAACAGATCCATCAGCACCAACTTCGCCAGCGCGCCCACGATCGAGCCAAGCACCAACCCCCAAACCGATTGGAGCCACCAGGACAGCACCACAACCGAAGCGATACCGATGGCCTGGGCTGCAACATCAAGACCGGTGACTCGCAAGGCCCGCAGGTGCCTGTATTCCGTTTCGATCCGGGTCGGGTTGAACCCCGCGACAAGCAACGCAACCCCTGCAACCGGCAGCAACTGGGCCAGCAGCGGCTCCTTGTAGAGCCAGGCCACCGGATGGGCCAGCGCCAGTGTTGCCAGCCAAAGCAACCCGCCGCGGATCACCTGCAAGGTCCAGGCCGCATTCAGGAAATCCTGGTCGTCGCCACGCGGGCTTTGCATGATCGACGGGCTGATCCCGGCATCGGAAAACATCTGCAACCCGATCAGAAAGACCGAGACCAGCGCCATCATCCCGAATGCTTCGGGGTAAAGCAGACGCGCCAGGATCAGGTTCGACCCCAACCGCAGCGCCTGTTGGGCCCCATAGCTCAGCGCCGTCAGAACCGAGCTTTGCATCACCCGGGAAGCCACGCTTTGTCCGCGAAAAACCTTGGAGAAAACCGCGACGATGGCTTTCATGCTTGGGTTTTGCGTCGGGCCCGCAGGGCCCGCCGGGCTGAAATCGTTTCCGTCCGGGCCTGCGCGGCGGCGGCCGTTTCCTCAGGGTCGGGCGCGGCAAGTGCAGGGCCGGCATTCAGATGCGCAGCCAGCGCCCCAAGGGTCGGGAAGCGGAAAATATCGGTGATGGTCAGCCGATCCGCCGCCAGAGCCGTTTTCATTTCCCGATGCGCCTGAACCGCCAGCAACGAATGACCGCCCAGTTCAAAGAAATTGTCATTGCTCCCGACTTGGGGCACGCCCAGGATCCGTTTCCAGATCTCGGCAATTGCCTGTTCGTCTGCATTGGCCGCGGGAACGAAGGTATCCGACGGTCCGGCCGGGGCAAGATCCGCCGGCGCCGGCAGCGCCTTGCGATCGATCTTGCCATTTGGGGTCAGCGGCATGTGATCCAGTTTCAGGATCTGCGCCGGGATCATGTGATCGGGCAAATGCCGGGCAAGATCACTGCGCAGGGTCTCTGGCATCGCTGAACCGGTCATGGTGACATAGCCGATCAGGCGTGGGTCGCCCGCGCCTTCACTGCGGGCAACAACCGCTGCTTCACGCACGCCATCCAAGGTTGCCAACCGGGCCTCGATCTCGCCCAGTTCGATCCGGTAGCCCCGCAGCTTGATCTGTGTATCGGCGCGCCCCAGGAAATCCAGCCGTCCGTCATTGCGCCACCGCACCAGATCGCCCGTCCGGTACATGCGCGGGGCATGACGGCCCCGGGCAAAAGGATCCGGCAGAAAACGTTCTGCTGTCAGATCCGGCCGGCGCCAATAGCCCCGGGCGACCCCATTCCCACCGATATACAATTCACCCGGCACACCGATGGGCACCGGTCGGCGATCCCCATCGAGGACATAAAGCTGGGTATTGGCGATGGGCGTCCCGATATCGGCCGTTCCCGTCCCACCGTGTGCCGTACCGGTCGAGGACCAGATCGTCGTTTCGGTGGGGCCATACATGTTCTCGATCCTGGCATTGGTGAAGCTGCGGAAGTCATCCACAAGGGCGCCGGGCAAGGCCTCACCCCCCAGCATCAGCGTGCCGATCTTGCCAAGCGCAAAACGTGCCTCATCGTTCATGGCGATCATCCGGGCCATGCTGGGCGTGCATTGCAGATGGGTCACGTCATGGCGCAGGATCTGCGCAGCGATCGAGAAATCATCAGGATCCAGCGTGACCGGCGTGTTGGCCGCTGCCCGCACCTCGGCCAGAGGTTCCAACCCGGCCAGAACCTTTTCTGGCGCGATTCCATAATCGATCAGGCATGCAATTTCATCGACGCCGATGCGCTTGACCTCTTCGACGCGGGACAGGGCATCCTCGACCGTGCCGAACAGGCCGGATTCCTCAAAATAACGTTCAAAGGCGAAATCGAGAATTGCGTCCATCTCTGCGGGATCAAGCGAGCCGAGATCCAGATCGAAGGCATTCGAAACACCGACCGGTTTCTTGAAGGCCGGAAAGGCCCAGGCGTATTGCTTGATCAGGGCCGCCGCGCTGCGCAGATAGGCGATCATCGGGCCCCGCGCCTCTTCACGCACTGCCATCCGATCATGCCCCACATAGGTGTGCAGCATCAGCGTAACCTTGTGATCCGCCGGATCGCGGCCACTGTCGCGCAGGGCAGCATGATAGATCCCGATCTTTTCGCCAACCTCTGCCAGGCTTTGCCCCAGCAGGTGGGTCAGAACATTGGCCCCGACCTGACCGGCCTGTTGCCATGTCTCCGGGTTGCCTGCAGTGGTGACCCAAACGCCCAGTTCCTTTGAAACCGGGCGGGGCTGGGTGATGACCATGTGATCGGTCCCATCCGCGCGGGGAAAGCCGACGGCCTCACCCCGCCACAGCCGGCGCAGGATCTCGATACTGTCGAACATGGCTTGTTTGTTGGCTGGCGGGGTGTTTTCCGGGCGCAGGACAAAATCATCGGGCTGCCAGCCCGACGCAAAGCCGATCCCTGTGCGCCCATTGGTCAAGTTGTCGACAACGGCCCATTCCTCGGCGATGCGGGCGGGATGATGCAGCGGGGCAACACAACTGCCGGCACGGACCTCAAGGTTGCGGGTAACGGCAGCAACGGCGGCCCCGGTCACTGCCGGGTTCGGATAGGGGCCGCCAAACGCATGGAAATGCCGTTCGGGTGTCCAGATCGCTGTGAACCCGTGGGAATCGGCGAACTGGGCCCCTTTGAGCAAGAGTTCGTATTTCTTGGGCCCAACCCCATCATCATTCCCCCAGTAGAACAATGAAAAATCAATGCTTTGGTCGGAAACCGGCAGGCGCCCCCCCGAAACAAGCGCCCGGTTTTCATCGCTGGACAGAACCACCTTGAAGCCGCGCGCCAAGGTGTAGAACAGTTCGAGCACCGAAATATCGAAAGACAGGCTGGTGACGGCCAGCCAGGTCCCGGCCGGATCATGGGGAATACGCGCATCCATGCCGGTAAAGAAATTCACCACGTTGCGATGTTCGATCATCACCCCTTTGGGCCGCCCCGTAGATCCGGAGGTGAAGATCAGATAAGCCAGATCCCCGGGTTGGGCCGTGGGCCCAGGGCGTGTTGCCGAAGCGCGGACAACCGCAGGGTCGCTGTCGATGGCGATCGCCTGGGCCTCCGAAGCGGGCAAATCCGCAGCGACAGCATCGACCGTCAACACGACCGGGGCGGCACTATCCTCAAGGTACAGTTCGATACGCTCCGCGGGATAGGACGGATCGAGCGGCAGATAGGCACAGCCGGCCTTCAGGATCCCAAGCGCGCCAACCAGCAGGTCCACAGAGCGCGGGATGTAAAGCCCGATCACCGTGTCAGCCGCCAGTCCACGGGTCCGCAGGGCCTGAGCGACCCGGTTGGCGCGGGCATCGAGATCGGCATAGGTCAGACTTTCGCCTTCGAACACCACGGCGATACTGTCGGGGCTACGATCCACCTGGTCTTCGAACACCTGATGAATCGTCGTTTCAGCCAGCGGCGTTTCAGTCGCATTCCACCCATAAAGCAGTTGCTCAAGCTCATCCTCGGGCATGGATGGCAAATCGGCGCAGGCCAGAGTATCGTTGGCCGGATCGCACACCGCCACGGCCAGGGTTTCAAGCCGCCGGGCCAGGCGCGTTGCCGCCGCCGCCGACAAGCGGGCACCATCCCAAATCAGGGACATGCCGCTTGCCGTTCGGGCCAGTGTCACGACACTGCCTGCCAACAGATCGAGCGATCCATCCATCCGCAGCACGATATCCGGTATGTTGGACACAAGGGCCGGATCGCGGGTCGGCAGGTCGGTGGCGAAACTGCCCTGTCGTTCGGCTTCTGCCAGACGATCGGAAAAGCTTTTTTGCAGGGTGGCGATATCGCCGGTCGCTTCGGCGCGCACAGGAACCCAGGCGTTCAGACACCCCTGCGCCGCCTCGGCAAGGGCCGCCGTTCGCGTCCCGCGCCAGCCGATATCGACCGCCATTTGTCCCGTGCTGCGCACCGCCCAGACAGAGACCGCAGCCAGCAAACGATCTTCGCTCAGATCCGCTGGCAGGTTCAGATCCCGAAGATCCGGCCGGGCCGGGCCGGTCAGCGGTGTCGCGTCGGCAATCTGGGCCTGTTCCAATCCGGCAAGCTGACGGCGCCAATGACCTTCTGCGCCGACGACCTCGGCCATTGCACGGGTGATCGCCTCTGTGGTTTCGGAATCGAGCCCCGGCAGCACGCTTCCCGGGGCAAGGATCGGTACGGGAAGACCCATGGGATCGCTCAACCCGGTCAGGCGCACTGCGCCGTCGCTGGTTGCCACCACCAGAGCGTCAGGGTCCGACACCAGCACCGTTCCCGGGGCCGCTGGCGCATCCGCCCATGTCTGAAGCGCAGCCTGTTCCACACACAGCATCCGGCCGCCCTCCAACCGGATCTTCGGACAGGCCAGCGGGTTCCAGTAGCCGCCATGGAACAGCCCGCGAACCAAAGCCACCAAATCCAAGGCCGGGCGTTGAAAATCCAGCAAGGCGGCGGCGGCTGGCCGGTCATCCCGGGCGAAATAGCTGCGTTGGGTCAAATCCTGGGGATGGCGGACCGGGCCGCCTGCTTCGATCCCCGTGATCACGGCGGCGAAACTATCGATGGCGGCGGCGAAACACTTGGTGTTCAAGGTCAGCGCCGTGTCGTCCCCCTCGATGGGAAAGCTGCGGGATTCGACGATATCACCCTCATCGATCCCCCCTTCGATCATGTGCCAGGTGATCCCGTGGATCTGTTCCCCGTTGATCAGGGCCCAGACCGGCGCATTCAGCCCCGCATAACGGGGCAGCGGACCATCATGAAAATTGATCGCCCCACAGCGGGCCCGGGCCAGAACCGGCTGGGGAATGACATGCAGGTTTGCGATCGAAAACAGCCAGTCAAAGCGCAGATCCTGAATAGAGGCGGCAAGATCGCCGGTCTGCGCCTCGACCCGCAGACCCGCCCCTTCCGCCCAAGCCCTGACAGCGGCATCGCGTGTGACCACCGCCGCGATAGCGTGGCCACGCTGACGCCACAGATCAGCGCACTGGATCAGCAGCGATTCATTTCCGATCAGAACTGCGGAAAATCTGTCCATGGTCTCAGTCCTTACACGCATTATAATACTCAAACATACTGGGCCGACCGCTTGCGGCGTACACCCCCTACCAGCCCCCGTCCCAGGGCGGCCAGATCGTGCAGCAGAAGGTCACGCAGAAAACCCTTGGGCGCGCGCCGGGGTTTGCCGGTCAGGCGGCGCAACCCATAGATGGCCGAGCCGATGACCAGGGCGCAATCCGCACCCATCGCATACAGCACCCCGTGATGCTTGGTCAGATAGTGCAGCCGCGAATCCAGCCAGAAACCGGGGATACGTGTCCAGGTTTTCATACCCGTGGAAACAGATCCGATATGGGTGACCGCGCTTTCGCGCACATAGAGGATTTTCCAGCCCCCCGCCCAGACACGTCGGCAGAGATCGGTTTCATCGTAATAAAGAAAATAGGTTTCATCATAGAGCCCAATCGCGTCCAGCGTATCCATGCGCATCAGAACGCTGGCCCCGCAGATCCAGTCCATCTCAACGGTTTCATCGGGCAAGGGCAGCGAAACCCGCCAACGATCCAATAGCCGCGAAACCGGGCCGGTATGGGCAGCGCCTTCCAGTTCCCCAAGGACCGAAGGGAAACGGAACGCGGTTTCATGGGGCGTGTTGTCCTCGCCATGGATATAGCTGCCGGCAAACCCCACCTTGGGATCGGCCAGCAACGCCTCCAGCAAGCGGTGAATCGCGCCAGGGTCGGGAAAGGCATCGGAATTTTGAACATAGATGAAATCCGGCCGGCGGCCATCGGACAGGCCGGCCCGGATTCCCACATTGTTGCCATAGCCATAGCCGCCATTATGTCCCGATTGCAGCACCCGCACGCGGTTGTCCGCATTCCAGCCCCGGCGCCGGATCGCCGCCGACAGGGTTTCGAAGGATCCATCGCCGCTGTCATTGTCGACGATCAGAATCTCGCCAGCGATCCCCTCCATCTCGCGCAGTGCCGCTTCAGCCGCCTGCTCGGTCATTTCGGGGGTGCGATAATTCAGGATAACAGTCAGCAGCCTGATCTCGGTGTCGGACATGAGCATGCGTTTCCTTACTCTGCTGCCTGGGCCGTGGCTGGCCCCCGTCCGTGTCCCACCGCCCCCTCCGCAGCGGCCAGCGCGCGCCGCATGCGTGTGGCCAAGACCCGGACATTGGGTTCAAGCACCATGGAATCATGATCCCCCGGTACTTCGATCACGTCGAGACCGGGAATCCACCGGGTCCAGTCATTGTCCGGATAAACATATTCGCGCGCCAGGCTGATCTCTCTGCCCCCGGCAACCTTATAATGACGATCCAGTGGCGGACGATACAGCACCACAGGCCCGTCCCAGGGCTGAAGATCGTACTTGGTCAGGCTGGCATAAAAAGCGGCTTCGATCGCGCGGTTCTGGAACTGGGTTTCGGGTTCCGGTTCAACCTGACCAAAGCGCCGCCGCAGTTTTGCCACCTCCCACGCCCACCGATTGCGCGCCCATGTCGCGAAATAGGCCAATCCGCCGCTGCGAATATCCTGAAATTTCATCAAGGCCTTATCGACCCGGTGCAGCAAAGGGCGTTGAGGCAGCGGCGTGTCGAGCATCACCAACAGACCAACGGTTTCCCCCGCCGCTTCCAGTTGGCGGGCAATTTCATAAGCAGTGATCCCCCCCCCCGAATAGCCACCAATATAATAGGGGCCCTCAGGCTGTACGGCACGCATTTCACGAATGTAATCCGCTGCCGTACTGGGGAAATCCGGATGGGGGTCATCCCCATCCAGCAGCCCCCGGGCCTGAAGCCCGTAAAAGGGCCGATCGGTGCCGACAAGATAGGCCAGATAGCGTAGGTTCAGAACGTTGCCGAACATGCCTGCCGCCATGAAAAACGGAGGCTTTGATCCGCCTTCCCCCTGATGCATCGGCACAAGATGACGAAAACGGCGTGGGGCCGGCCCTGGTTGAGAAGCCGTCCCCTCTGCCGATGCCGCACCCCCGGATATCCCGGTCCGCGCGGCGATCAGGGCAGCGCATTTGGCGATCGTCGGCGCCTCGAACAGGACGGAAATCGGAAATTCGATCTTGTAGGCCTTCTTGATCATGGTGAACAGCCTGACGGCGATCAGGGAATGACCGCCCAGATCAAAGAAACTGTCCTCAATGCCGACCTGATCAACACCCAGCAATTCCTCCCAAAACGCAACGAGCTGGCGTTCCACATCGGTTGTTGGAGCAACGTAAGCGCTGTCAAGTTCGGGGCGGTCGAATTTCTGGCCCTGCCCCGCTGCGTCTTGCGGATCTTCCGCCGTCTGCGCAATCAGCCCCGGCAGATCGAGAGATGACACCACCACCTGCGGCAGGCCCGTGGCCAAAGCCCGCAGGAACGCCTCGCCGCCTTCGGCCGCGCGGATCCCCTGAGAAAGGTTATGCTGCAACCGTTCCTCGCTTGGCGACAGAGGGGCGGTTGCATCGCCGGAGCTATCGTCGAATTCAACATCGGCGGCGCGGGGCGGCTGAGGCCGGGTAAAACGCGCATCGGCCAAACGGTGAACGGTGAAGTCGCGGATCTCTACAAAAATCGCGCCGGATGCGTCGGTCAGCGTGACATCGAAACGCGCGAAACTATCGCCATCACCGGAAGGCCCGGACACGCGCACATGGCTGAACAGGCGCGCCGGCAGCGCCGCATGGACCCGAACGCACCCATAGGACAAAGGCACCCAAAGCGTGCCAGGATCATAACCCGGGATCAGATCCATCGCCCAGCCCGTCGCCAGATCCAGCAGCGCCGGGTGCAACAGATAACCTGCCGCCAGATCACTGATGAAGGGCGCCGGCAATTGCAGTTCAGCCAGCCCTTCGTCCTTGCCAAACGCCGTGCTGGACAGAACCCGCCAGCGGGGACCAAAGGCAAGATGGGCCTCTTGCGCGGAAACAAGCGGCACATTTTCCGTTGCACGGACGACCCGAGGGCACCGCCCGGCGATCTCGCCAAGGTCCAGCGCCGGCGGCACGGGCGGCGGATCAAGCACGAGACTGGCCTCGGCATTGCGCGCCCAAGCCGCGCGTCCATCGACCGTGCAGGCCGACTGCACCTCAAAGACATAGCCGGCCGTGTCTCGGCGCAACCGGACACGCATGTCACAAGGCGCCATGTCATCGACGGTCAGCGGGCGCAGGAAATAGAGATCGCGGATCTCGAAGGACCCGACCTCGCCATGGGCGGCCAAAGCCTCGGCCGCCAGTTCGAGATAACCGGTGCCCGGCAACAGCGCATCGCCCCCGATCGTGCGATGTTCATCCAAAACCCAAAAGGCACGGGCGGTGTAGCGGGCGGTGAAAACCCGGTTACCGGCACGGTCAAAGCTGGCATCCGACAGCAGGGGGACATCGGCGGATGTAACAGGGATATCCGGGACCTGGCCGGTTCTTTCCGCCAGGGCCTCAGCCGCCATGCCGACATCGCGCCAGATCCCCCAGTTGATCGCCAGGACCCGCTCGCCCCGGGCCGTGCGGGCCTGGGCGAAAGCGTTGAGAAAGGCGTTGGCGGCAACATAATCCACCTGCCCTGCCGGGGCCGTGACCGTCGAACTTGACGAAAAAAGGACCAGAAAATCCAGATCGGCGGGCGGGATGACTTCGGCCAGGACGCGGGTGCCCTGAATCTTGGGGGAAAAGACGTCTTCGACAGCCGGCATGGTCTTGGTCATGATCAAGCCATCATGGACCGCGCCAGCAGCATGGATGACCCCATCAATCCGGCCAAAGCGCGTGTGCGTGGCCTCGACAGCGGCAAGAACATCATCACGGATACACACGTCCCCGGCCAGGACCAAGACCTCGGCCCCGAGCGCTTCAAGATGTGTCACCGCCGCAATGCGCCGCGACACAGGATCCTGCGGCCCATTGCGCCGCAGATGATCGGCCCAGTCGCCCCGCGCAGGCAGTGGACTCCGCGCGAACAAGACCAGACGCGCCTTTACCTGACGCCACAGCATTTCGGCGATGGTCATCCCGATGCCACCGAAACCACCCGTGATCAGATAGGTGCCCCCTTCGCGCAGCGGCAGTCCGGCCACATCCGCCGGGGCAGGTAGAAGAACCCGGCGCATTTCACGGGTAAAGCGCCGCCCGCGGCGCCAAGCGCTGATCTCAAAACGGGGCGTGGCCAGCAGTTCCTCAAGCAGCCGCCCTGCACATGCCTCCAATGCGGCATTCGGGACTTTTGCACGGCCCAGCATCCCCCGGCCAACAGATTCAGGCAGATCGATATCGACCATGCGGCAGGTAAGCCCGTCGAATTCGCGCGGGATGACCTGAACCGGCCCCAGCAAGGTTGCCTTTTCGGGATAAGGCACCGGTTCATCACGGACCTGAAGGGCCCCATTGCTGATCACCAGAAGATCAAGCGGCCGGGCCAAATCCGCCCCGCCAATCGCCTGCGCCAGGAAAAGCAGGCTGTAAAAACCCTGTTCCTGCGTGCGGTTGAAAAAGCTCGACCCTGGTCGGAAACTTTCGTCCCGGGTCACACCCCAAAGATGGACAACACGGGTCACGGTTACCCCATCGGCGACCAGCGTATCGATCAGTTCCTGATAATCGGCCCGCGAACTTTCGGGCGATACCAGATAGCTGTCCGGCCCTGACCGGTGAAAGGCATCGCCGGGACGGACTTCGATCGCCCGGTGCCCGGCGGCACGCAAGCGTGTGATCAGCCACGTTGCCAAGCCCGCATCATCCGCAAAGAAGAGCCAGGTTTCCGGGTCGGCCCCGTCAAGCCCGACACTTTCCAGGTCGGCAATGCAATCCGGGATGCTCTGCCGCCAAGCCGGGCGCCACCCCCAACTTCCCATATCCTCTGATCGCATCAGACGCGAAGACGCCGCCGTAGCGACAGACTTGCCCGGTTCGATAAAATAGGGGCTGCGCCGGAACGGATAGGTCGGCAAGGGCACCCGCAGGCGTTTCGCCTCGCCCCAGATCTGGTCCCAATCCACCTGCACGCCAGCGGCCCAGAGCCGGCCAATCACGGTCAGGAAATAGGCATCATCGGCGATTTCATGGCGCGGATGACGCAGGGTGCCGATCACCTGATCTGCCGCGACCCCCCCATTGGCCTGCGCCAGCGAAGTCAACGCGCGACCAGGGCCAACCTCAAGAAAGACGCGACCTTTGGTTTCAGCAAGCGTCGAGATACCTTCGGCAAACAGCACCGTATTCCGCAAATGCCCGACCCAATAGTCGGGATCGGTCGCGTCGGCATCGGTCAGGATTTGTCCTGTCCTGTTTGACACGATAGGGATACGCGGCGGATGCAGCCGGATCCCCCGCAGATAGTCCCCAAAGCGCGTCAGGATGGGATCCAGCATCCGCGAATGGGCAGCAATGTCGATGGGGATCCGCTGGGCCGTTATCTCATCGGCCAGCAGCCGGGCCTCAAGCGCGCGCAGCGCCGCCGCCGGCCCCGACACCACAGTCAGATCCCCCGCATTGACCGCCGCAATGTCAAGCTCCGCATCCAGATAAGGGGCAACAGCCTCTCGCGACAACGGCACACTCAGCATGCCCCCCGACGCGACCTCATCGAACAGGGTGCCGCGCAGATGAACCAGTCCGATGCAATCCTCGAAAGACAGGACACCAGCCAGGCAGGCGGCCGTATTCTCACCCATCGAATGACCGATCAGCGCCGACGGACGAACCCCCCAGGACATCCAGAGTTGCGCCAGGGCATATTCGACGATCATGATCAGCGGCAGTTGCACCGATGGCCGCGTCAGCGCGGCATCGGCCGCAGCCTCTTGCCCCGGTTCCGGCAGCCAGAGCGCCCGGATATCGTAATCGAGTCGTGGGCTGAGCAGATCCAACCCCCGGTCCATCCATTCCCGAAAGGTCGGTTCCGTATCATAGAGATCGCGCGCCATGCCGGCATATTGCGCGCCCCCCCCCGGAAACATGAACACGACCCCGGGGGCATCGCCCTGAACCGCATGGGTAAAAACACGATACGGATCGTTCCGTTCCAGCAGGTCAGCGGCCTCTTCATGGGTTTCAGCCACGACCACCCGGCGTAGACCGAATTCATGACGCCCTTCCTTCAGCGTATAGGCGATATCGGCCAGCGGCTGATCCGGATGGGTGCGCAGATGAGTGGCCAGTTGCGCCGCCGCCGCATCAAGCGCGGCCTTGTTGCGGGCCGACAAGGTCAAAAGCTGAAACGGCCAGTCGGACTCTTCCGAAGGCACCGGAGCCGGAGCTTCCTCCAGAACGGCATGGGCATTGGTCCCCCCGACACCAAGGGAATTGACCCCCGCCCGGCGCGGTCCGGAACGTGCGATCCAAGGCGTCAGGGCAGCATTAACCTGAAACGGACCGCTGTCGAAATCAATCGCCGGGTTCGGGGCCTCATAGCCCAGACTGGGCGGGATTTGCCGATGGGTCAGCGCCAGCGCGGTCTTGATCACACTGGCAACACCCGCAGCCGTATCGAGATGGCCAATATTGGTCTTCACCGACCCGATCCGGCAAAATCCGGTGTCCTCCGTGGTCTGGCGAAATGCTTCGGTCAGGGCGGCCACCTCAATCGGATCACCCAAATAGGTACCGGTGCCGTGGCATTCCACATAATCAATGCTCGCAGCACTGATGCCTGCTGCACGGTGCGCCGCCGCAATTGCCGTTGCCTGGCCATCGACGCTGGGGGCCAGATAACCGGCCTTGGACGCGCCATCGTTGTTGATCGCCGTCCCTTTGACAACCGCCCAGATATGATCGCCGTCAGCAATGGCATCTTTCAGGCGCCGCAGCACAACTGCCCCTGCCCCACTGCCAAAGATCGTTCCTTCGGCACGATGATCGAAAGCGTGGCAATGGCCGTCAGGCGACAGGATTTCACCATCTTTGTAAATATATCCGCGTCCATGGGGTAATTCGATCGTCACACCGCCCGCCAACGCCATGTCGCATTCGCCCTTCAAAAGGGCCTGGCAACCGTAATGCAGGGCAACAAGGGATGTCGAACACGCCGTCTGAACATTGACGCTGGGCCCCTTCAGGTCAAAGGTATAACTGACGCGGGTGGACAGGAAATCCTTGTCATTTCCCGTATGGCGCAAAAGGAACATGCCCACACCGTCAACCAGATCCGGATTGGAGCAGACATTAAAATAAAAATAGCTGCCCATTCCGCACCCAGCGAAAACGCCAATCGGCCCCGCAAATTTCTGCGGAGGGTGTCCGGCATTCTCCAGCGCTTCCCAGGCGCATTCCAGAAACTGGCGATGCTGAGGATCCATAATGGCCGCTTCTTTCGGGCTGAGACCGAAGAAATCGGCATCGAACGCATCAAATCCGTCCAATACAACCGCAGCGGGAACATAATCCTTATGATGCAGGCGGTCTGGCGTTTCACCCGCGCGGGCCAGATCTTCGGAACTGATCCGGCGGATCGATTCAACCCCGTCGCGCAGATTGGCCCAGAATGCGGAGATATCCGGTGCATCGGGAAGATGCGCCGCCATGCCGACGATGGCAATATCTGTATCGTTTAGCTCAATTCCCGACATCAATTGGATACCTGCACCCGATCCCGTGTTATATTTCCAGCCACGCCTCTAATTGCCCCACATAGAGCATCGTTCCGTGCAGAACATATTAAGGGCCCTGCCAAACAGTCCGAGGCATTCGAAATAATTTCAGCTTATATTCTTACCTGAAAACGGCGCACCTTGCCAACAGAGTCGCGGAGCACTTTGTACATTGGAATCATATGATCGTCTTGCGCCGCGCCTTTGGAACCGCCTGGGGTGCATCGGACGTTTCGATCGGATCGGACAGGTCAGGCTGCGCGTTCGCAATCCTTTCCACAAACCCCAAAATCGCCCCTGTCATCAACCACGTATAGGGGCGAAGCGGCGCGTTCGGCAACAGGTCGGCCAGATTGATGCCAAGGATCAGCGCCATCGCGCCGGTACAGGTTGGCAAGGCGACATCCGGCAATTTGCGCGCCCGCCAGGCCAGCATCAGCAACGGCCCACACAGCAGGCCGAACTCGGCCAGATACCCCAGCCACCCCCAGGTCCCGATGACGATGACCCAACGACCATCCGTGACCGAAGTCATATGCCCGGTGACGGGATCGCGAATCTGATTGCGCCCCCAAAGCCCCCAGCCGAATGCTGGCTTTTCGGCCGCGCGGGCCAGCAGGTTGTCCTCGTTCATGAAGCGAAACCAAAGCGACTGGGCGCGCTCGGCGCTAACCGCTTCAGCCCGCTCCAGCATCGCATCTACCGGCACATAGCCACTACCCCGCAGCACCGGAAAACTAAGAGCAATCAAGGCGAAAACAGCAGCGATCTGGATCTGGCGCCGGACCTTGAGAAAGGTGATCGCCGGCAACAGAAACGTCCCATAAAGCAGTGAAGCAAGGCTTTTGCACAACACCAACATCACATAGAGAAACCCCATGGTCAGGGTCAGCATCGCCCTTGACGCGACCACCCCATCACGGCGCAGACCCGCCGCTGAAGCTGCAGAAAACGCCGCCAAAAGGGCGACCAGCAAGCCGTGATCCAGAAAAACGATGGGGCGAAACCCCCCGCCCCGCATCATCTGACCGAACTCATGTTGGAAGAACCCGTAGACCCAAATGTTCAGCTGTGGGCTTAGCCGGATCTCGACCAACATCGGCAGTGCATAGGCCAGCCCGGCGACCATAAAGGCAAACAGGATCTGGCGATGTCCCGCTTCGCTGCCAAAGTAAAAGCGGCCCAGAAAGAACGGAATAATGGTGATGCACTGCGCCATCAGCGCGGAAATCGCATCATACATGCGCAGGCCAGGCACGAAGCCACGGGGAAAAATCAGTGGTTCAGAGTTGTTGATCACCGTCACGATCGGACTGGCAACAAAGGCTATCAACAGCAGCAAGATGATCGGCAGGCCATAGCCCAACCGAAACTTCTCACGCGCGACGAACAAACATCCGAACAGAACGGTCAGGTTAGTGATCGAGAACTTGTCCAGCGTGGGAATCAGCGGTGGGTCGATATTGGCAACCGGAGGAAGCAACAGATAGCCGCCAAACAAGGTGCACAGCAGCGCCCGCGCCGTCGGCATCGTCGCAAAGAAGGAGAGGCCAATGATCGGCCACGAAATCAGGGCAAGATAAGCGAGTGAGTTGGGCATGATCCGATCATAGGCCCCCCATGGGCGGTTGCTTTCCCCACCTGCAACACCAAGCCACTTGCCGAGGCAATCCCCGACTTGCCGGCAACGCCAGCCTCAGACGATGAGTCACACTGCGGGCAGCCCGGAAAAATATACAGATTGTTGATCCTCCCTTGCTAAAGACAACCCCACAACCGACGGATAGCAGACATGCGCAAAACACATAACGCACGAAATTGTTTCCACTTGGCAAACGCTTTCGACAATCTGACGGTCGCCAAAATCCGGGCCTGCCCCTAAAGATGTTGAACGATCAGAAACGGTGACAAACCAGTGGCTATGAAAAGCTCTCTCCTTTCAAGATTTTCCCGCCGACTCATGCGCAGCGCCGTGGCCCATCAAACCCATGCCGGGCCACTCTTCGTCACCAGTCGGGCGCGCCCGAAAGCTGCGGATCAACTGGGCACCGGCCCAGCAAACTCGCCTCTTTCGACGGCGCCCGTCCTGCGTTGCGAACCGATGGCCATCTTCATGCAGGGACCGATCGCCGAGGAATACGACTTTACCGCAGAAACCCTGAAAATCTATGCCGCCGCGATGCCGGGGTGTCGGTTGATCTTGTCAACCTGGCGGGACACCCCTGCGGAACACCTGGACAAGATCACCAGGCTAGGGGTTGAGGTGGTGCTCAGCGACAAGCCCGCCAATCCCGGCCTTGCCAATGTCAACATGCAGATAACGACCGCCGCCGCCGGAATAAAAAGGGCCGTTGAAAAAGGCGCCACATGGGTTCTGAAAACGCGGACAGATCAGCGACTTTATCAACCCGAGGTCATGGGCGGGCTTGCCGCGTTGGCCAAAAGCCTCCCTCCCTCGGGACAAGCCGCTGCCACCCAGAAACACCGAATCTTCGGAATAGGCCAAGGAAGCTTGAAGTTCGGGCTCTATCACCTTAGTGATCAAACAATTTTTGGCCACGCAGATGACATGCTAGCCTACTGGACACCGCCCCTGAAGGACGAAAATCCTCCCTCCCATTGGCCAGAAGACCGTGGCAAGATCTACCTTGAGGTTCCGATTGGCGATCAATGCCGTTACGGCGCGCCCGAATGCTATCTGGCTAGTCGCTTTCTGATGCATCAGGGTCGCCAGGTGGACTGGACGCTCGCCGACAGCTGGGCAGCCTTCCGCGACCATTTCGGCACCGTCGATTACGGCTCAACTGATTTCTACTGGGTCAAGGGACAATCCATAACCCTTTGGGAAAACACCACTACTTATCGCAAAATCAGCAACCGGAAAGAGATGACTTTTCTCGACTGGATGCAGATCTATGCAGGCCATTTGCGGCCCGAGGATGCCAACGCCTATGAGGCCGTTCTTCAGGAAAATTTTCAGCCTTTCGTCCCCGAACTTTACTAAAGCAGGCCGACCAAGCAACCTTAGTAATACTCGGCATATCTTTCCGCCCGGCCATCCTCGGCCTCGTTCATCACAACGGCGACAAGCGGCAATTTTCCTTCGGTCAGCATCTCAACCTCGCGTACATCCTGGGCCGTGGTCACCCCGCCCCGCGCCACCAGCAACAACCCATCGAGTTGATCCTGAAAGGCCAAGACATCATCGCAAACAAGGATCGGCGGCAAATCATACAGAACAAGATCTGGCGACAGGGCTTCAAAGACCCGATCAAATGTCACACGCAACGCCGGATCCTGCAGTGTCTCGGCGGGGTGGGAAATCGGCGCAGCATTGCCCCAGACTGCCAACCCCCGATCGACCCCGACAATACCGCCGATAATTGCCTCCGGATCATCGACAACTGCGGAAAATGCCGGGGGATTGAGCAGACCCATGGTTTTCGCAACACTGGGGTTGCGAAGATCAAGATCAACAAGCAACGTTTTGAAAATACTGTCTCTTGAGAAACTGAAGGACAGGTTGCACGACAGAAATGTTTTGCCGCATCCCTTGGAGGGTGAGGTGATTCCAATACGAGACCACCCCCGTTCGCTCAGCACCTGCCGCAAGCGCGTGCGGAGCATGTCAATCGCCCCGCACATCGGATCTGTCCGCGCCGCCGAGAAGATCCGCTGCCGTTCCAGATGCTGCATATCGGGCAAAAATGGCTGCAACCGGTTCCACGCCCCTCTGGGCGCTACATTATCGGACGGAAAAGGCAATTCGACCGCAGCGATCAAGGGAGGCTTGGCACTGTCCCGACTCATGGAAGTTCCCCACCTTCAACGATCCGCATCAAGCGAACACCGGAAAGGCGCC
>JBKDZR010000079.1:0-8605 GCA_047971485.1 Qingshengfaniella sp. | reverse complement strand
GCCAGCCGGTCGGGCCTGACGCGCGAAAGCGGTGGGCGCCCGAAATGGACAGGCGAGGTCCGGCTGAACGAGCAATGGCTGGATCAGCCGCTGCGCTGGAGAAAGCCGCGCATGATCTTCGTCTGCGCGCATGGCGATCTGTTCCACGAGTCCGTGCCCGATGAATGGATTGATCAGGTATTCGCGGTCATGGCGCTTGCGCCGCAACACACCTTTCAGGTGCTGACCAAAAGGCCGGATCGGGCTGAGGAGTATCTGATACGATGCAGAGGGCGAGTCCGCGATTTGGTTTCCGACCGCCACAGCCGCTGCTGGCCGTTTGATTTCTGGTATCCAATTGGAGTTGAAAGATTTGCGGCCGCAGAGAGTCGCATTCTGAAAAACTGGCCCCTGCCTAACGTCTGGATTGGCACCAGCGCATCCGATCAGGCCAGTGCAGACCTGCGCATTCCGCAGCTTCTGCAATGCCCGGCTGCCCTGCGGTTCGTGAGCCTTGAGCCACTGCTTGGGCCGGTGGATTTGACCGCGCTGCCGTATGGCCATGCTATCGGCAATGCCCCAAGCTATCAGGATTCCTTGCGGGGCAAAATGTGGATGCCAGCCGGAACACCAAGCTGGCCCACTCACCCCGGTCAGACGGTCGGCAATCGCACCTATGTAGATCTGTGCCGCAGCCTGGACTGGGTGATCGTCGGCGGTGAGAGCGGGCGCGGGGCACGGCCGATGCACCCGGATTGGGCGCGAGCCTTACGGGACCAATGCGCGGCGGCGGCTGTCCCGTTCTTCTTCAAGCAGTGGGGCGAGTGGACCGATGTTTATGACAGGGACCGAGACGACCCGGACTGGCGGCATTGCGATACGATTTCGCACGCCACACCCACTGGCCGGTGGATGAACTTGGAAGGTGGGACCGGTTTCCACGGTGATCGGGTGATCAGAATGGTGCCGACCGGCAAGAAAAACACCGGGCGACAGCTGGATGGGCGGGAATGGAACGAGGTGTCAGATGGCCAAGCATGAGCCCGAAGCTGCGCACTATCTTGGGGTCAGCACCAGCATGCTGCGGACCTTCGATATTCCGTGCCAGCAGAGTCAGCCGGGTTGGTCGAGTCGGGGAAAAGAGACAGACAAATTCGAGGAGACAAGCTGATGGCGCGACCCTATACCCCCGAGCTGTTGGCTGATCGTTGGGATTGCAGTGCCGAGACTGTTCGCGACATGATCCGCAGAGGAGTTCTGCCAGCCTTCCGAGTCGGCAGAATGATGCGTATCGCGGCACAAGTAGTTGAGGATTATGAATGCGGGACTATCGAATCGGGCGTCTCAAGGGACGCTTCGTCGTCATGTGGAACGACGAGGACGGAACCCGGCGACGTTATCGCCTTGCGGCACACACGCAAAAGGACGCCGAGCGCGAAGCCCGCGATGTAATCCTTCGCCAGAGCGCGCCTGCGGTCGGGGTGACTGTTCAACAGTTGTGGGAGGCGTATCAGGCCGATGTGGCTGGACGCCGCCAGGAAGCCAAGCTGGCGCAGACTGGAAAGAACGTGCTGCCGATCTTCGGCCACTTGACGCCTGACCAGATCACCATCGAAGATTGCCGTCGCTTCATCGCGCTGCGGCGCGGAGCAGGACGGAAGGATGCAACGATCCGGACCGAGATGGGATGTCTGCGGACGGCGTTGACCTGGGGCGTGAAGGCTAAGCTGATCCGTAGCGCACCCAGGATCGAGATGCCTCAAACTCCGCCGCCGCGTGAACGCTACCTGAATCGAGATGAGGTCTCGCGGCTCTTGGAGGCCGCAGTTGATCCCCATATCAAATTGGCGATTCTACTGATGCTGACGACGGCAGGTCGAATCGGCGCACTGTTGGAACTGACTTGGGATCGGGTCGACCTTGGCCAGCGTATTATCAAGCTGGCGACGAACGATATCGGGCCGCGAAAGGGCAGGGCGACCGTGCCGATCAACGACACACTTATGGCCGCGCTGCAGACGGCCGAGGCCGCAGCGATGTCGCGCTATGTTATCGAGTGGGGCGGTCGGCAGGTCGGTTCGATCAAGACTGGATTCAATGCAGCGGTGAAGCGCGCTGGAATTGATCACTGCACGCCTCACGACCTGCGCCGCACGGCAGGCCGGTTCATGGCCGAAGCTGGGGTGCCAATGGAAGAAATTGCCCAGTATCTCGGCCACACGAACCCCGCCATCACGCGTTCGACCTATGCCCGGTTTTCGCCATCATATCTAAGAAATGCGGCAGAGGCACTTGAGGTGCACGGCCCTATTTCGGTTCAATGGACCAGAGAGAAAACCCCTGATATATCGTTAAGTCATTGATTTTGCTGGTGACCCCGGCAGGATTCGAACCTGCAACCTGCCCCTTAGGAGGGGGCTGCTCTATCCAGTTGAGCCACGGGGTCCCCTATCGCTTTGTGCCGTCTCGACCCCCGGACCGCAAGCGCCGATCGCCGCCCCCCGGCCAATGCCCGATTGTACATGCCCACCCGATACCGCTAGCATGGACCCGAAGCCATCGGACCGAGGAAGAGCCGCATGACTGCCGAACCCCGCCGTCCGCTGACCCTGCGCGACGTGTCAGAAGCCTCTGGTGTCAGTGAAATGACCGTCAGCCGCGTGCTGCGCAACCGTGGCGATGTGTCGGACAAGACCCGCGCCCGGGTGCTGGATGCGGCCAAGCGGCTGGGCTATGTCCCCAACAAGATCGCAGGGGCCCTGGCTTCGCAGCGAGTCAACCTGGTGGCCGTCATCATTCCATCCATGTCCAACATGGTGTTCCCCGAGGTGATGACCGGGATCAGCGAGGTGCTGGACGATACCCCCCTGCAACCTGTGGTCGGGCTGACCCATTACCGCCCCGAGCGCGAGGAGACCGTCCTCTACGAAATGCTGTCCTGGCGCCCCTCGGGGGTGATCCTGGCCGGGCTGGAACATACGGATGCCGCGCGGGCCATGTTGCGCAATTCCGGCATTCCGGTGGTCGAGATCATGGATACCGATGGCGATCCGGTGGATGCAGTTGTCGGCATTTCCCACAGGCGGGCCGGGCGTGAAACCGGCGAGGCAATCGTGGCGGCCGGCTATCGGCGGGTGGCGTTTCTGGGCACCAAGATGCCGCTGGATCATCGCGCACGCAAACGCTTTGAGGGCTTTACCCTGGCCCTTGCCAAGGCCGGGCTGGAGATCGCCGACAAGGAATTCTACGAGGGCGGGTCCGGCTTTCCCCGCGGCCGCGAGATGACCCGAACCGTCCTGGACCGCACACCGGACCTGGATTTCATCTATTATTCCAATGATATGATCGCGGCAGGCGGATTGCTCTGGGCCCTGGAGAACGGCATCGACGTGCCCGGGCAAGTGGGCATGGCCGGGTTCAACAATGTCAACCTTCTGAAAGGGCTGCCCAAGCAATTGGCGACGGTTGATGCGCTGCGTCAGGAAATCGGGCGCCACGCAGCCGAGATCATCGCGCGACGCACCGCAGATCCCACGCTGCCCGGACACGAACGGATCGTGCTGACCCCGGCCCTTTCGGTCGGCGACACGCTGTTGCGGCCCCCCGCCTGACCGGATCCCCCGGCGACGTTACCCCTGCGCACCCTCCGGATCGACGATCCTGTCGTGCAGGCGCTGTTCCTCGGCCTTCTCTTCCTCATCCTGCTGCGTGATATCCGAGGCCGGCCCCATCTGCCACAACTCGGCATTCAGCGTCGCGCCCAGCAGCACGGCAAAGATGGTAATGTAAAGAAACATCAACAGCGCCACGACCGCACCGATGGATCCGTAAACCTCGTTATAAGATCCGAAATTCGTCAGATAGCTGCTGAACAGAAAGCTGGCCACCGTCCAGACCACAATGGCCAGCACGGTTCCCGGGGTGACCCAGCGGGTCTGGCGCAGCGCCATGTTGGGCGAGAACCGGTACAGCACCCAGATCCCCGTCACCACCACCACCAGCGCGACAACCCAGCGGACCAGACCGATGGCGACCTCGGCCAATGCGCCCAGCGGCAAGATCGCCACCACCACCGGCAGGACAACCATGGCCACCAGTGCGACAACCATCACCAGCATCAGCACCAATGTCATGCCCAGTGCCACAGCATTGGCCATGATCCCCCCGCGCGGCGGGGCGTGGAATACCCGGTTCAGCGCTTTGATCAGTGCATCCGTCCCCCGCCGTGCCGACCACAGCGCAGTCAGGGTGGACAGGACTGTGGCCCAGCCCAAAACGCTGGAATTGGCCGCCACCAGCCGGACGATCTGGGTTTCGAGGATGGCAAAGGCCTGGGGCGGTACGAAATCGGACAGCATGCTCAGTTGATCGTCGACAATCGCCGGATCCGAAACCACACCGAGCAGCGCGATCACAGCCGCCAGCCCCGGGAACATCGACAGCATGGTGAAAAACGCGCCACCGGCCGCCACCAGCGACAGATCCGCGGCATCAATCCGCGCGCCCATCCCCTTGAACAGGGCCCACCCTTGCCTGATTGCAGTCATCGCGCCTGTCCGTTCCACGCCACAGCTTCCCCTAGGTCATCGCTTTTCCCATTGGCCATGCCTGCGCCCGCTACGCAAGGGCCCGTTTCCGGGCCACCCCTGTCCAGATCCGTAGCCTTCCCGTATCCCTGCCCCCCATCCCATGGGTCAGATGATCTCATCCTCGTCGAACAGCGGGTCGGCAGACAGTTGCGCCGCCATGTCATCCACCGCCGCCTCGACCGCCGAGTGGTCGCTGACCGCCGCCAGATGAAAGATGGCATCGCCTTCGTTCACGATCGGCAAGACAGCGCGCCCGACGATGACCCCCGGCCCGGGCGCGACGATGCGGCCATGATCTTCGCCGAACGGATCGGACACCACCCCCAGAAGCGCGCCTTCGGCCACCACCTCGCCCTCGCGGCAGAACATGCGCAGGATGCCGCCGGCAGGGGCGCGGACCCAGCTGCTTTTGCCGCACAGGACCGGTGTTGCCCGGGCCAGTGCAATGCCCCGGGCCGGCAGCATGTCCAGGTGGCGCAGGACCCGCAGGATACCGCTGAACCCGGCACGCACCGCCATTTCATCAAAGCGCAGCCCCTCGCCCGCCTCATAGAGCAGCACCTCGACCCCACGTGCCCCGGCCGCCTGGCGCAGGGATCCGTCGCGCAGCCCCGAGGTCAGGATCACCGGCGGGCCAAACACCCGGGCCAGTTCCATGCCCTGGGCACTGCCCGGCGACACCCGAACCTGGGGCAGGTTCGTCCGGTGAATGGCGGCGGAATGCAGGTCGATGCCGTAATCGCAACGGGCCACCACCTCGGTGAAGAAGTGATGCGCCAGCCGCGCGGCCAGCGACCCGCCCGGGCTGCCCGGGAAAGACCGGTTCAGATCGCGCCGGTCTGGCAGATAGCGCGATCGGTTGATGAAGCCGAAACTGTTGACGATGGGCACCACCAGAAGCGTGCCGCGCAACGACCGCAGCTTGGGCGCGCGCAACAACCGGCGCACGATTTCCACGCCGATCACCTCATCGCCATGGATCCCGGCACTGACGAACATCGTCGGGCCTGGGCGTCGTCCATGCACCACATGCACGGACATGGCGACGGCTGTGTGATCGGACAGGACACTGACCGGCAGATCCACCGTTTCCCGGCTGCCCGGCGCGATGGTCCGGCCACCGATCTTGAAGGGCGTACGTTTGATCATGGGGTCTCTCGGCTCACGGCTGTCTCTCGCTGCTCAGGGCTGGTCCCATTTCCACATCAGGCCGCGCCGCTGCAAGCACGCGATGGCGGTGACGGCGGGATCGGCTTGCGCTGTGGCGCCGATGCCGTCAGGGTGCGCCGCGATTCCGCCGGCAAAAGGGACCGCACTGGGATGAAGGATATCTACGGCATCGGGAACTGGGGCCAGGGGCTGGTCGAGATCCTGCCCAACGGCGACGCGGCCTTGCGCGATCCTCTGGATGCGCACAAGGCGCCCCTGTCCCTGCCCGCGCTGATGCGCGATCTGGATGCACGCGGTATCGGCACGCCGATCGTGCTGCGCGTGCAATCCTTTCTCGAACACGGGCTGCGCCGGCTGAACGAGGCCTTCGACGCCGCCATCCAGCAATCGGGCTATCGCGGCGACTATCGCGGGGTCTTTCCGATCAAGGTCAACCAGCAGGCCGAGGTGGTTTACCGCCTGGTCGAAATGGGCCGGCGCTATCACTATGGGCTGGAGGTCGGATCCAAACCGGAACTGATCGTGGCCCTGGCCCAGCCCCTGGCCGCCGAAAGCCTGATCATCTGCAACGGGGTCAAGGATGACGAATTCATCCGCCTGGCGATCCTGTCGCGCAAGCTGGGCTTCCGCACCGTCATCGTTCTGGAAAGCCTGAAGGAATTCGATATCGTCCGCCGCGTCAGCGAGGAACTGGGCGTCAAGCCGATGCTGGGCGTGCGCGTCAAGCTGACCCAGACCGTGACCGGCAAGTGGGAAGCCTCATCCGGGGATCGGTCCACCTTCGGGCTGGGCACGGATCAGGTGGTGCAGCTGATCGACCTGCTGGCCGAGACGGGCTATCTGGAATGCTTGGTGTTGCAGCACAACCATCTGGGCAGCCAGGTGCCCAATGTGATCGACGTGCGCCGCACCGTGACCGAGGCCTGCCGCTTCTACACCGAGCTCAAGGCCCTTGGGGCACCCCTGGAATATCTCGATCTCGGGGGGGGCTTGGGCATTGATTACACGGGCGAAAAGCGATCCTCGGAGAACTCGGTCAACTATACGGTCGATGAATATTGCAGCGCGATCATCGAGACCGTGGGCTATGCCATGGACGAGGCCGGGCTGGCGCATCCGACCATCGTCACGGAATCCGGGCGGTTTGTCGTGGCGCTGTCCTCGATGCTGATCTTCGATGTGCTGGACACGACCCTCTATGATGTGCCCGAAAAGCCCGAGGCCGGGGCCGAGGACAACCACCTGCTGCGCGATCTGCTGGAGGTGGACAGCTATCTCGATGCCCGGCGCGTGCAGGAATGTTTCAACGATGCGGTCTATTACCGCGATGAGTTGCGGGCGCTTTTCCGCCGTGGCGTGCTGCACCTGCGCGAGATGGCCAAGGCGGAACGTGCTTTCCTCTATGTCCTGTCACAGATCGCCGCAGTGGCCCGTGATCAGGCCGGCGCCGGCGATCTGGCAGAGCGGCTGGAAAGCTTTGTGGACTATTACCACTGCAATTTCAGTCTGTTCCAATCGCTCCCCGATGTCTGGGCCATTGATCAACTGCACCCGGTGATCCCCCTGCAGCGCCTGAACGAGGCCCCCGGCCGGCGTGCGGTGCTGACCGACATCACCTGTGACAGCGATGGCAAGATCAACCAGTTCGTGTTGGCCGACGGGATCCACCGCGCCCTGCCGGTCCATGATCTGGTCGAGGGGCAGCCCTATCACATCGGGGTATTTTTCGTCGGGGCCTATCAGGAAACCCTGGGCGATCTGCATAACCTGTTCGGCGATGCCAATGTGGTCACGATTTCCCTGACCACCGATGGGGGTTTCGAGATCGAGCACGAAACCGAGGGCGACAGCATCGCCGAGGTTCTGTCCTATGTCGAATACGATCCCGCCGATTGTCTGGCCGACTTCCGCAAGACGGTGGAACGGGCGGTGGCCAAAGGCGATGTCAGCGCGGATGAACGCCGGATGCTGATCTCGGTCTACAAGGACAGTCTGGCGGGCTATACTTATTTCGAGTGATCCGCAGCCACGCGGGACAAGCGAAAGCTGCCGGCCGTGGCGCGGGTCGCGCCGTGGATCCGGTTGCTGCAGTATTGTCCGATCAATTCGCCGCTGTCGGGGTCCAGTTCCATTTCCGAGGCGCCCATCCAACTGGGGGCCTCGCCGGCCTTGGCGCTGAAATCCTTGCCACGAAAAACAGTCAGAAAGGCGGGACCGTTCGGGCCTGATCTGAAGGACGCCGCCTCGCTATGGGATCGGGTTTGCTTGTCGGGCCGGTAGCTGATGATGCGCACAGACAGCCAGCTTTGGGTGATTGTCATGTAGAGGTCGCGTTCATAACTGTCGCCCTCGACCGCCTGCCCCTGGGCGAAGGTTGAAACGGAATGCCCCCGCCATGTGCCGCTGATATCGTGTTTGCCGACCACCTTCGGCAGACAGCGGCAAGACCAACGCCAAAGTTTCTCGGTTCGGCCCAGGAACAGTCCCAATGCAAGCACCGGGGACAGCGCAGAAAATGCCGACAGGGACAATGTGGCCATGCTTCGTTCAGCCGGAGGGTAGCGCAGGGCCATCAATCCCCAGCCCAGGGCAAGGGTGGCGGCGACCAGCAAACCAACCCAGATCCGCCCTGGGACAATTTTCCACATGGTTTGTCCTTTCCTGATCCTGCCGTCGGTTTGAGCTATGGTTCCTGCAGGCTAGTCCATTTCCGACAGCGCTGAAACAGCCCTGTCATGTGACAGGCTGAAGGTGATTGAAACTCGGCCCGATATGGGCGAGTGACACATCTGAAACGCCAACACGGAGGTGCAGCATGGGCAAGGTTCTGGTGGTGGGGGCCGGCGGGGTCAGTTCCGTCGCCGTGC
>JBKDZR010000078.1:0-6454 GCA_047971485.1 Qingshengfaniella sp. | reverse complement strand
GACAGCGCGATGATGGCCTGATCCTGCCCGAAGACCACATGTTTGAGCGTGCTTTCCAGATCCTTGAGAACCTGGGCATCGTCCTTGGACACGTTCTTGGGCGGGATGCGGGCGATCTTGGCCACCACAGCCTCGATTTCCTTGGCGCCGATGGTCTTGCGGCGGCGGCTTTCGGCGACCAGGTGCTGGGCGGCGCCAGCCTCGTCGATCACATCGATGGCCTTGTCGGGCAGCTTGCGGTCATTGATGTAGCGGGCCGACAGTTCTACGGCGGACTTGATCGCATCGGCGGTATAGCGGATGTCGTGATGGCTTTCGAAATAGGGTTTCAGGCCCTGCAGGATCTTGACTGTATCTTCGACCGAGGGTTCCGACACGTCGATTTTCTGGAACCGGCGGCTCAGGGCGCGGTCCTTTTCGAAATGCTGGCGGAATTCCTTGTAGGTGGTTGACCCCATGCAGCGCAGCTTGCCGCCCTGCAATGCCGGTTTCAGCAGGTTCGAGGCGTCCATCGCCCCACCTGATGTGGCCCCGGCGCCGATCACGGTGTGGATTTCGTCGATGAAAAGAACCGCGTCGGGATGGTTTTCCAACTCGGTGACCACGGCTTTCAGGCGTTCTTCGAAATCGCCGCGATAGCGCGTGCCGGCCAGCAGCGCCCCCATGTCCAGCGAATAGATCGTCGCCCCGGCCAGAACCTCGGGGGTTTCATGCTGCACGATCTTGCGGGCCAGGCCTTCGGCGATGGCGGTCTTGCCGACGCCGGGATCGCCGACCAGCAGGGGGTTGTTCTTGCGCCGGCGGCACAGAACCTGGATGCAGCGCTCGACCTCGGATTCGCGGCCGATCAGGGGGTCGACATCGCCCTTTTGTGCCTTTGCGTTCAGGTCGACACAGTATTTGCCGAGCGCGGATTCCTTTTGCTCAGCCTCGGGCTGGGCGCGGTCCTCTTCCTGGTCGGTGGCGCCCTGAACCGGGCGTTGTTCGCCAAAACTGGGGTCCTTGGCCACGCCATGGGCGATGAAATTGACCGCATCGTAGCGGGTCATGTCCTGTTCCTGCAGGAAGAAGGCGGCGTTGGATTCCCGTTCGGCGAAGATCGCGACCAGCACATTGGCCCCGGTCACTTCGGTCCGGCCCGAGGATTGAACATGGATCGCGGCGCGCTGAATGACCCGCTGAAAGGCGGCTGTGGGCACGGCTTCGGACCCTTCGACATCGGTTTCCAGGGTCGACAATTCATCGTCGATGAAGGTCACGAGGGTTGTTTTCAGCACCTCGAGATCGACGCCGCAGGCCTGCATCACCTTTGCCGCATTGGGTTCGTCCGTCAGGGCGAGCAGCAGGTGTTCGAGCGTCGCCAGTTCGTGACGGCGCGAATTTGCCAGGGCCAGAGCCGCGTGGATTGCCTGTTCGAGCGTATTCGAGAATGATGGCACGTCTCGTGCTCCTTCGTGTAAGGGCCGGTTCGGGCATCGCCCGACACAACCGTGGGCTCTTATCCCTAACGTTTGCTTTCCTGCGGCGAATTCAAGCAGAAATTCCCCGCTTTGGGGTGGCTTTCAGGCGCGTGTGACTTTGGGTCATTTCTGTGGCACCCGCCGCAAGTTTCGCACACCTTTTAATCAAAAGGAATCCTTGCGGCGGCGGATTTCGGCGAAAACCTCTGAATTTGTGGCATTTTTCATGTCCAGCCGGGCGCGGATCGCCGGGTCGGCGGCACGCAGGAAAGGGTTGGTGGCCTTCTCCTCGGCCAGGGATGACGGCACTGTGGCGCGGTTGTCGGTCCGGGCCCGGGCCACCGTTTCAGCCCTTTTTTTCAGCGCCGGGTTGTCGGGATCGACGCTGAGGGCGAATTTCGCATTGGCCTGGGTGTATTCATGTCCCGAGCACACGGTGGTGTCGTCGGGCAGCGCGGCCAGGGCGGACAGGCTGGTCCACATTTGCGCGGCTGTGCCTTCGAACAGCCGGCCGCATCCCAGCGCCATCAGGCTGTCGCCGGTAAAGACCAGCCCCGATTGTGGCAGCTGATAGGCGATATGGCCCACCGTGTGGCCGGGCACGTCGATCACCACAACCGGTTCTCCGGCAAAGTCCAGATCCTGGCCGGGGTTCACGACTCGGTCCAGAGGGGGCAGGCGATGGGCATCGGCCGCTGCCCCCCAGACGCGGGCGCCGGTTGTCTCGCGCAGGGCCGGCACCCCGCCGATGTGATCGTTGTGGTGGTGGGTGATGAAGATGTCGGTGAGTGTCCAGCCCCGTGTGGCCAGGGCGGCCTCGATCGGGGCGATTTCGGGCACGTCGACCACTGCGGTGGCGCCCGAGGCCGGATCATGGATCAGGAAAGCGTAATTGTCTGAAAGACACGCGACGGTCTGAAGGGTGAGAGGCATGGTTTTCCTCGCTGGCTTGGGTATTCTGGGCCCAAGGCTATGCCGAGGAGGCCGTGCTTCGCAATGCATCTGGATGTTCTGAATCTCAGGACCTTTTATTATCGGACCGGTCTGGGCCGCGCGGCGCAAAAGGCGATCCGCGACCAGATGGTTGCCATGTGGCCGGAGGCCAAGGGGCAGACTGTTGTCGGCTATGGTTTCGCCGCGCCTCTTTTGCGCCCTTTCCTGGCCGAGGCACGACGGGTGGTTGCCCTGATGCCGGCACCGCAGGGGGTGATGCCCTGGCCGGCGGGCATGCCCAATGTTTCGGTGCTGTGCGAGGAAAACCGCTGGCCCTTGCCCACGGGGATGGTGGACAAGCTGGTGCTGATGCACGGGCTTGAGACTTCGGACAACCAGGGGGCCGTGCTGGACGAAGCGGCGCGTGTGCTGGGCCCGGGGGGCAAGGCGTTGTTCGTCGTGCCGAACCGGGCCGGGTTGTGGGCGCGCAGCGATCAGACACCGTTCGGCTATGGCCGCCCCTATAGCCTGAGCCAGCTTGAGGAACGCCTGCGCCCCCATGGCTTCGTCGCCGAGCGCCATTTGGTGACGCTTTTCCAGCCGCCGTCGCACCGCCGGTTCTGGTTGCGGGCGGGGGGCATGGTGGAACGTGTCGGGCGCCGGCTGTCCAGCCGCTATGCCGGGGGGGTGCTGATGGTCGAGGCGGTCAAGCCCCGATTCCATCAGCGCGGGATTGAGGTGGGTACCCCCCTGCGCGCGCCCCTGCGCATCCTCGATGGTTTGCCTCAGGCGGTCCGCCGCGGTTGAGCGATCCCTGCGATACGGGCAAACTTGTCGCAGGGGCGGGGGAATCACCTGGCCCGCGCAAGGCCGCCCGGACCCTTGTTTCCTGAGGGTGTGACGGGGAAGGCCACCGTGCCGCTGCTGTGTTCCTGCACAGATTGATCGGGCAAGGGCCGTTTGTGCGGTTGCCTGCCAACATGCCCTTTGCTAAACCCGCGCTGATTTAGCGGCCCGGATCGTCTCCGGGTCATGGTGTCACGCCCTCAGGCCGCACGCGGCTGGCGGGGTTCAGACAAGCGGAAGGGTGACGTGTCCGAACCAGCTTCGATCTCCGCCGGCATTGCCGATCGTTACGCCACAGCCGTTTTCCAGCTTGCCCGTGAAAACGGCCAGCTTGAGGCGCTGGAGGCCGACGTGGATGCACTTGGGCAAGTGCTTGATGAAAACGCGGACCTGAGCGGCATGATCCGTTCGCCCATCTACAGCCGCGCAGCCCAGCAGGCTGCGATCACTGCGGTGGCGCAGAAAATGGGGCTGTCGGATATCGTCGCCAATACGTTGGCGTTGATGGCCTCCAAGCGCCGCCTGTTCGTCCTGCCGCCGCTGCTGACGCGGCTGCGCGCGATGATCGCCGAGGAAAAGGGCGAGGTGACGGCCGAGGTCCGGTCCGCGAAGGCGCTGACCGCGACCCAGTCGAAAAAGCTGGAAGAAACGCTGACCGCGAAGGTTGGCAAGACCGTCAAAATCAATGCAACCGTCGATGAAAGTCTCATCGGTGGTCTCGTCGTCAAGGTGGGTTCGCGGATGATCGATACCTCGATCGCCGCCAAACTTGCCAATCTTCAGAATGCCATGAAAGAGGTCGGGTAATGGGAATCCAGGCAGCCGAAATATCTGCGATCCTCAAGGAGCAGATCAAGAACTTCGGTCAGGAAGCTGAGGTCGCCGAAGTTGGACGGGTGCTGAGCGTCGGTGACGGGATTGCCCGCGTCTACGGCCTTGACAGCGTGCAGGCCGGTGAGATGGTCGAATTCCCCGGTGGGATCCGCGGGATGGCCCTGAACCTGGAAAGCGACAACGTCGGTGTCGTGATCTTCGGGTCCGACCGGGACATCAAGGAAGGCGATACCGTCAAGCGTACCAATTCCATCGTGGACGTGCCGGTGGGCGAAGGCCTGCTGGGCCGCGTGGTCGATGGTCTGGGCAACCCGCTGGACGGCAAGGGCCCGATCGAGCGGGTCGAGCGCACCATCGCTGACGTCAAGGCCCCGGGCATCATTCCGCGTAAATCGGTGCACGAACCCATGGCCACCGGCCTGAAATCGGTAGACGCCATGATCCCGATCGGCCGTGGCCAGCGGGAACTGATCATCGGGGACCGTCAGACCGGCAAGACTGCCGTGGCCCTGGACGCGATCCTGAACCAGAAAACCTATAACGACGCAGCCGGCGACGACGAATCGAAGAAGCTGTACTGCGTTTATGTCGCCATCGGGCAGAAGCGGTCCACCGTGGCCCAGCTGGTGAAGAAGCTGGAAGAAACCGGTGCCATCGACTATTCGATCGTCGTGGCCGCCACCGCATCCGATCCGGCGCCGATGCAGTACCTTGCCCCCTATACCGCCACGGCGATGGGCGAATATTTCCGCGACAATGGCCGCCACGCGCTGATCATCTATGATGATCTGTCCAAGCAGGCCGTGGCCTATCGCCAGATGTCGCTGCTGCTGCGCCGCCCGCCGGGGCGCGAAGCCTCTCCGGGTGACGTGTTCTACCTGCACTCGCGGCTGCTGGAACGCTCGGCCAAGCTGAACGAGGATCACGGTGCCGGCTCGCTGACCGCGCTGCCGATCATCGAAACCCAGGGTGGCGACGTGTCGGCCTTTATCCCGACCAACGTGATCTCGATCACCGACGGCCAGATCTTCCTGGAAACCGACCTGTTCTTCCAGGGCATCCGCCCGGCTGTGAACACCGGTCTGTCGGTGTCGCGGGTTGGCTCTTCGGCGCAGACCAACGCGATGAAATCGGTCGCTGGTCCGGTCAAGCTGGAACTGGCGCAGTATCGTGAAATGGCGGCCTTCGCCCAGTTCGGGTCCGATCTGGATGCAGCCACCCAGCGCCTGCTGAACCGGGGTGCGCGTCTGACCGAGCTGATGAAACAGCCCCAGTACGCGCCGCTGACCAACGCGGAAATCGTCTGTGTGATTTATGCCGGCACCAAAGGCTATCTGGACAAGATCCCGGTGGCCGAGGTTGGCCGCTTTGAAAAGGGTCTGCTGCAGCACCTGCGCACCCAGCGCAAGGATGTCCTGGATTTCATCACCACCGAGGATCCCAAGGTGAAGGGTGAGGCCGAGGACAAGATCAAGGCAGCGATCGACGAGTTCGCGGAAACCTTTTCCTGATTTGGCCCCGGAAGGACAGGACAGATGCCTAGCCTGAAGGACCTGAAGAACAGGATTTCCTCGGTCACCTCGACCCGGAAGATCACCAAGGCCATGCAGATGGTCGCGGCAGCAAAACTGCGCCGCGCCCAGGAGGCGGCGGAAGCGGCGCGTCCCTATACCGACCGCTTCAACGCCGTTCTCGGCGCGCTGGCGGCCTCGGTCGGGGACAGTGCCACGGCGCCGAAGCTGCTGGGCGGGACCGGTTCCGACCAGACCCATCTGCTGGTGGTGATGACCTCGGAACGCGGCCTGTGCGGTGGTTTCAACAGCGCCATCGTGAAACTGGCCCGGACCAAGATCACCGAGCTGCAAGGCCACGGCAAGACGGTGAAAATTCTCACCGTCGGGAAAAAAGGCCGTGAACAGCTGAAGCGCGATTACGGCGATCTGCTGGTCGGCCATGTCGATCTGAGCGAGGTCAAGCGCCTGGGCTATGCCGATGCACAAGGCATTGCCCGCGGCGTTCTGGACCGCTTTGATGCTGGCGAATTCGATGTTGCGACGATCTTCTTCTCGCATTTCGAAAGCGTCATCAGCCAGAACCCGACGGCGCAACAGATCATCCCGGCCAGCTTCGAAGCCCCTGAGGGCGGGGACGCCACGGTGGGCCCGGTCTATGACTATGACCCGAGCGAAGCAGGCATCCTTGCCGATCTTCTGCCGCGCGGGGTGGCGACCCAGATCTTTGCGGCGCTGCTGGAAAACACCGCTTCGTGCAACGGTGCCCAGCTGTCCGCCATGTACAGCGCCACGCGCAATGCGGGCGACAGGATCGACCGGCTGACCATTCAGTACAACCGTACCCGTCAGGCCGTGATCACGAACGAG